>NZ_JCBDGU010000010.1:0-88691 GCF_059834255.1 Vibrio sp. R11-SG3-ISO9
AAATCTAGATTAAGTTATTGTTTTAAATTGTGTTTTTAAATTCGACTGAAATATCAAAATTTCTCATGATTAAGAAGGTTTGAGATCCATAGCACCTTTTCTATACAGGTTTATACAGTGGTTTGATAAAAGTACTGTATAGGCACTGAGGTGACTTGCTTAGATAGAAGGTCTCTTTAGAAGCGAAAGAGGGCTTAAGGACAAAGGGAAGTGATGGTGTAGCGAAAAAAGATGGTGGATGCGGTAAGGTACCAGGATCAAAAAAGCGCCTCGATTGGCGCTTTTTTTACTTCCGTGTTGAGGTAACTATCTTCTCGTTGCCTCGGAGAGTTTTGCTCTCATTTCCATTTCGCCGATATTGAACTGGCGAACGTCCATGGTTGCAATGTCATTGCATTCTTCACATGAACAATGAGACTTACCGTCAAGGTAGTCATGTTTTTTTACTAGGCTTGGCTTTTTACACCAATCACATACGCCTTCAATTGTGAACATATCCTCTCCTCACCTGTATCGTCAGGTGTATTTTCGGCGTGGATTATGACACAAGTAGTACTAATAAGTTAATTGTTTGTTACCTATTTTTGAGAGGGAGATCGTTTGCGACGCCAATAATAATGGGTTTCCGTGCACTACGTCGTCCCCGTAAGAATTTATTTGTTACGTTTTGGTAACATTTTGTAAGATTGTTTTCAGGGCAGCGTTCAACCTTTTCATCTCTTCATCGCTACCTTGGACATCTGGGTGATAAATTTTAGAGAGTTGCTTATAGCGAATTTTGATTTTCTTTTGTTCAGGAATGGCCGAAATCTTGTATCCAAACACAGCACAGGCTAGCTGAAGGTTGTGATTGCTCTTACTGTTTTGTCGTTTCTTCAGCTCTTTATAGAGCGTGGCGATTTGGTGCTTTTGCTGTTTAAGCTGAATATCTTTGAGCTTGATTTGTTCTCGATTGATATCTTCAGTTTTCGTTTGATTATTTTTACGCAGTTTGGCGATTAAAATGCCCGTCACGCCGAGTAGCAGGGTAATAACAATAGCTAAGCCAATAATTAAATTGTGAGAGGTTTTGCTTTGTTGGCTAGCCTGAAACGCAGATTGGGTCGTCTGCGATGTTGTCACGGAAGACGAATTAGTTAATTGGGTTGTGGCTTGCTCACTATATTGCTCATCAAGCGCTTTAAATGATGAAACTTGTTGTGAGCGACGCTGATTAAATTGCGCTTGCAGGACGCGTTCATACGCTTGTTGAGCTTGAGGGATCTGAGAGCTTGCTAGACGGTACCACAGCTCAGCTTGGTCAAGCGCATCAAACGACTCGGTTTCTTGTTCATAGAGCTCGCCCAAGTTGAATGCCGCTTGATGATTGCCTTCTATAGCAAGTTGCGTATACCAAAGGGCAGCAGCGTTAATATCCTTCTGAGTGCCTTGTCCTTTGACCAGCATATCAGCAGCTTGCAGTTGAGCTTGCTGGTGGCCTTGTTCTGCAGCTTGAGAAAACCAATAGAAAGCTTCTTCTTCGTTTTTGATGCTCGGTTCATTCAAGTAGGTCTGTGCTAAACGAAACTCGTCTTCTGAGTTGCCTTGGTTGGCCTTCTCTTGAAGCTGAGTCAGTTCTTGCTGTGTTATCTCTGCAAATGATTGGGCGCTAAGAAGACAAAAAAGTAGGGGAATTAAAGTGAGCTTGTGCAACATAGATCCATCTTTCTCGGTAGTTCCTATAAAAAAGCCCAGCGATTGGCTGGGCTTAATCGAGATTATTTCAGCGGTAGAATTTGAATCTCTACGCGACGGTTACATGCTCGACCTTGAGATGTACCATTGTCACAGATTGGGTAGCGTTCACCGTTACCACGAGCAATAGCGCGGCCTGCTGCAACATCTTGAGAGATCAAGAATGCACGTACAGATTCAGCACGACGCTCAGATAGGATTTGGTTTGTAGACTCGCTACCTGTGCTATCTGTGTGACCATCGATCACTAGGCTTGTGTCAGGGTATTCAACCAGAATACGAGCAACACCGCGTAGTGTTTTGTGGATGCTTGGCTCAAGAGCGTAAGAACCCGATTCAAAACCGATGCCGTTTTCTAGGCGAAGTAGCAGTTGGTTTTCGCCCACACGCTCAACCTGAACGCCAGAGTTAAGTAGCTCTTGGCGTAATGCTGCTTCTTGTTGGTCGAAGTAGTAACCAATACCACCACCGACAGCTGCGCCACCTGCAGCACCAATCAGTGCACGTTTACGACGATCTTTAGAGTCATCACCCGTTGCCGCACCCGCTACGGCACCAGCGATAGCACCGATAAGTGCACCTTGTGTCGCAGAGTTTGTTTCAGATTCACCTGTCGTTGCGTTTTGACGCTGAGTCGCCTGACAGCCAGTTAGAGCGATAGTCAGCGCAAGTGCTAATGTGATTTTTTTCAACGTGTTGTCTCCATGTTGTACTTCAGTCATAACAGTCGATGTGTATGACAAACATATTGTTCTGTATATCCGTCGAAGGAAATATTTATCAGCGATTTACTGTTAAGTAAAGCCAGTATTAGGATTTGGTTATCCGCTTCGCCGCCTGCGCACCAGCGACAGGGCGGTTTACAGATAACTTACGACCTTTCTTTAAGCCTACTTCATAATCAGCAGTAAGGTTTTTCATCGCTTCTTTTAGTTGTTGCTTAAAGGTTTCGCGGTCGATGTTTTTAAATTCTTTATCAATGTAGTTATTGATTTTGTTGTTTGATTCATCATCGGGGGTGATCGTCGGCAGCTTTTCCAGCGCACCTTCAACCCAGCCAGAGACAAACGAGTTTACGCGACGAGTCACTTCCGTTGAGCTAGTGCCAGAGCCAGCGAAGCTATTACGGAATTGGCCTGTATGCTCATTCATTTCACGGTAGATGATGTCAAAAGCAAAGGCTGCGAATATTGCGCGATCCGCTTCTCCGATGAATTCGGCACGCTTCAAGCCTTTGTGATTTAAAAGAACCGCTTCCACACCAAATTTGGTATTAATGCCGCGAATGACACGCAGAAGGGTTGAGCTAATGTTAGCGGGTAACAGATGTGTTGATTGAGTTTTCCCCATCTTGATGAATTCAATATCGTCCTTCTCGAGGCCGTATTTGAGCATCAAGTTATGCGCCATTTTGATTGCGTTAGCGGCTTCGTTAACGTTGGCTGAGTTTCCAAGCTCTAAGCACTTGGCAATTTTTTTGAGGGCTCTTTTCTTATCCATCGACTGACTAATCATTACCACATTTTTTTAAAAGTCCGACATTTTACCCGTTTTAGTGAGCAACAGAAAGTAAAAGTCGTGTTAGCAATGGTAGTGATTGGTCTGAATGTAGCCCTAGAAATGAAAAACACCATCAAATCGTTGATGGTGTTTTAGAAGGTAAGAACGAAAATTTGGCTTAGATGCCTAGTTCGTCCAGCAAGTCTGCTGCTGCGTCGTTGTCAGACGGTTTGTTGTCTGATTTGTCTTCGTTCATTTTCTTTTGCGTTGCTTCTAAGATGCTGTCTGGGCATTCATCTTCAGAAATTTCAAACTCTTCAAGCTGAATAAACTCAGTCTTATCCATTGCCAGCTCTAGGTAGAAAATGTTGTTCTTTTCAGTAGAGAAAGTCACACGGCGCGCTTGTGGTCGATCCAGATTAGTATCTACTGATAGGTTAACTTGTTTGTTCAGAGACAGCATTTTTGGTTGGTTCTGGGTAATGTTGGTTTGCAGCTCTTTACGTACTTTGTTGGTAAAGTCGCCAACCAATTGGTTCATCAGCTCACCCAAAACATCACCCACTTCGTCAGAGGTGTGTAGTACGGCAAGCTCATCTTCCGGCATGCCCATGTTGCGCATGTAGTTTGCGTAGATCTCTAGAGCCGCTTTTGAAGTGAAGTTGATAACAACTAAGCCTGAAAAGCCACCGTCGAATAGAACAAAACAACCAAAATCTGGCTTAAGGCTGGTCTTACTGATCTTTTGGACCATAGCTGAGTATTGAACAGGAGAAGCAGTTGCAGAAGTCAGTACGCTTGATACCGATTGGCATAGTTTTAGAAGAATGTCTTCTGTTGTGACTGTTTTATTTTTTCTCATTATATTGTGCTCATGGGTATCTTTAACAAAACGATATCCAGTATGTTACTACTGAAAGAATAGAAAAGTGACTATTATTGCATTCTTGCACTGAGATTCTTATTTGATCACCTTTTTATATGAACTTATTAGTAGTAAAGTGACGAAATTCAAAGAAAATTATTAAAATTCTAATTTAACCCATTGCTGATAGGATCAGCGAAGTAGGGGCAGGAAGCAAATGTTACCAAGACTTCAACTCAATGCTGATGTCGATCCAGTTGTTGTTCGCTTTTTAGAAGAGTTAAAAGCGGCAGGTTTTACTGGTGACATCGAATCTCATTATTCAAGCCGTTTAGCCGTCGCGACCGATAACAGTGTTTATCAACAGCTGCCACAGGCGGTGGTACTCCCAAAAACTACTCACGACGTTTCGTTAGTCGGAAAGATCAGTGCGAAATCCACGTATGAAAGAGTGACTTTTTCCCCTCGTGGTGGCGGTACGGGTACTAACGGTCAATCCTTGACGAAAGGTGTGGTTGTCGACCTTTCCCGATACATGAATCAAGTGATTGAGATAAATGAGAAAGAGGGTTGGGTTCGTGTTCAAGCGGGTATCGTCAAAGATCAATTGAACGATGCAGTTCGCCCTTATGGCTATTTCTTCTCTCCAGATCTTTCGACCAGTAACCGTGCCACCTTAGGCGGAATGATTAATACGGATGCTTCAGGTCAAGGCTCGCTGAAATACGGCAAAACTTCCGATCATGTGTTGTCGTTGCAAGCGGTGTTTGCTGACGGTTCTATTCTGGAGTCAGACCTTTCAAATGGGTTACCCAACGTTGGCGAGTTCGCCCATAAAGCGTTAGAGGTAACGGAGTCTGTTTGTCGTGAAAAACGCCAACAAATCCTAGAAAAATTCCCACCATTGAACCGTTTTCTTACTGGTTACGACTTAAAGAACGCGTTGAATGAAGAAAACGACCGTTTTGATATCACTCGCGTGCTTTGTGGTGCAGAAGGGTCATTGGCTTTTATCACTGAAGCTAAGCTAAACCTTACTCCTATTCCAAAAGCTCGAACGCTCGTCAACGTGAAGTACAACTCGTTTGACTCTGCATTACGTAATGCGCCATTTATGGTGGAAGCGAATGCTTTGTCTGTCGAAACCGTTGACTCGCGAGTATTGAATCTCGCTAAGCAAGATATTGTTTGGCACACAGTGAGCGACTTGCTGACAGATGTGCCGAATAAAGAGATGCTCGGCATCAATATGGTTGAGTTTGCTGGTCAGGATGAGGCTGAAGTTGAAGCACAAGTGTGTGCGCTGACTGAACGCTTGAACCAAATGCTAGAAGCGGAAGAAGCGGGCATCATCGGTTTTCAAGTGTGCAGTGATTTAGCGAGCATTGGTCGTATTTATAACATGCGTAAAAAAGCCGTAGGCCTGTTGGGTGCAGCAAAAGGACGAGCTAAGCCTGTTGCATTTGCTGAAGATACTTGTGTGCCGCCAGAGAACCTAGCTGACTTTATTGCTGAGTTCCGTGAACTGCTTGATGCTAAGTCTTTAAACTATGGCATGTTTGGCCATGTTGATGCGGGTGTTCTGCACGTGCGTCCAGCGTTGGATCTTTGCGATCCTAAACAAGAAGCGTTGATGCATGAAGTCTCCGATGAAGTCGTTAAGCTGGTGGCTAAGTATGGCGGCTTGATGTGGGGTGAGCATGGTAAGGGCTTCCGCTCTGAATATGGTCCAGACTTCTTTGGTCAGGAGCTGTTCACTGAGCTTCGTCGAGTAAAAGCAGCGTTTGACCCGCACAACAAAATGAACCCAGGCAAGATCTGTACACCACTTGATAGTGATGCAGAATTGGTCAAAGTCACCGACACTAAACGCGGTTACTACGATCGTCAGATTGATGTACAAGTCCGTGATAGCTTCAAGCAAGTGATGGAGTGTAACGGCAACGGTCTATGTTTTAACTACGATACAAGCTCACCGATGTGTCCATCGATGAAGGTGACGGCCGATCGTCGTCATTCTCCAAAAGGCCGTGCAGGCTTAGTGCGTGAGTGGTTGCGTCAGTTAACTGAGCAGGGTGTGGATATCCTCGACTTGGAGCAACAAGCACTTAACGATTCAACACCAGTTAAGACCATGATTGAGCGTGTTCGTAACTCGCTTAACAAGCGCCACGAATACGACTTCTCTCATGAAGTGCATGAAGCGATGAATGGTTGTCTTGCTTGTAAAGCGTGTGCAAGCCAGTGTCCGATCAAAGTGGACGTTCCTAGCTTCCGCTCTCGTTTCCTAAATATTTACTACTCTCGTTACCAACGTCCAGCAAAAGACTATTTGGTGGCGAACATTGAGAGCATGTTGCCGTTAATGGCTAAAGCGCCAAAAGTTGTCAATGCGGCTCTGTCGCAGAAGTGGGTACAAAGCGCGACAGCAAAAACAGTAGGTTATGTTGATGCACCTTTGATGTCTGTACCTACGCTGGATAAGCGGTTATCTGAAAAACAGCTTAAGGCGTTTGACTTACAGTATTTAGAAGGTCTGTCGAAGGAGCAAAAACAGCAGCACGTTCTGATTGTTCAAGACCCGTTCACCAGTTACTACGACGCAGAAGTGGTCGAAGACTTTGTCTCGCTACTTATCAAGCTTGGGAAAACTCCGGTCGTTCTACCATTCAAACCAAATGGTAAAGCTCAGCATATTAAGGGCTTCCTAAGTAAGTTTGCAAAGAATGCTAAATCGACCGCTGATTTCTTATCGCTTATCGCTGATATCGGTATTCCATTAGTCGGTGTTGATCCTGCTCTGGTGCTTTGTTACCGCGACGAGTATCTAGAAGTACTCGGTGATAAGCGTGGTGATTTTGATGTACTCACTGTGCACGAATGGATGCTGCCACGTCTTGAAGAGTTTACTAGTCGCGAGTCTAGCGAAGAGATGTGGTACTTGTTTGCTCACTGTACTGAAAAGACCAAAATGCCAAATGCAGAGAAAGAGTGGGGCGCAATATTCGCTCACTTTGGTGCCGGGCTAACGACGGTGCCTGTGGGCTGTTGTGGTATGGCCGGTACTTTTGGTCACGAAGTCGATAAGCTGCAGATGTCGAAAGATATCTATGGATTGAGTTGGAAGCCACAAATTCAAGATCTTCCTAAAGATCGATGCCTTGCAACAGGGTATTCTTGCAGAAGTCAGGTTAAGCGCTTCGAGGGAGAGAAACTTGCTCACCCACTACAAGCACTTGAAAGATTGATATAAATGATGAAGCCCAGCACTGACTGGGCTTTTTAATATCTCAATATGGCATAAGGAAGGCTATGAAGTTCTTGGAATTAAAAGTACCACCGCTCGCGTTGTTTGTTGTGATTCTATTGTTGTCATATTGGCTAGCAAATAGCTTTACGTTGGCTTCGTTTTCTCTTCCTTATCATCAGCTCATGTTATTACTGGGTATCTTGGTCAGCGGCGTGATTGGTCTTTCTGCGGTTTGGGAGTTCAAGAAACGCAAAACCACAGTAAACCCAATCAAAGTGGACAGTGCCTCATTGGTGGTTGATTCAGGTATCTTCGGATACAGCAGAAACCCAATGTATCTTGCGCTCTTCATTTTGCTATTTTGTTTCGGATACTATCTGCAAAATCTATTTAGCCTTTCGCTTAGCTTCTTATTCGTTATCTACATGAACCGCTTTCAAATCCTTCCTGAAGAGCAAGCGTTAGAATCACTATTCGGTGCCGAATACGTTGATTACAAACAGAAAGTTCGCCGCTGGATTTAAAAGAGCGTGTCGTAAATGAGAATAAATCTCATAACTTAATGTACGTCACAAAAATACAAAACTCATGTTTCATATGTTTTATTTATAAATTAGCCTGCGCCGACTATTAGAAGTAATTAAGGCTAGGTAAAAAATATGAAACAGGCTAAGTTGCTGTCCGCAGTTGTTGGATTAGCATGTTTGTCTTCGACGCCAGCGTTCGCTGACGTCTCCTCTCGAATCATTAATGGTGAGCAAGCCCCTGCGGAGAGCTGGCCATTTATGACGGCACTTGTTACCAAAAACTTAGATGCTTACAAAAGCCAATTTTGTGGTGCTAGTTTTATTGGTTCACGCTATGTATTAACGGCGGCGCACTGTGTGGACAATGAACACCCAGACAATGTCGAAGTGGTAATTGGTGTTTCAGACCTTTCTTCTAGTGAAGTGGCAGAGCATCGTTACGGAGTTAAGAACATCTACATCCATGGTCAATATGGTCAAGTTGGGATGAGTAATGATATCGCGATTATAGAACTGACAGAGGTTCCTCAAGAAAAAGCGGTTTCATTGGCAGACAGTAACCTTCGTTGGAACCTAAATGACGGTCAAAATCTAACAGTGATGGGGTGGGGTGACCAAGATACATCAAGTAACTTTGCCAACAGCAATCATCTGTATCAGGTGGATGTGCCTCTCGTTAATCAAGAGACATGTAAGAGTATTGATCCGTCAATCAACCCTAATTATGCAAGAATTGGTAATGATGCATTTTGTGCCGGCTTTGTGAACGGTGGTAAAGATTCGTGCCAAGGAGATAGTGGTGGTCCAATTGTTGTTGAGACGAATGGCAGCTATGAACAACTTGGCGTGGTTAGTTGGGGAGAAGGCTGTGCTCAAGCAAATGCCTATGGCGTTTATTCGAACATAGGGCATTTTGATTCATGGATCGCTGATATGACAAGAGGCTTTAGTTATCGTTCACGAGAGCATCTAAGAATGCGTTCTGTCGGCCAACTGAGCCACACGTTTAAGTTTGATAATTTTAGCGATCAAGTTATTACTTTTTCAGGCGTTAACCCTGTGCAAGGTTCTGTCATTACAAGCAATAGCTGTAACGATCTAGCGATTGGTGGAAGCTGTGAAATTCAAATTACAAAGAACTTACCAACCGTTGGATTTTACTCTTTCGGGATAGAGTTTAATACTGACTTGCCTGGTTCTGAGTCAATCACCAATCTTGTTGCAGTTAATGCAGGTAATTCAGTCAACCAACAAACTGCTAACCTAGTTGATATCCCATACGATGAAATGGTAAGTGATAGAACCTGGAAAGTAATAGGTAATGAAATTGTTTCTCCGTTTTTGTTCGACTCTCAAGTAGCCCGTTTGGGTATAAACGGTATTCCTAAAGGAAGCGTCACACTAGACTTGAAAATTTCGACGGAAGAGCATTTTGACGAAGTTGTTATTTTGACAAATGGTAAGGTCGCTTACATCAAGTCTGGTATTTTGAATGAGTCAGTGTCAGTACCTTTGGTCCTTGAAACGGGCAATAGTTTAGAGATTATTTATGCAAAAGATGGTTCTCGCTCGGTAGGTGCGGATGAAATTAGGTTTAGCAACCTAAGGCACACCAGTGAAATTGTGGGGTCGAACTTGAGTGGCAATGAAGTTGCCAAGTCAGGAAGCGGCGGCAGTGGCGGTGGCTCATTTGGGTGGCACTGGCTATTGATGTTGGTAGGTGTTGGTTTGCTAAGAAAGCGCCACTAATTCCCCAATGCTTTTATTTAAAGAGCTTCATAGTGTGAAGCTCTTTTTGTTGAAACCTTACCTGTCGTCAATTAGGTTGTAGACATCAAAAAGCCCAGCTTATCTCAAGCTGGGCTTTAAAATTTTTGCTATCGCTTTTCACTACAGAGATTTTCAGCGATTAAGCGGCTGCAGCGAACTGTGCTAGAAACATATCTTTGCGCTCGTTGAAGCGGTTTACTAGGTCGTCAACTGACGCTTGATCGTATGGCTTAAGACCACTTGCGACCATGCGTTTAACGCCTTTACCAACCACTTCGCCATCTTCTTTAAAGTCGAAGTTAAGAGTTACAACACCGCGCTTACCTTCAACGTCGAATGTTGCGCCAGAGAACTCAACTTCTGGGTGAGTTAGGTCGATACGAGAGAACTCTACTTCCATGCTTTCATAGATAACCAGTGGACGCTGACAGTTGATCATCATTTGCTGCTCTTCCATAAGAGGAACCATGATGTGCGGGAAGTTCATACCAGAGAACTGGACGTAATTAGTCACGACATGTTCGATGAATGCTTGATCTTGGCTTGTTTCACCTTCACATGTCATGTGTAGGTACTCTTTGCCTTTCTCATCAACAACAGCACTTTCTTTATCGCATTTGTTTTCTACATCCAATGCAATGCCATCGCTTACCATGCCTGAAAAATCAAAACGCATCTTTTGGCTAATGCCTTGCTTTTGCAGTAGAACCGCAAATAGTAGGTCGCCAGGTACACAAAAGCGCTTGTTGTCTTCATCGTGAATTGGGTTGAAATCACCAGCAACCTTTTTTGCGAAGTGGCTAGCTTGTTCACGAGTGAATTGAAATTTGTTTTCTTCAGTAGAAACGTATGGTGTCAGAAACATAATACCGCTATTCATTATCAAAACTGCGGCCGATTATAACGGACTAATTCGAATCTAATGGTCTATCCAGTTAGTGACTGTGTTCATATGCTACAGAATGGTAATGCGAGTGTTATGTGATCTTGGTTAGAACATTGATGCTGTAAATAATAGGGGTGGGTGTGGAAAGGTGAGCGGCTTAATTAGTGATGCCTGCACTTCATATTTGAGCTATGAAGTGCAGGTTTAGTCGGTTAAGTAGAGATATCCTTAACGCAGAATATTGCTACTTAGAAGCTACATAGAATGCCATCAGGCATTAGATGGTTGTGTACTGAAAGCTTAAGCAGCAAGTTAGCTTGTTCGATGTCTGGTGCGAAATAACGGTCTTTGTCGTAAAAGCTTACCTTCTCACGTAAGATTTGTTTCGCTTCTTCTACTTTTGCTGACGACTTGTTTGGCGCTCGGAAATCAAGCCCTTGCGCTGCTGATAAGTACTCAACTGCAAGAATGCCACGGGTGTTTTCGGCCATGTCACGCAAGCGGCGGCCTGCAAATGTCGCCATCGAAACGTGGTCTTCTTGGTTTGCTGATGTTGGTAAGCTATCAACCGAAGCAGGGTGCGCGAGTGTTTTGTTTTCACTTGCTAGCGCTGCCGATGTTACCTGAGCAATCATAAAGCCTGAGTTTACACCACCGTTGTCGACCAAGAATGGAGGTAGTTTGCTCAATGCACTGTCAATCAATAGCGCCATGCGGCGTTCAGACAGACTGCCAATCTCAGCAATTGCTAGCGCTAAGTTATCTGCGGCCATAGCGACAGGTTCCGCGTGGAAGTTACCGCCAGAAATGATGTCGCCATCGTCCGCAAACACTAACGGGTTATCAGACACAGAGTTTGCTTCGATCTTTAGGATCTCCGCAGCGTTTCGAATCTGTTGTAAACATGCCCCCATCACTTGAGGCTGACAGCGCAGTGAATATGGGTCTTGAACCTTTTCACAGCAGGTATGAGATTCACCAATTTCACTGGTTTGATCGAGTAGGTGACGGTAAGCCAGAGCTGCGTCCATTTGTCCGCGATGACCACGCACACGGTGGATTCGAGGGTCAAATGGTCGACGGCTTCCAAGCGCCGCTTCTACTGACATCGCACCACAGACTGTTGCTGAGGCGAACAGATCTTCTGCCGCAAACAAGCCTTCCAGTGCAAATGCTGTAGAAGCTTGAGTGCCGTTGAGTAGCGCTAGACCTTCTTTGGGCGCGAGGGTAATTGGCTCAAGTCCTGCAATTTGCATCGCTTCTAAGCCAGTAATGATCTTGCCATTGTGACGTGCTTGACCTTCACCCAGTAGAACCGTACTCATATGAGCAAGGGGTGCTAAGTCGCCCGATGCACCTACAGAGCCTTTCTGTGGCACACAAGGATAGACTTGCGCGTTCACTAGGTCGATAAGTGCATTAATGACTTTAAGACGAATGCCCGAGTAGCCACGTGACAGGCTGTTGATCTTCAGTACCATCATTAGACGAACGGTCTCATCAGACATGAACTTGCCGATACCAGCAGCATGCGAAAGCACAATACTTTTCTGTAGCACTTCTAAATCTTCAGGTGCGATTTTAGTGTTTGCGAGTAAGCCAAAACCAGTGTTGATGCCATACACGGTACGATCTTCGGCGATCACTTGCTCAACCACTTGAGTGCTTGCCTCAATATCAGGAATGGCTTCAGGATCCAACGATAGGTTCACTGGGCTACGGCTGATTTTACGAAGCTCGGATAGGCCAAGTTGTCCTGGTTTCAGTAATAGGTTCAACATATCTTCTCTCACTCTTAAAGCTTACGTAGTTCAGCGTTTAGCATCGGTAGGTCTAGTTTTTGGTCTTTCGCACACTGCTTAGCAATGTCGTAGCCTGCATCTGCGTGTCGCATTACGCCGGTTGCTGGGTCGTTGTGCAGTACGCGAGCAATACGACGAGACGCATCATCACTACCATCACAACAGATCACCATACCTGAGTGCTGTGAGAAGCCCATACCTACGCCACCACCGTGATGCAGAGAAACCCAAGTTGCGCCGCCAGCTGTGTTCAGCAGAGCGTTGAGTAGTGGCCAATCTGATACAGCATCAGAGCCATCCATCATACTTTCTGTTTCACGGTTAGGACTAGCTACTGAGCCAGAATCTAGGTGGTCACGACCAATAACGACTGGTGCTTTTAGTTCGCCATTTTTAACCATTTCGTTGAACGCCTGACCTAAACGTTCACGGTCCTTCAATCCAACCCAACAAATACGAGCTGGTAGGCCTTGGAATTGAATGCGCTCACGAGCCATATCTAGCCAGTTGTGAAGATGTGGGTTGTCCGGAATCAGCTCTTTTACTTTCTGGTCAGTTTTGTAGATATCTTCTGGATCACCAGACAGTGCAGCCCAACGGAATGGACCAATACCTTCACAGAAAAGAGGACGGATATATTGAGGAACGAAACCTGGGAAATTGAATGCGTTTTCGACGCCTTCTTCCAGTGCCATTTGACGAATGTTGTTACCATAGTCCACGGTTGCTGCACCGCGTTCTTGCAGATCTAGCATCGCTTGCACTTGGATCGCCATAGATTGCTTCGCTGCTTTTACTACTTTCGCTTCATCGGCTAAGCGCTCTTCCGCTGCTTTCTCCATTGACCAGCCTTGAGGTAGGTAGCCATTGAGTGGGTCGTGAGCAGAGGTTTGGTCTGTTACTGCATCAGGGGTGATGTTGCGTTCTACAAGTTCTGGGAATACGTCGGCTGCATTACCAAGTAGGCCAACAGAGACTGGTGTTTCAGATTCTGTAATGATCGCCATTGCTTCATCTAGGCTGGTAGCTTTTTTGTCTACATAGCCAGTACGCAGACGGTAATCGATACGAGATTCGTCACACTCAACCGCGATCATAGAGAAACCTGCCATGGTTGCCGCTAGAGGTTGAGCGCCGCCCATGCCACCAAGGCCGCCTGTTAGGATCCAGCGTCCTTTTGCGTCACCATTGAAGTGCTGTTTAGCCATTGCAACGAAGGTTTCGTAAGTACCTTGAACGATGCCTTGTGAGCCGATGTAGATCCAGCTACCCGCAGTCATTTGGCCGTACATCATCAAGCCTTGTTTATCGAGCTCGTTAAAATGCTCCCAGTTTGCCCAGTGCGGTACGATGTTTGAGTTGGCGATTAATACACGCGGTGCGTCTTTGTGAGTTGGGAAGACGCCTACAGGTTTGCCTGACTGTACTAGTAAGGTTTGGTCGTCTTCTAGGCGCTCTAGCACTTCAACAATGGTATCGAAGCATTTCCAATCGCGAGCAGCGCGGCCAATACCACCATATACAACCAGCGAGTGAGGGTGCTCAGCTACGTCTGGGTCTAGGTTGTTCATTAACATGCGTAATGGCGCTTCTGTTAGCCAAGACTTAGTACGCAGTGTCGTACCATGCGGAGCGCGAATCTCACGTGAGGTATCTAGGCGAGGGTCGCTATTGTGATGTTCCGTCATGTTGGATTTCCTTATGTTCACGTTATCTTTTGTTTTTATTAAAGTTATGCGTTTGCCATAGCGTTGGCGATATCCCAACATAGGCGTGCAGCAAGTCGAGCCGTCTGTTGGTCTATGTCGTAATTTGGGTTGTACTCAGCAATGTCAGCGAGTAGCAATTTATCTGGGTGTTGAAGTACGAGTTCTAACAGCGGCGCGAGATTGTCATAGCTGACTCCGCGTGCTGCTGGAGCACTGACTCCCGGGGCAGTTGCCGCTGGGAAAACATCAAGATCGATGGTTAGGTATAGGTAGTCGCACTGTTTGATAAATTCAGACAACTTTTCTAAGTTACCGACCAGATTAGGGTAGGTGATTTGGTGGTCATTCAAATACCAAACATTGAGCGCGTCTGCTTTTTTAAACAGAGCTTGCGTATTGCTCGCAGCGCTTACACCTAAACAAGCGTAGTGAAACGGCCAGCCTTTTGTTTGGCACCATTGGTGGATTTGATTGAATGGTGTGCCAGAGCTTGGTTTTACATCGGCAATCTCACTTTCATGTTCGCGCAAATCGAAATGCGCATCGAAGTTGATGATGCCAATACGAGGTGGTTGATCTTGTGATATCTGATCAAGGTGATTGGCTAACCCTTGAAATGATGACCACGCTATCTCATGTCCACCGCCCAATACGATGGTGCGTGTTTCGTTTAGGGCTTTAGTCACGACCTCAGCACATTGTGTTTGTGCGTTAGTGAGATCATCACCTTCACAAGTTACATTTCCGAGATCGTAAACATTCGCTTGGTTATGCCATGCCATATTCGCGAGTGCTTGGCGAATGAGGTTCGGTGATTGCTTAGCTCCGATGCGTCCTTTGTTTTGTGCGACGCCAGCGTCAGTCTCAAAACCGATAAGCGCAACGCTTCGTTCAGAGGGTATGTTCAAGCAATCAACGACCTGCGTGATGTGGTGAACTCGCTTGCCATCTACACCGTCTTCTAGGTCATCACGACCTGTCCAATTATGATTATGTTGGGTTAGCTTAGAAGCTGTCATGGCATAGCTCTCCTGCAACGATACGTTTAGATAGGCGTGGTACACCGACCTGATAGCTAAGATCCGCTGGATGCTCAATGTTCCAGATTGTGAAATCCGCGTCATAGCCTTCTACAATTCTCCCACGTGAACCAGCTTTGCCAATGGCTTGCGCTGCGTGGCAGGTAACGCCTCTCAAAGACTCTTCTGGGGTTAACCCAAAGAGAGTGCAGCCCATGTTCATCATCAGAGTGAGGTCTGCAAAGGGGGAAGTCCCAGGGTTTAAGTCGGTCGCAAGAGCCATCGGTACCTTGTGTTGGCGTAAAAGTTCGATAGGCGGCAGTTGAGTCTCTTTCAAAAAGTAGAAAGCGCCTGGTAGCAAGCTAGCAACGGTATTGTGTTCACTCAGTGCTTTTACGCCTGCAAGGTCGAGATATTCAATATGATCAACAGAGGTCGCCCCATAGTTTGCCGCTAAGGCACTGCCGCCCATATTGGAGAGCTGCTCTGTGTGACCTTTTATGGACAAGCCATGGTTTATGGCCGCTTGAAAGACGCGCTCGGTTTGCTCCAACGTAAAGCCGATCGACTCACAAAATACATCGACTGAATCTGCAAGCTTTTTCGCAGCGACTCGTGGGATGATGGTGTCGCAGATAAGGTCGACATACTCATCGGCGTTGTCTTTAAACTCAGGTGGAACCGTATGTGCAGCCAAAAGTGTAGTTGTGATACGCACACGACGATGGTTCTCTAAAGCCTTAGCCGCTCTGAGCATCTTTAATTCGTCTTCGAGTGTCAGTCCATAGCCGGATTTAACTTCAACCGTGGTAACACCACTACTTAGTAGACCATCGAGGCGCGGTAGGGCTAGCTCAATGAGTTCTTCTTCAGTCGCGGCACGTGTCGCTCGAACCGTTGACAAGATTCCGCCGCCTTGCGCTGCAATGTCAGTGTAAGCTGCGCCTTTAAGTCTCATCTCAAACTCATTGGCACGATTGCCCGCGTAAATTAGGTGAGTGTGGCTGTCGATTAACCCTGGTGTCACCAACTTGCCTGAACAGTCAACGACCAGGTGACCTGACATTGATTCTTGTGTGGCAAATGCGTTTGATTCTGATGGGACGATTTGAGCAATTTTGCCACCTACGACCAATATGTCTTGAGGTGTTGACGGCGCGTAGCCGAGCTCCCCAACTGCCATTGAACAGATACTTGCATTTTTAAGGATCAAGTTTGTCGCCATTTCGATCGTTAACCTTGGTTGTTTAAATGTATATACAAATAAATAGGCTAAAGTACTTAACTAATCAAGTTGATGTTGCAAAATTGTGATCAATGAGCAGGATGATGTGCTTTAATCGAGCAGTATCTTAGAGCTTAATTTGTATTTAGAACCAGGGTGATAAAGCAGGGCAAAACTAACCAAGCGTTCAGCACTCCAGGTGCGACGATTGAGTAGTAAGCACGGCTCATTGGCTGCCATTTCTAGGCTCTCTTGAACTTTATGTTCCGGCACAATGGCCTCTACAGTGTGTTCTATGGCACTCAGTGGACAGTTGTTTGAGAGATATTCATTCGGAGTCGCGTGAGTAAAATCTTGATCTAGGTAGTTAGGGACAATATCCGAATTCACCCAGCGACACTCTAACTGCGTCGGTGTGTTGTCAGAAAAGTGGATGATTTCACTATAAAAAATGGGTGTGTTAATCATGACACCCAATTGCATGGCGGTCTTTTCATCCGCGTTGATTTGCAGATGTTTAACCACTTGGCTTCGATGATTTTGTCCACGCTCACGTATCTCTTGAGCGATGTTGTTGATGTCGAGCAGCGGAGACTGGGCTTTTTCTGTCGGTTCACAGACGAAAGTACCGAGACGCGGCTTGCGTGCTAATTTCCCTTCACTTACCAGATCTCTGATGGCTTTGTTCACCGTCATTCGGCTAACGTTGAACTGTTTGGTCAGCTCTAACTCTGTAGTGATTCTGTGCCCGGGTGGCCAGTGTCCCATAGAGATCTTGTCATCAATAAACTGCTTTATCTGCAAATATAACGGCGCGTTCGACATACTTAACCCTCAATTGACTATACAAATAGAGTACCTGATTTGCCAACGATTACAATATTTACACGAAATGTGTGGTGTGATGACTCATGGATAGGGCAAATTACTTGCTAATATGATGCAACTGCAGCAAATTTGTCGGTAGACCTCTAATGCATTCAAATAAGTCATGCAAAAAACGATAATTCTAAAAAAGGGAAAGTATGTTTAAAAAGCTAAAAGCCTCGTTGGGTATAGGTGCGGCAAAAGTCGACACAGTTTTGGACAATATTGAAGTGTTCCAAGGTGGTGAATTATCTGGCAACGTTCATATCCTCGGTGGAGACGTCGAGCAGCAGATCGACTTGATTAACTTGGTACTAAATACTGAAGTTAAAGTGGAAACAGAAGATAACACGAGCTACGAGACTTTTTCTTTAGGAAGAATTCAAGCGGTAGAGCCATTCACCATTCAACCTGGTGAAACCAAGCAAGTTCCATTTCGCTTAAAACTGAATGATGAAACGCCAATCACGGCACTTAACGCGAAAATGAATCAGTGCCATGTATGGGTAGAAACAAACTTAGATATCGGCTTTGCGATTGACCCTAAAGATCGTGATTTTATCGTTGTAAAACCTCTGCCGACGGTAGAGAAGATCATCCAAGGTGTTGAGGCTGCAGGCATGACAATGGTCAAAGCCGATGTTGAAAAGGGCTACCTAAAGGGTAACACTTTCTCGTCTATGTCGGGTTGCTACCAAGAGATAGAATTTAGAAGCGGCGGTTTTATTAATAATAAAGAGGTTGAGCTTTCATTTATAGTGAATGGTAATACGGTTCACTGCCTGGCTGAAATCGATCGTTCATTAAGTTTCCGTGGTGATCAATACATCTCATTTAGCCTGCCAATCAATGCGTCTGATAGCGATATCCGTGCAGCTGTTTCTCGTATCATGAGCTCATAAGTAAGTAGTAACTCAGCAAGAGTAAGCCGTGTCGATGCGCGGCTTTTTTGTATCTGGTGCATTCAAGTGAATTGGTGCGCTCTACCGAGCCACTTATTCGCTGCCTCTAATTCGATGGCGATAAGCTATCTGAAAGCCAACATCGGTTGAGTTGTCCATGTTGATGATGTTTTCAATAATGGATAACTCAACTGCGCCAAAGGGCAGTTTATATCGGTAGCCGAATAGAATTTCGTTGGCTGGCTCTGAAAATTCTGTAGGACCATTCTCTGCGCCTTCATAAAGTCGATATTCCAAATGAAGCTCATGATTGGTTAGTAGTTCTAAACGATAACCTGCCATAAAAGCGAGTAGGGTACTTTTATGCGGGAAATCATTCTTTCGTTCGTAATCGGATTGGTGTGTGATTGCTACGGAGGAGTAGATACTCTGATCCGTAAATGCATAGCTGTAATTTAACTGCGCACTCTGCTCAAAGCTTTCCCCTTCAAAGATACCGTTATTAACGTTGTTTTTATAAAGAGCGATACCCAATGACAGGCCGTGAGATGGTGTATTGATGAATTGGTATTGGCTATATAGCGTAAAGGCGCTGGTCAGAGTGTCCCCTGAGAAATCGGAAATGTTGACACCATGCTGTGGTGCATAAATGTCGAACTCGTGTTTATTCTTCTGATCTCGCCCTGCTTGGTCAATGCTAAAGAAATCATGAAAATCGATGATCAAACTATCAAGGTGATTGTTGCCAGCGTAAAGCCAGCGGTAATTGAGCTCAAACTGCCATTCGCTGTTCACCTGCCAGCGAAGCCCCGTATGAAGCTGGTTTTGATAGTAGTCGAGGTGATAATCATCAGAATTGGCCCAGATACTCGCGGCAGTAAAGCTGGCGAAAAGTTCAACGTCACCATCATCAATTGGGAAGCCTGAACGTAGGGTTGGAGTGTGACGAGTCGAATGCATAGGGGATTGGACATAACTCAATAGCGGTCCATATTCATCGCTAGAAAAGCTAGGCACATTGTAAAAGAGAGTCACAAAGCTCAGCGTTTGAATCACAACTTTGTTTTTCATTCCCACCCCCAAGGTTAACCAGCGATAGTAAGTTAAGCTTAGTGGTAAAAGAGTAATTTAACATCTTATTAACTTTTGTTTTTTGTTTGAATTCTTGGTTTTTCGTGCTTACTGGAAGTACACGATAGAAAGCGGTCATTGTTATTTAATATTAATTCGTTACAATGCTTGCTCACTTTTTAAAGAGGCATCTGTATTTGTTTCTTGAAAAGTGAATTTTACTTATTCATATATCCCCAACCAACTCCGCTTGGTTGACCGACATATATTAAACATTTTCATGTGTTGCTTGGTGTGCAACACCACTGTAAAGGACAAATAATGCCAATTATTACTCTTCCTGACGGCAGTCAGCGTCAATTTGACAACCCTGTATCAACTCTAGATGTTGCCCTATCAATCGGTCCTGGCCTTGCTAAAGCAACCATTGCTGGCCGTGTTGATGGCGAACGCGTTGATGCTTGCGATCTAATCGAGAATGATGCAAGCCTAGAAATCATCACAGCTAAAGATGAAGTTGATGGTCTTGAAATTGTACGTCACTCTTGTGCTCACCTTCTTGGTCACGCTGTTAAGCAGCTATTCCCAGAAGCGAAAATGGCGATCGGCCCAACGATCGACAACGGCTTCTACTACGACATCGACCTAGAGCACTCTCTAACGCAAGAAGATCTTGAGAAGATTGAAAAGCGCATGAAAGAGCTGGCAAAGACCAAATACCAGGTTGTTAAGAAGAAAGTTAGCTGGCAGGAAGCGCGTGATGCTTTCGAAGCTCGCGGCGAAACATACAAAATGGAAATCCTAGACGAGAACGTTTCTAAAGACGACCGTCCAGGCCTATACCACCATGAAGAATACATCGATATGTGTCGTGGTCCACACGTACCACATATGGGCTTCTGTCAGCACTTTACTCTACTTAACGTAGCGGGTGCTTACTGGCGTGGTAACAGTGACAACAAGATGCTGCAACGTATCTACGGTACTGCATTCCACGATAAAAAAGCGCTTAAAGCTCACCTAGTTCGTCTAGAAGAAGCAGCGAAGCGTGACCACCGTAAAATTGGTAAAGCATTGGATCTATTCCACATGCAGCAAGAAGCACCAGGCATGGTGTTCTGGCACCACAACGGTTGGACTATTTTCCGTGAACTAGAAGTATTCATTCGTCAAAAACTGAACGAATACGAGTACCAAGAAGTTAAAGGTCCACTAATGATGGACCGCGTTCTTTGGGAACGCTCTGGTCACTGGGACAAATACGCAGAAGCGATGTTCACAACGTCTTCAGAGAACCGTGAATACGCTATCAAGCCAATGAACTGTCCAGGTCACGTGCAGATCTTTAACCAAGGTCTGAAATCTTACCGTGATCTACCGCTGCGTATGGCTGAGTTCGGTTCATGTCACCGTAACGAGCCATCAGGTGCACTTCACGGCATCATGCGTGTTCGTGGCTTTACTCAAGATGACGCTCACGTATTCTGTACTGAAGACCAAGTTCAACAAGAAGTAAAAGCTTGTATTGAAATGGTTTACGACACTTACACAACTTTCGGTTTCGAAAACATCGTTGTTAAGCTGTCAACTCGTCCAGAGCAACGCGTAGGTTCTGATGAAATGTGGGACCGTGCTGAGGCTGACCTTAAGCAAGCACTAGAAGCAATGGAAATCGCATACGAGATTCAAGAAGGCGAGGGTGCGTTCTACGGTCCTAAGATTGAATTTACTTTGCATGATTGTTTGGACCGTGCATGGCAATGTGGTACAGTGCAGCTCGATTTTGCATTACCAGAGCGTCTAGGTGCAACTTACGTTGGTGAAGATAACGAGCGTCACACGCCAGTTATGATTCACCGCGCGATTTTAGGTTCTCTAGAGCGCTTCATCGGTATTCTAATTGAAGAATACGCTGGCTTCTTCCCAACGTGGTTGGCGCCAGAACAAGCAGTTGTAATGGGCATTACCGACAAACAGTCGGAATACGTACAAGAAATTACGAAAAAACTGCAAAAAAGTGGATTTAGAGTCAAAGCAGACTTGAGAAATGAGAAGATTGGCTTTAAAATTCGCGAACACACTTTGAAACGTGTACCGTTCATGCTTGTATGTGGTGACCAAGAAATGGAAGCCGGTGAAATTGCAGTACGTACACGTAAAGGTAAAGACCTAGGCAAGTTTAAAGTGGATGACTTTATTTCTTACATCCAAGCCGAGGTTTCAAGCCGTAAGCTCAATCTGGAGGAATAAGCTATTAAAGGCGGAAGACGTGGCCAACAACCGGCCAAACAAAACCAGCATCGTTTAAACGGTGAAATTCGTGGCGTTCGTGAAGTTCGTCTAACAGGCGCTGACGGTGAAGCCGTTGGTATCGTTTCTATCCAAGAAGCGCTTGATGCAGCTGTAGAAGCTGGTATGGATCTTGTAGAGATCAGCCCTAACGCCGAGCCGCCAGTTTGTCGTGTGATGGACTACGGTAAGTTCCTCTTCGAGAAGAGCAAAGCTGCGAAAGAGCAGAAGAAGAAGCAAAAGCAGATTCAGATTAAGGAAGTAAAATTCCGTCCTGGAACTGACATTGGAGACTATCAGGTAAAACTACGCAACCTGACGCGTTTCCTAGAAGACGGCAACAAAGTGAAGGTAACAATTCGCTTCCGTGGCCGCGAAATGGCTCACCAAGACATCGGTGTCGACGTTTTGAATCGTCTGAAAGAAGATACAGTAGATTTAGCTGTTGTAGAATCTTTCCCGACTCGAATCGAAGGCCGCCAAATGATCATGGTATTGGCCCCTAAAAAGAAGTAATTAACGGCTTTGCAAGTAATTGAACCCTGCAGCCTCTGGTTGCGGGGTTTTATTCGCCCTAATTACTATTGTTATTAACAACTCAACAATGCGGAGTTATTCATCATGCCTAAGATGAAAACCAACAAAGGTGCTGCTAAGCGTTTCCAGAAAACTGCTGGTGGTATTAAGTTTAAGCACGCTGGTAAACGTCACATCCTGACTAAGCGTACTACTAAGAACAAGCGTCAGCTACGTCCAAATGCAATCCTTCCTAAGTGTGAAGTGGCTGCAGTTGCTCGTATGATGCCATACGCTTAATTCTTTTTAGTTTAATAATCGTTTAGTTTAGGAGAAGCATAATGCCTCGCGTAAAACGTGGTGTACAAGCTCGTGCACGTCATAAGAAAGTTCTAAAACAAGCTAAAGGTTACTACGGTGCACGTTCTCGTGTTTACCGCGTAGCTTTCCAAGCAGTTACTAAAGCTGGTCAATACGCTTACCGTGACCGTCGCAACAAGAAACGTCAATTCCGTCAACTATGGATTGCACGTATCAACGCTGCATCTCGTCAGAATGGTCTATCTTACAGCCGTTTCATCAACGGTCTTAAGAAAGCATCTATCGAGATCGACCGTAAGATCCTTGCTGACATCGCGGTATTCGACAAAGCTGCATTCGCAGTTCTAGTTGAAAAAGCAAAAGCTGCTCTTTAATTAGAGTTTGCATTTAGGATTAAGAGAAGGAGAGCTTAGGCTCTCCTTTTTTATTGCCTGTGATTTGGCTCTTTAGAGATTCCCAACTCCTTCCTTCGTCAGTCTTGGGAATGACGAGATAAATTTTCATTCGCTTCGTTAGATATTCTGGTATATAAACAAGTATCTAAACCTTTAATGACAAGTGATTGAAATCCATGACCGCACCAACCACTATGACGTTCTTTGAGCGTTTTGAAGCTGACATTCTTTCAGGTAAAAAGACGATTACTATTCGTGACGAGTCTGAGCGTGATTACCAACCGGGTAGCGTTGTAGAAGTATCAACGTTAGAAGAGGGGCGTGTATTCTGTAACCTCAAAATCATTAGCGTCGAGCCGATTTTGTTTGATGAGCTGGGCGAGTTCCACGCTCAACAAGAGAACATGACGCTGCAAGTACTTAAAGACGTTATTCAAGATATCTACCCAGGCATTTCTCAACTGTACGTTGTCTCCTACGAGCTGGTTTAATTGTAAGTAAAGCGTTGATAGCTAAATAGATTGACTGAGGGGTAAGTGTTAATGGCTCAGTTACAGAATCACACGGTACAGCAAATCTCGTTGCAACTTTATTGTCGTGAGCAAACTGATCAGCCGTTAATCTCGCGTGCTGATCTCGACACCTCTCTTTACGACAGTGAGGAGTATTTAAATTGGCGAGTAACCAAGCGCGATTTTGTTATCAGTGATATTGAAAACCGAGTTTGGGTGAAGAGCTGTCCCGGCGGTTATATCACAGAAGTGCACTTTCATGCTGATGGCACTTTAAATGAGTATCGGTTGTTTGATCGTTTTGAGACGAAAGGGCATTGGTATCTCAAAGATGGTTTGCTGCATGTTGAAATCATCAAAGGTGATAATCGCTACCAATTTGCTGTAGTAGCCAATGGCGACCTCAATATTCACTCTGCTGTGGAATACAAAAACGAAGAGCTGCATTCATACTTAAAGCTGGTTCAGGTAGAGAGTTAAAAGACAAGTCGCTTCGCAATCCAGTAAAAAAGCCAACAGTGATGTTGGCTTTGTCGTTTTTAGCACGCGCGTTGTGCTTTCATTGTTTTAGAGTCTTTATCTGGTGACTAAACTTCAAAGTTTGCAAGGCGTGAGTACTGAGCACTCTCAAGGTCTTGCTTGACACAAATTGTCAGTAGGTCATTTACGAAGTGTTTCAAAGCACGAGCTTCGATACGGCGAATGCCTTGCTGTTGTTCTGTAGTCAGGTATCCATAGATGGTTGCAGCACCAAAGTCGCCGAAGATCATCTGACCCTGCTTATTGACCAAGGTGTTGTGTGCGTATAGGTCGCCATGACAAACCTTGTTGTCGTGTAAATGATTAAACACATCAATCATCTGGGTAACGATGTTGTTGATTTGCTCGATTGGTAATTCGAAACCTTCTGGGAAAGTGTCACGTGTACAAGTCTCCAGTGTCGGCGGCAGTCCTAGGTTGTAATAGCTTTCAGGGATGAGCTCCATAACCAATGCTAGATCGTTGCCATCATCTACCTGTGCAATCGACTTAACAAGATTATCGTGATGACCTGCTTGAAGACACGCTTCTAATTCATCATGCGGGTAACCATCACTGGTCACTTCACCTTTAAATACTTTAACCGCTACTTCGTTTGGAAAGTCAAACTTGTCATCACCCCAGTTTGCATGAGAGATAACGCCACTCGCACCTTGCCCCAATACCTGATTCAAACTATAACTCGTCGTCTTTACCTGCGGTACGCTATCGAGAGATTTAGGATGTTTACAGAATGGATTCCCCGCAAATGCTAGCCACGCTAATTTAGGAAGCTTAATTAGCAGTTCTGGAAACTCGGCCAATTGGTTAGCAGATAGGCGAACCAGTTCGAGGTTATTGAGATTTTCCATGCTGTTTGGCAACGCTTTAATTTGGTTGCCTGCTAGCGCCAGCTTTTGCAATCTTGGGCGGTGTCCTAGGCTTTCTGGCAATACCTCAATCGCGTTGTCAGTCAGAATCAGCCAACGTAACTTGATAGGCAATGCGTGTTCACTAACCGTCTTAATCTGGTTCGTTTTAAAGCCAACCATTTCTAGGTTTGGCAGCTCACCCAACACCTCTGGAAGGTGAGTGAACTTGTTATTAGACACAAAGATAATGCGCAGCTTGGTCAGTTTTGCCAGCTCTTGTGGAAGTTCAGATAGTGAATTACCTGAAAGGTCGAGCACTTCGAGGGTGTCTGCAAGCTCTATGATTTCCATTGGGAACGTTTGAAGGCCTTCAGCCAATTTTAAATGTGTTGATCCCAATAATTGTCCGGATTGTAGTTGTTCTAGAGTTTGCAAACTTAAGCCTTCTGATTGTGTTTCATTTAGGCGGGTAGTGTACGTGTCTTAGTTAGTGATTGCGAGGGCTGTACCATATTGCATCTAACTAAATTGCTTGATAAAACATTAGCCAGGGCAAGGTTTTATTAGTAAAGCAGTGCATTCAATTTGATTAGAGGGAAGTATGAAAACGATCGGTCTGTTAGGTGGAATGAGTTGGGAGTCGACAGCCAGTTACTACAAAGCACTCAATGAAGGCGTGAAGTCGAGATTGGGCGGGCTTAATTCAGCAAAAGTGGTGCTTTTCAGTGTCAACTTCGATGAAATCGAAAAGCTTCAACACCAAGGAAAATGGGATGAAACAGCGATTCTACTTTCTGATGCAGCAGAGTCGGTAGAAAAAGCGGGTGCCGATTTTCTAATGATATGTACCAATACGATGCACAAAGTCGTACCAGAGATCGAATCTCGTATTTCTATTCCAGTTCTCCATATCGCGGATGCTACAGCAAACGTGTTGCAAGCGGATGGCATCGAAAAGGTCGGTTTATTGGGGACTCGCTTTACCATGGAGCAAGATTTCTATAAAGGCCGCCTTACAGATAAGTTTGGTATGGATGTGGTGGTACCGAGTTCAGAAGACCAAGATACCGTGCATATCATCATTTATGATGAGCTTTGCAAAGGCGTTATTAAAGAAAGCTCGAAGCAGCAGTACCTTGCGATCATTGATAAGTTATACGCTGAAGGTGCCCAGGCTGTAATTTTAGGCTGCACAGAGATCGCACTGTTGGTAAATCAACAAGACACGCAAGTACCTTTGTACGACACTACTGAGATCCACGCAAAGCAAGGTGTGGAATACGCGTTGAGTTAATTCACAAAATGAAAAGCCACCCTAGATGGTGGCTTTGTTGTATCTAATGAAAGTTACCAATTTAATCAGGCTTATTGCCACCAATGGCTCGCCAACACATATCAAAGCTCTGTTGAACGTAACTCCGTTGTTCTTCTGTCGAGAGCTGATTTTGGTCTAGCAACCAGTTAACCGATATTAAGAAGTGGCTATGAATGAAATAGCGCACCAAATCCATATCTAGCTTGATCAACTCACCAGAATCTTGTCCCGCTCGTACATTGTCATCAAGCGTAGCGAACAGCTCTGAAACAATTATCTGCCTTGCTTCAGTGGTCGGGTGGAAATGGATATTAGAGAGAAACTTCATCGCAGTAGGATGGGCTGCTGCCCAGTCGATTCCCACCTCCCACAGCTTGTTCATTTTTAGATACAGCGACGTAAAGTTTGTATCAAACTCTTGAAAAACAGCATTGAACAACGCTTGTTTTAACTCCCTAAACAGTTCATCAACTAATAGAGACTTGTTTTCAAAGTGATGAAACAGAGTCGCCTTCGCCACACCAGCCGCTTTAGCAATTTGGGCGGTAGATGTGCCTTCAACGCCTTGCTCGGCAAAGAGTTGAAGGGCGGATTCTAAGATCTGTTGTCTTTTTGTGGTCATCGGTTAATCACTTTAAAAATCAATTTCTTGAACAGATTATTATACGGAGGGTGCAACAGTTTTGTGTAGTTGATTTTACCTCTACTCAGAACCGTTTTGGCATGACTGAAGGTTTTGAATCCCTCAATTCCGTGATAGTGCCCCATGCCTGACGGACCAACACCGCCAAATGGTGCATCATCGACCGCAACATGAACAAGAGAATCATTGATGCACACGCCACCAGAGTGCGTTTTAGACAGCAACTTCTCTTGCACTTCACTGTCGTGACTCATGATGTAAAGAGCCAACGGGCGAGGACGATCGTTAATGTACTCAATTGCTTCGTCCAAAGAATCATAAGGGACGATAGGTAGTACAGGACCAAACAACTCCTCTTGAAGCGCAAGCATGTCGTCGGTTACATCAGTCAGTAGATGAGGCGTCATACGGTGATTCACATCGTCTTGAGCTTGCTCGCTCACCGTATGAATGGTGGCGCCTTTTTGCTCTGCATCCTCAACCACACCTTTTAGTCGTGTGTATTGGCGTTGATTGATCACAGAGGTAAGTTCTTTGCTCTCAAGTCCCGCAGGGTAGAGCTTTTTAAAGTAGCTCTTATAGGCGTCTACAAACTCATTAACTTTTGCCTTAGGGAGCAGAATGTAATCTGGAGCAACACAGATTTGACCGGCGTTGAGACTTTTCGAGAATAAGATGCGTTGAACCGCGTCCATGATTTCCATGTCCGGTGCAATCACTGTCGGAGACTTGCCGCCTAGCTCGAGCGTTACTGGCGTTAGATTCGCAGAAGCTGCTTTCATCACATGTTTGCCCACCGCTGTCGAGCCAGTGAACATAATATGATCGAAAGGTAGGGCGCTGAATTGCGCTGCGATATCAGCCTCACCCTCAATGATCGCGATTTGATCTTCACTGAACCCTTCGCTCAACATCTTTTTTAGTACTTTATTGGTTGCTGGCGTGAATTCAGACATTTTCATCATCGCGACGTTACCCGCAGCCAACGCCGTCGCTAGTGGACCAATAGACAGGGTAATAGGGAAGTTCCAAGGGACAATGATGCCAACCACACCCAATGGTTGATAGTGGACACTCACCTTAGCCGGTTGGAGCATTAAACCAGCACCTCGGCGAGAAGGCTTCATCCATTTCTTTAGGTGTTTTCGGTTGTAATCAATTAAATGCAGCGAAGGCGTAATATCCGCTATGAGGGAGTCATATTTTGCTCTTTGGCCATAATCCTCGGATAACGCATCGATGATCTGATCTTGATAACGGACGAGTAGTTCTTTCAAGCGAGCAAGATCGTCTTGACGCGTTTTGAGATCGGGATTCGAGTTAGAACGAAAGTGTGCTTTTTGAGCCGAGAACGTCGCGTTCATATCAACACCGACAGTGGATTCATCATTGGTTATTGGATTTTGGTTCATTGCATTTTACTCCCTGTTTAGCTGACTGACCGATCGGTCAGTGGTTTAAATTTATACTAGCCCTTTTTGTTTTACAAGGAACGATAAGAAAAAGTTTAAAAAATGTGCAAGGTTGGTGTGTTCAGAAAAACAAGGTAAGCGTGCTCAGAAAAAGAAGTTGAATGGGGTTTTCTTATGGGTCGCGAAAAAAATCTGACTTTGTGTACGGTGCGTATTAGCTCCAGAATTGGCGGCAAACCTTGATGTACCGTTATCTCAGGCGTGTGTAAAACAGCGTTTGTCGAGACGACAAATATCTATGATTGGACTCGCTCGCCAGAATATCAGTTAATGCGCCCAACGAATCGTAACGTATCGATTTAACTTGGGTAATGCCGCATGTATGAACAGGGTGTTACTTGGTGATGGCCCTATATTGTGAGGTCTCTTGAAATGGAACAATCAGTTAATTTAGATCGCATCCGTGCAGAATATAATGTTAAGCACTGGAGCCAAGGTTTCTACGGTATTGATGACAATGGAGAAGTGTATGTCTCTCCAAGCAAAATGGATCATCAAATTCCTTTAAGCAATATTGTAAAGCAGCTTGAACAGAAGAATGTCGGCTTACCTGCATTGGTGCGATTCCCGCAGATTGTTCATCAACGAGTACATAATATTTGTAACGCGTTCAACCAAGCTATTGATGAATACCAATACGACAACCGCTACCTGTTGGTATACCCAATTAAGGTAAACCAGCAAAAAGAAGTCGTGGACGAGATTTTAGCAAGCCAAGCTCAGCTAGAACAAAAACAGCTGGGTCTAGAAGCGGGCAGCAAACCTGAGCTGCTGGCGGTATTGGCATTAGCTCAGAAAGCGAGCTCGGTGATTGTCTGCAATGGCTACAAAGATCGCGAATATGTTCGCTTGGCTCTGATTGGTGAGAAGCTAGGTCATAAGGTTTTCATCGTACTTGAAAAGTTGTCTGAGCTTGATCTTGTTTTGCAAGAAGCAAAAGCGCTAGGCGTTAAACCACGTTTAGGTCTGCGTATTCGTCTTGCTTCTCAAGGCGCGGGTAAGTGGCAAGCAAGCGGCGGTGAGAAGTCGAAGTTCGGCCTATCTGCATCGCAAGTATTGACTGTAATTGAGCGATTGAAAAAGGAAGACCAGCTAGAAGCACTCGAGCTTGTTCACTTCCACTTGGGCTCACAAATGGCAAACATTCGTGATGTGCGAAACGGTGTAAGTGAAGCAGCGCGTTTCTACTGTGAACTGCGTGATATTGGTGCACAACTGGATTACATCGATGTGGGTGGCGGTTTAGCTGTGGACTACGATGGCACACGTAGCCAGTCATCGAACTCGATGAACTACGGTTTAGCAGAGTACGCACGTAATATCGTGATGACAGTGGGAGATATCTGTAAGCAGTACCAACAGCCAATGCCAGTGATTATTTCTGAGTCTGGGCGTTCATTGACAGCGCATCATGCCGTTCTGATCACTAACGTTATTGGTACCGAGAGCTATTCTCCGGAAGTGATTGCAGAGCCTGAAGAAGATGCGCCACTACTTTTGAAAAACATGTGGCGTAACTTTCAGTCACTGCGCGATGGCAGCGATGACCGTGCTTTGATTGAGATCTACAACGATACTCAGAGTGACATTGCAGAGGCGCACAACCAGTTCGCAACTGGCATGTTGAACCTTCAAAGCCGAGCATGGGCAGAGCAGGTTTCATTGCGCATCAACTACGAGTTAAATCAGTTGATGAGCACAAAGAACCGCTACCATCGTCCGATTTTGGATGAGTTAAGCGACAGATTGGCGGATAAGTTCTTCGTGAACTTCTCACTGTTCCAATCGCTACCAGATGCATGGGGTATTGATCAGGTATTCCCTGTATTGCCACTAAGCGGTTTGGATAGAGTGAATGAGCGACGTGCAGTGGTTCTGGATATTACTTGTGATTCAGATGGCACTATCGACCAGTACGTAGACGGTCAAGGTATTGAAACAACGTTACCAGTACCTGCTTGGAACCCAGATGAGCCGTACTTAATGGGCTTTTTCTTAGTCGGTGCGTACCAAGAGATCTTGGGTGATATGCACAACCTGTTTGGTGATACACACAGTGTGGTTGTAAACGTTGATGACGAAGGTAAAGCGAACCTAGATTACATCAATGAAGGTGACACTGTTGCTGACATGATGCGCTACGTACACATCGATGTGGATTTGATTCGTCAAAACTATGAAGAAATGGTCAGCGCGAAAGTACCACAAGAAGATCAGCAGAGTGTACTTGCTGAGTTAGAGCAAGGCTTAATGGGCTACACCTATTTAGAGGATTTTTAATGAACGATCTGTTTACTAAAAAAGATTACTCGTTGTACTCCAATGCAATGACGTTTATGCGTCGTCCTTTGGTACAAAATCCGGTCGATGCTGAGGCAGATGTCGTGGTGCTTGGTGCGCCACTAGACATGGCAACATCAGGTCGTCCGGGCGCGCGATTAGGTCCAGATGCGATTCGTCGTGCCTCAGTCAACTTGGCGTGGGAAGGGAAGAAATTCCCGTGGGACTTTAATGTCTTCGACCACATCAAGGTAATTGACTCTGGAGACTTGGTGTTTGATACCGGCGATGCGGAAGATTTAACGGTGCGATTAGAAGCTGCGGCGACGGAAATCCTTAACAGTGGTAAAACGCTATTAGGCCTCGGCGGTGATCACTTCATCACATTGCCTTTGCTGCGCGCTTACGCGAAGAAGTACGGTGAAATGGCATTAATTCATTTTGATGCACACACTGATACTTACAGCCACGGCAGTCGTTATGATCACGGCACCATGTTCTATCATGCGCCAAACGAAGGGCTAATTTCGAAAGAGCATTCTGTTCAAGTTGGCATTCGTACCGAGTATGAGAAAGACGAGCACGGTTTTAACGTTATCAATGCGATGGAAGCGAATGATCTGAGCGTGGATGAGGTCGTGTCACGCATCAAGCAAACTGTCGGCGATAAGCCTGTTTACTTGACGTTTGACATTGACTGTTTAGACCCAGCGTTTGCTCCAGGAACCGGTACACCAGTCTGTGGTGGGCTAAACTCCGACAAAATCTTGAAGATTATTCGTGGTCTTCAAGGTGTAAACATGGTCGGAATGGATGTTGTCGAGGTGTCACCAGCTTATGACCAAAGTGACATTACGGCATTAGCTGGAGCAACCATTGCTCTAGAGCTTTTGTACGTTTGGACTGCAAATCGTCTAGCTGACTGATTTTCAAAGTACACACATGATTTTAAGAAGCCACTGTTTTAGCGAACAGTGGCTTTTTTGTTTTACGCTTCACTGGTGGAAGATGAGTCGTATGGCGTGAGATAACTTCGAAAATAGTATTTCCACCATAGCGAGATTTGAGCACGATAGCTCTATTGAAAGCGCATAATTGTGGAAATTGACGCCAGTTAGTGACTATTTTTGACTGAATATAATAAGTCCTTATTTGTGCTCATTTATTTCGATAAATCTGGCTCAGAAAGCGGACGCGATTCGATATGCAATCAATTCCCCCTGTAAATGGAATTTTCCTAAGGAAATACTAGTCTTAAGAGTAAATGAGTTCGATAAACATCAAGTAAAAACAAAATCGAACCATCATGAGCTAAAGATAGATATCTTGGTAAAAATTAGTGGTTGAATCTGAGTTACAACCCAACAAGCGCTTACAACAATTCTTACACGATGATGAGACCCATCATTATGTGTATCTAGGGGGACATATGGATGTCGAAGTTTTGCGTAACGCAGCAGTAGTTAAGCAGGTGAGTGGTGATGTAATCATCATGGATGCAGATGGGACTGCTCGTAAAGCCAAAGTGGGTGATACGATTCGTGAGAATGAGATTGTATTGACACCTAAAGGCGCGAAGTTGGTATTGGTCGACACTTCAGGAGACATACAGGTCGATGAAAACTGTGTCGGCTGTATTGATGAAGTGTTTGCATGGCGAGATGTTCCCGTAGAAGGTGACGTCGAAATAGACTTGACTCAACTTGGCGATGATAGTTTTGGTGTCGACGATATCGCAGCTATTCAAGAAGCAATCTTAGCTGGGGAAGATCCGACGGAAATTTTGGAGGCAACGGCTGCGGGTGGTGCTGGTAGTTCAGCTAACGCAGGCTTTGTCACCATCGATTATAACTATACTGAAACGCAACCTTCGACGTTTTTCGAAACCTCTGCATTGGAGGAAGAGCAAGTTGACGAAGATGACGATGAATTCAGAAGCGACGTTACAGCCTCGACCGGAGGCCAAAGTGTTTCTCAGAGCCTGACCGAGGGCTCTTTGGCACAAGGAACTTATCCTCAAACCGTTTCTACCAATCAACTTATTCAAAGTGGCAGTCTTGACTTAGACCCTAACACTTTTGTGCCAGCTACTGACTCTCTCTCTTCTCTGCTTAGTGAACTTAATAGCGACATTACATCAGGTGGTGTGGCGGTTCAGTTTGTTTATGATGCAAACGAGAATGCGATTGTGGGCACTCAGAACGGTACAGAAGTTCTGCGCGTCGATATCGATACAGTAAGCTCGGGTTCGAATGTCAACTTGACGCTTACTTCTACATTATCTGCTCCTATCGATCATGTTTCTTCAGTAGGTGACGGGCAGGTTTCATACGTTGATAACCAGATTACGCTGACCTTCGATATCGAAGGCGCTGATATTGGTGGTAACGCCATCGAGACACCTATTTCAGCTGGTGTTGCAATTTTTGATGGCGCAGATCCAATTCCCGAGACTGTCACGATTACCAACCCGGAAACCAATACGACCTTGGTTGAGGGGAGTTTTGTTTCTATAGAAAGTGATAGTTTGGCCTCGGTAGCGTTTGATTCTGCGTCGCTTGATCAATTCGATGGTATTTTGAGTGATAACCAGAATACTATCGCTCGACTGTCGGATGATGGTACAGAGATTACTCTGTCTATCTTGGGCCGTGGAGAGGTTGTACTCACGGTTTCAGTTGATACTGATGGCGAGTACCATTTCCAACAGTTCAAACCCATTGAACAGATTAATTCAGACTCTCTTGAATTTTCACTCCCGGTAACAATCACTGACTTCGACCAAGACTCGGCAGTGAGTACATTAAACATCACTATTTCTGATGGTGATCGACCAACGATCAATTCCGTCGACCCAATCTCTGTACAAGAGAGTGGTCTTGCTGGAGGTTCTGAAGAGGGCGTAGGCATTATCACTGGTACGGGTTCAGTGGATTCAGATACTTTTACAAGTGACATCATTGATCACCACGAATTAGAGCCGTTGGAGTTCAATACTGATGGCAGTCTGTTGTCGAACGGCCAACCAGTTTCGTTAGAGTTAATGAGTGAAGTTAACGGGGTAAGAAACTACGAGGGCTTCATCACTCTTGATGGTGTTAGAAGCGTTGTTTTTGAAGTTGCAGTCGATAGTCCAGCTTTGGGCTCTTACGAGTTCACACTACTCGATTCTTTAACGCACCAAGGCTCTCAAGATGCCGAGTTGAGTTTTGAACTGCCTATCTACGCAGTTGATGCGGACGGTGATCGTTCCTCTTTAGCTGGTGGTAGTGGGGACGCTCAACCCGCATTGATTGTGGTGACGGTGGCCGATGATGTTGTCGAGTTGATAGACAACAGCGTATCACTTGATGAGCCAACGCAAGACGGTGAGTCAACGGCTTCTTATAACCTTTTCAACTTCACCGGTGGTGATGGAGCGACGGTACAGTCCTTTGTTTATGACGGCACAACATACAATCTAGATCCAGATCAGGACGAGGCGGTTCAACAAGCGTTTGTGTTTGATGAGGGGACACTCAATGTTGCATTAAACGGGGATGTGACTTTTGTCGTTGCGAGAGACATTGACCATTCAGCAAGCGAGACCATCACTCAAGATATTACATTTAATGCCGTTGATGGTGATGGCGATACAGATTCGGCCTTACTACAAATCTCAATTACTGACGGGCAAATTCCTACCATTAACGACATTCCGAGTGTGTCTTTATTGGAGCCAGATTTGGCTTCGGGCTCTTCACCAACAGGCTCTGATGTTAGTTCAACGCAAACAATTGATTTCACCCCAGGTAGTGACGACGTTACTCGCTTTAGATTGGAGAGTTCAGAGTTTAATACCAGTGGCGCGCTAACATCGAACGGCTTAGTGGTGAGTTTGAAAGAAGAGCCTTCGGACTCAGGTAATTACGTTGGATTTGTGACAGATAGTTCGAATACAGAAGTGCCGGTATTTACGCTCGAGTTTTCAGATTCGACATTGGGTGAATACACTTTCACGCTACTTGACTCTCTAGATCATGCCGATGGTTTGCAGAATAACGACTTATCATTTGACCTTCCCGTTTACGCGGTGGATTCAGATGGCGACGACTCTCTAGGTGCTTCGCTAACTGTGACGATAGGTGATGACCTACAAACCATGCAAAATGGTATTTTGGCCATTCAAGAGCCTAGCTTAGGCGTGTTGGCTCAAGGTATTGTTACGACGGAAACGATCAATGTGCTCCCTATCCAAGGTGCAGATGGGGCATCAATCACTCAGTTTACCTATGATGGTGCAATTCGAACCTTAGATCAGAATGATACTGGCGAGCAGGAGTTCCAATTCCTAGAAGGCTCTCTGTTTGTAACCCTAGATGGAGACGTTCGTTTTGAGCCTAATCGTAATCTCGATCAAACCGATGGTGATATCGTTAAAACGGTTGTGCTGACATCTAGTGATGGCGATGTAGACGTTGACACGGCAACTGTGGTCTTAACAATCACTGATGGCGACGACCCAACCATAGATAATGTACCAAGCGTCACGCTCGATGAGTCTGGATTGATCGATGGTTCAGCGCCAAGTGGTGTCTCTGTTGACTCAAAAAATACTATTTCATTTACTGAAGCGAGTGATGACGTTGCACGTATCGAAGTGGTAGTGGGACAGTTTAACCGCGACGACTCGCTAACCTCTAACGGGCTTATCGTTGAAATTCGCGAGGAGCCAGCAGGGTCAGGTAGTTACTTAGGCTATACGACCGATGTTTCAAACGTAGAAACGTCTGTTTTCACTCTTACTTTTGATCAAACCAATATTGGTGATTTCACCTTCGTATTGCTTGAAGCGTTCGATCATAGGCCTCTACAAGGCAATAACTTACTCTCTTTCGATATTCCTATTTTGGCTGTCGATACGGATGGAGATAAAACCGCTGTAAGCCAGTTGGTTGTTAACATCAATGATGATGTTCAGGTTATGCAAGATGTTGATTTAACAGTGACTGAGCCAAATTTAGCTGACGTTAGCGCTGGAGCTGTGACTACTGGTGTAGTTGATGTGCTTACCGCGCCAAGTGCCGATGGTTCGAGTGTCACTCAATTTACTTACGATGGTACGGTTTACACACTCGACCAAACAGACAGCTCTGAGCAAGAGTTTACCTTCACTGAAGGATCGCTATTCATCACGACTCAGGGGGATGTGCGCTTTGAACCGAACCGAGATTTAGACCATTCAGGTGGTGATATCGTGAAGAGTATAGTGGTGACCTCTAGCGATGGTGATGACGACGTTCTTACCTCGACAGTGACACTGACTATTACCGATGGTGATGTACCAACCATTGACGTGATTCCTCCTGTTTCGCTCTCAGAATTAAGCCTTCCTGATGGCTCTGCGCCAAGTGGTGTGGCGGTGAGTCAAACCGAAACAATCTCTTTCACTAACCAAAGTGATGATGTTGAGCGCTTCAGAATAGCGACCGATGAGTTTAACCCTTCAGGCACGCTGACTTCGAATGGCCTAGCTGTTGAGCTTCGAGAGTTCCCAGCAGACTCTGGTCAATACACAGGATTTACGACTAATGCACTAAATCAAGAGGTCGAAGTATTCACCCTTAACTTTGATGACGTCGTGTTAGGACGTTATACCTTCACACTGCTTGAAGCTCTCGACCATGAAGATGGCTTAGACAACAACAGCCTCAGCTTCGACCTACCGGTTTATACGGTAGACAGCGATGGTGACGATTCGGCGATGTCGCCACTCACCGTGACTATCGAAGATGATGTGCAAGGCATGAGCAATGGCGTCTTAACCATTGAAGAGCCGACAGTCGCGGATCTGGCAGCAGGGGTGGTGACGACAACCACGATTGATGTGATGCCAGAGCAGAGTGCGGATGGCGCGACTATTACTCAGTTCACCTACGACAGTGCTGTTTATACGCTTGACCAAACTGATACGGGCGAGCAAGAGTTTATCTTCACAGAAGGTTCTCTGTTTATCACCCTCGAAGGCGATGTACGTTTTGAGCCAAGCCGCAACCTAGACCATGAATCTGGTCCAATCGTAAAATCGATTGTGGTGACGTCTAGTGATGGTGATGTTGATGTAGAAACCGCGACAGTTCTTCTGACTATTACCGATGGTGACATTCCAACTATTGAATCGGTGCCAAGCGTATCTCTGTCTGAAACGCAACTTGCCGATGGTTCAGCGCCAAGTGGCAGTGCTGTCAGCCAAACTGAGACTATTTCGTTTACTAACCAAAGTGATGATGTTGAGAAGTTCCGACTTGAACCGACCCAGTTCAATACTGGCGGTACCTTAACTTCAAATAACATCGCAGTTGAGCTAAAAGAAGATCCAGTAAACTCAGGAAACTACACTGGCCTTATCAATGACGGCGGTACGGAAATTCCTGTATTTACTCTGAGTTTTTCTGGAACAACCCTTGGTGAATACACCTTCACGCTGCTTGAAGCGTTAGATCATGCCTATGGCCTAGATAACAATGAGCTGACCTTCGATTTGCCTGTCTATGCGGTAGACTCCGATGGTGATGACTCACTGATGTCGCCGTTGTCAGTCACTATTGGTGATGACGTGCAAATCATGGCTAATGGTACGCTCGATATCACTGAGCCAAACTTGGTAGATGGTGTTATGACGACCAATACCATTGATGTGATGACAGCGCAAAGTGCTGATGGAGCGGTGATTACCCAGTTCACTTACGATGGCGGAGCAGCGCAAACCCTAGATCCAGCCATTACTGGTGAGCAGAAGTTCTCGTTCACCGAAGGGGATTTGTACGTCACCATTGAAGGTAATGTGCGTTTCGAGCCAAACCGAGACCTCGACCATGAATCTGGTGATATTGTTAAATCACTTGTGTTTACTTCAAGTGACGGTGATGTCGATGTTGAGACGGCAACGGTAACTCTGACTATTACCGATGGCGATATCCCAACCATTGAATCGGTGCCAAGTATCGCACTAGCAGAAGCAGATTTGGCCGATGGTTCGTCACCAATCGTGGGCGCGGTGAGTCAAACAGAAACTATCTCATTCACCAATCAAAGTGACGATGTCGAGAAGTTCAGATTAGAACCAAATGAGTTCAATACAGATGACTCCTTGAAGTCTGGCGGGTTAGCGATTGATCTTAAAGAAGATCCGGCAGGCTCAGGTAACTACGTTGGATTTACGACTAATGCCTCGAATGTAGAGACACAGATTTTCACTCTCAACTTTAGCGCTGCTACTCTAGGTCAATACACCTTTACATTGTTAGAGAACATCGATCATGAAGATGGTCGTGGCAACAACGATCTAACGTTTGAGCTACCTGTCTACGCAGTCGATACCGACGGCGATGACTCGTTAATGTCACCGCTGTCAGTCACCATTACCGATGATGTTCAAATTATGGCGAGCGGAGCGCTTAACATAGAAGAGCCAACGGCCGCTGATTTGGCTGCGGGTACGCCAACGACTTCTATCTTCGATGTGCTCACTAGCGCAAGTGCCGATGGCGCGAGTGTGACTCAATTTACCTATGATGGTACGGCTTACACGCTTGATCAAAACATAGCGACTGAGCAAGAGTTTACCTTCACGGAAGGCTCACTGTTCATCACTACTCAGGGGGATGTGCGCTTTGAGCCGAACCGAGACTTAGACCACTCGGCTGGCGATATCGTTAAAAATATCGTGGTGACATCGAGTGACGGCGACAATGATGTACTGACTTCTACAGTCACGCTGACAATTACCGATGGTGATGTTCCGACTATTGATGTGATTCCTCCAGTTTCGCTCTCAGAATCAAGCCTTGCTGATGGCTCTGCGCCAAGCGGTGCGGCGGTGAGCCAAACCGAAACCATCTCGTTCATCAACCAAAGTGATGATGTTGAGCGCTTTAGAATCGCAGCTGATGAGTTTAACCCATCAGGCACGGTGACTTCGAATGGCTTGGCTGTCGAACTTCGAGAGTTCCCAGAAGGCTCTGGTCAATACACAGGCTTTACAACTAACGCGTTAAATCAAGAAGTTGAAGTATTTACCATCAACTTTGATGATGCTGTGTTAGGGCGTTACACCTTCACACTGCTTGAAGCTCTTGACCATGAAGGTGGACTCGACAACAACAGCCTCAGCTTCGACCTACCGGTTTATGCAGTTGATAGCGATGGTGATGATTCGGCGATGTCACCGCTTACGGTAACCATTGAAGATGACGTTCAAGGCATGAGCAATGGCGTCTTAACCATTGAAGAGCCGACAGTCGCGGATCTGGCAGCAGGGGTGGTGACCACAACCACGATTGATGTGATGCCAGAGCAGAGTGCAGATGGCGCGACCATTACTCAGTTTACCTACGACAGCAGTGTTTATACGCTTGACCAAACTGACACGGGTGAGCAAGAGTTTATCTTCACCGAGGGTTCCTTGTTTATCACCCTTGAAGGTGACGTCCGCTTTGAACCGAGTCGTAATCTCGACCATGAAGATGGCCCGATCGTGAAGTCGATTATGGTGACGTCTAGCGATGGTGATGTCGACGTCGAAACTGCAACAGTTGTTCTAACCATAACCGATGGCGATATTCCAACCATTGAGTCAGTACCAAGTGTATCTCTGTCTGAAACGCAACTTGCCGATGGTTCAGCGCCAAGTGGCAGTGCCGTCAGTCAAACTGAGACTATTTCGTTTACTAACCAAAGTGATGATGTTGAGAAGTTCCGACTTGAACCGACCCAGTTCAATACTGGCGGTACCTTAACTTCGAATAACATCGCAGTTGAGCTAAAAGAAGATCCAGTCGATTCCGGCAATTATGTTGGCTTTATCAATGACGGTGGCACGGAAGTTCCTGTATTTACACTGAGTTTTTCTGGAACCACCCTTGGTGAATACACCTTCATACTACTGGAAGCGCTAGATCACGCCGATGGATTAGATAACAACGAGTTAACCTTCGATTTGCCTGTCTACGCGGTCGATTCAGATGGCGATGATTCGCTGATGTCACCATTGTCAGTCACCATTGGCGATGATGTTCAAATCATGGCTAATGGTACGCTCGATATCACCGAGCCAAATTTGGCTGACGGAACTGTTACTACCAACACCATTGATGTGATGACGGTGCAAAGTGCTGATGGGGCAGTGATTACCCAGTTCACTTACGATGGCGGAGCAGCGCAAACCCTAGACCCAACGAATGCAGGTGAGCAGAAGTTCACGTTCACTGAAGGGGACTTGTACGTCACCATTGAAGGTAACGTGCGTTTCGAGCCAAACCGAGACCTCGACCATGAATCTGGCGATATCGTCAAATCGCTAGTGTTCGCCTCAAGTGATGGCGATGTTGATGTAGAAACGGCGACGGTCACGCTAACGATTACAGATGGTGATATTCCAACCATTGAATCTGTTCCAAGCGTCACTCTAGCAGAAGCCGGACTGGCGGATGGCTCTTCTCCAATCGTTGGTGCGGTGAGTCAAACGGAAACCATCTCGTTCACCAACCAGAGTGACAATGTTGAGAAGTTCCGATTGGAGCCGGCGGAGTTCAATGCTGACAACTCATTGAAATCGGATGGCTTGATCATAGAACTTCGTGAGGAGCCGACGGGTTCGGGTAACTACATTGGTTTCACAACAGATATCTCGAATGTTGAAACTACTGTCTTCACATTGGATTTCAGCTCAACAACGTTAGGCGAATACACTTTCTCGCTTCTTGAAGCAATCGACCATGCACCTATTCAAGGCAACAATGATCTGACATTCAGCTTGCCAGTTTATGCAGTTGATAGCGACGGCGATGACTCACTCATGGCACCACTGTCTGTGACTATCACTGATGATGTTCAAGTCATGGCGAGTGGTTCGCTTAGCATTGAAGAGCCAACGGTCGCTGACTTGGCAGCAGGTACACCAACGACTTCTGTCTACGATGTGCTCACTAGCGCAAGCGCTGATGGTGCAAGTGTTACTCAGTTCACTTATGACGGTACGACTTACACGCTCGACCAAACGGACAGTTCTGAACAAGAGTTTACCTTCACTGAAGGCTCGTTGTTCATCACCACTCAAGGTGAAGTGCGCTTTGAGCCAAACCGCGACTTAGACCATTCAGCTGGCGATATTGTTAAAAACATCGTGGTGACTTCGAGTGACGGCGATAGTGATAAACTGACCTCTACGGTCACGCTGACCATTACCGATGGTGATATTCCGACTATTGATGTAATACCACCAATTGCATTGTCTGAGTCCAATCTAACAGGCGGCTCCGATCCGACAGGCTCTGCGGTTAGCGACACCAAAGTCATTCAATTTACGAAACAAAGCGATGATGTGGAATCGTTCCGTATTGAGCCAAGTGAGTTTAATACGCTAGGAACTCTGACATCGAATAACTTAGCGGTGCAGATAAAAGAAGACCCTAACAATCCTGGCGATTACATCGGCTTTATTAAAGATGCGTCGGATGTCGAAACCAATGTCTTTACCGTTAGTTTCTCTGATTCGAATCTAGGCCAATACACCTTCACACTGCTTGAAGCCCTCGACCATGAAGATGGTTTAGACAACAACAGCCTAAGCTTCGACCTACCTGTTTATGCGGTTGATAGCGATGGTGATGATTCGGTAATGTCGCCACTCACTGTGACTATCGAAGATGATGTTCAAGGCATGAGCAATGGCGTTTTGAATATCGAAGAGCCGACAGTCGCGGATCTGGCAGCAGGGGTGGTGACCACAACCACGATTGATGTGATGCCAGAGCAGAGTGCGGATGGCGCGATTATTACTCAGTTCACCTACGACAGTGCTGTTTATACGCTTGACCAGAATGATTCAGGCGAGCAAAAGTTTATTTTTACTGAAGGCTCTCTATTCATCACGTTAGAGGGTGATGTGCGCTTTGAGCCAAGCCGCAACCTCGACCATGAATCTGGCCCAATCGTGAAATCGATTATGGTGACGTCTAGCGATGGTGATGTCGACGTCGAAACTGCAACAGTTGTTCTGACCATCACTGATGGTGATATCCCAACCATCGAGTCGGTACCAAGTGTATCTCTGTCTGAAACGCAACTTGCCGATGGCTCTGCGCCTAGTGGAAGCGCAGTGAGTCAAACTGAGACTATCTCGTTTACTAACCAAAGTGATGATGTAGAGAAGTTCCGACTTGAACCGACCCAGTTCAATACTGGCGGTACATTAACTTCGAATAACATCGCGGTTGAACTTAAAGAAGAACCAGTAGATTCAGGCAACTACACTGGCTTTATCAATGATGGTGGCACGGAAGTTCCTGTATTCACTTTGAGGTTCTCAGGGACAACCCTTGGAGAATATACCTTTACGCTGCTGGAAGCGTTAGATCATGCCGATGGATTAGATAACAACGAGCTGACCTTCGACTTGCCAGTTTATGCGGTCGACTCAGATGGCGATGACTCATTGATGTCGCCGTTGTCAGTCACTATTGGTGATGATGTGCAAATCATGGCTAATGGTACGCTCGATATCACCGAGCCAAATTTGGCTGACGGAAATGTTACTACCAACACCATTGATGTGATGACGGCACAAAGTGCTGATGGGGCAGTGATTACCCAGTTCACTTACGATGGCGGCGCAGCGCAAACCTTAGATCCAACCATTACCGGTGAGCAGAAGTTCACGTTCACTGAAGGAGACTTGTACGTCACCATCGAAGGTAATGTGCGTTTCGAGCCAAACCGAGACCTCGACCATGAAGATGGCGATATTGTTAAATCACTCGTGTTCGCTTCGAGCGATGGCGATGTTGATGTAGAAACCGCGACGGTGACGCTAACGATTACAGATGGTGATATCCCGACTATTGAATCTGTTCCAAGTGTCACTCTAGCGGAGGCAGGACTTGCAGATGGCTCTTCTCCAATCGTTGGTGCGGTGAGTCAAACGGAAACCATCTCGTTCACCAACCAGAGTGACAATGTTGAGAAGTTCCGATTGGAGCCGGCGGAGTTCAATACAGACAATTCACTCAAGTCAGAAGGTTTGATCATTGAGCTTCGCGAAGAACCAACCGGTTCGGGCAGCTACATTGGTTTCACCACGGACATCTCAAATGTTGAAACTACTGTCTTCACATTGGATTTCAGCTCAACAACGTTAGGCGAATACACCTTCACGCTTCTTGAAGCGATTGACCACGCACCGATTCAAGGTAACAACGACCTCACGTTTGAGCTACCTGTCTATGCAGTTGATAGCGACGGCGATGATTCATTAATGTCGCCGCTGTCAGTGACCATCACTGATGATGTTCAAGTCATGGCGAGCGGTGCGCTTAGCATAGAAGAACCTACGGTAGCTGATTTAGCTGCAGGTACGCCGACAACATCAATCTTCGATGTATTGACCGCTCCAAGCGCTGATGGCGCGAGCGTGACTCAATTTACCTATGACGGTACAGCTTACACGCTTGACCAAAATATAGCGACTGAGCAAGAGTTTACCTTCACTGAAGGTTCACTGTTCATCACCACTCAAGGCGAAGTGCGTTTCGAGCCGAACCGAGATTTAGACCACTCGGGTGGCGATATTGTTAAGAGCATTGTGGTGACCTCTAGCGATGGTGATACCGACGTTCTGACCTCAACGGTGACATTAACGATTGTCGATGGTGATGTTCCAATTATTGATGTAATTCCTCCTGTGTCGCTCTCAGAATCAAGCCTTGTTGATGGCTCCGATCCGACAGGCTCTGCGGTTAGCGACACCAAAGTCATTCAATTTACTAACCAAAGCGATGATGTGGAATCGTTCCGTATTGAGCCAACTGAGTTTAATACGTTAGGAACTCTGACGTCGAATAACTTGGCGGTTCAGATCAAAGAAGACCCGAACAATGCTGGCGAGTACATCGGTTTTGTTAAAGATGCGTCGGATGTTGAAACCAACGTCTTTACCATTAGTTTCTCTGATACAAATCTAGGCCAATACACCTTTACGTTGCTTGAAGCGCTCGATCATGAAGATGGTTTAGACAACAACAGCCTCAGCTTCGACCTACCTGTTTATGCGGTTGATAGCGATGGTGATGATTCGGCAATGTCACCACTCACCGTGACGATCGAAGATGATGTTCAAGGTATGAGTAACGGCATCTTGACCATCGAAGAGCCGACAGTCGCCGAACTGGCAGCCGGGGTGGTGACCACAACCACAATTGATGTGATGCCAGAGCAGAGTGCCGATGGCGCGACTATTACCCAGTTCACCTATGACAGCAATGTTTACACGCTTGACCAAACTGACACTGGCGAGCAAGAGTTTATCTTCACCGAAGGGGCATTGTTTATCACCCTTGAAGGTGACGTGCGCTTTGAGCCAAATCGTAATCTTGACCATGAATCTGGTCCAATAGTGAAATCGATTGTGGTGACGTCTAGTGATGGCGATGTGGACGTGGAAACCGCAACGGTCACTCTAACCATTACTGATGGTGATATTCCAACCATCGAATCCGTACCAAGTGTGTCGCTATCGGAAACGCAGCTTGCCGATGGCTCTGCGCCAAGTGGTAGTGCGGTGAGCCAAACTGAGACTATTTCATTCACTAACCAGAGTGATGATGTAGAGAAGTTCCGACTTGAGCCTACCCAGTTCAATACTGGCGGCACATTAACTTCGAATAACATCGCAGTTGAGCTAAAAGAAGATCCAGTCGATTCCGGCAATTATGTTGGCTTTATTGATGACGGCGGAACGGAAGTCCCTGTATTTACCTTGAGCTTCTCTACAACCACACAGGGAGAATACACCTTCACACTACTGGAAGCGTTGGACCATGAAGATGGATTAGATAAGAACCAACTGACCTTCGATTTACCTGTCTACGCGGTCGATTCAGATGGTGATGACTCACTGATGTCGCCACTGTCAGTCACTATCGGTGATGACGTTCAAATCATGGCGAACGGTACGCTCGATATCACCGAGCCTAATTTGGCCGATGGTACGGTGACCACCAACACCATTGATGTGATGACGGCGCAGAGTGCTGATGGGGCGATGATTACCCAGTTCACTTACGATGGCGGAGCAGCGCAAACCTTAGACCCAACTATTACAGGTGAGCAAGAGTTTACCTTCACCGAAGGTTCCGTGTTCGTGACCATTGAAGGTAATGTGCGCTTCGAGCCAAACCGAGATCTCGACCATGAATCCGGAGATATCGTCAAATCGCTAGTCTTCACCTCAAGTGATGGTGACGTTGATGTCGAAACGGCGACGGTGACACTTACGATCACCGATGGTGATATCCCGACTATTGAATCCGTGCCAAGCATCGCTCTTGCGGAAGCAGATTTAGCTGATGGCTCGTCACCAATTGTTGGTGCAGTAAGCCAAACCGAAACCATCTCGTTTACCAACCAAAGTGATGATGTTGAGAAGTTCCGCTTAGAGCCAAGTGAGTTTAATGCAGATAACTCACTCAAGTCAGGTGGCTTGATCATTGAGCTTCGCGAAGAGCCAACAGGGTCGGGTAACTACATTGGCTTCACTACCGACATCTCTAATGTTGAAACTACCGTCTTTACATTGGATTTCAGCTCAACAACGTTAGGCGAATACACGTTCACGCTTCTTGAAGCTATTGACCACGCACCGATTCAAGGTAACAACGATCTGACGTTCAGCTTGCCGGTTTATGCTGTTGATACCGACGGCGATGATTCTCTCATGTCACCGTTGTCTGTCACCATAACCGATGATATTCAATCATTGGTTGCTGGTTCTATGACGGCTAAAGAGCCATCTACAGGCGTTGAAACTTCCAATACGATTGATCTAATGCCTGATAGTAGTGCGGATGGAGGAACACTGACGAGCTTCAGCTATGATGGAGAAGCGCTTCAAACACTAAATCAAAATGTGGCGGGGGAGCAGTCGTTCATTTATGACGAGGGCACGCTGTTTGTCTCTATTGACGGTAGCATGCGCTTTGAGCCTGTATCCGATTTGGACCATTCAAGTGGCAACATTGTAAAAACTATTATTGTTAACTCAGAGGACGGAGACGGGGATATTGTTAGTACCTCCGTATCGGTGACGATTGAAGATGGCGATGCCCCAGTTATCGACCTTATCCCTGATGTTGCGCTAAATGAAGCGAACTTGAGTGATGGTTCTGCGTCAACAGGTACGCCGGTAAGCGAAACCAAAGTCATAACCTTCACTGAGGGCAGTGATGACGTCACGCACTTTAGAGTTGATACCGCCAATTTCAATACATTGGGAGCTCTGAAGTCGAATGGCCTTGCCGTTGAAATCAAAGAACAGCCAACGGATTCAGGCAACTATGTCGGCTTTGTTACTGACGCGTCAAATGTTGAGACCAATGTTTTCACGCTTGAGTTTTCAGACAGCAACATAGGTCAATACACATTCACACTCTTGGAAGCGTTAGACCACGCAAATGCAAGCCTTGCCAATACTTTAGACTTCGATATTCCCGTGATAGCGGTTGACGCTGATAACACGGACTCCGCATCGTCTTCTCTGAACGTGACAGTTACCGATGACTTGCAACAGACTCAAGACCGTACGTTAAGCATTGTTGAACCGGTGACGACGTCTGGTGCTGGAGGGCCACCGTCAACGGGTATTGTAGATGTGATGCCAACAGACAGTGCAGATGGCGCAACGGTCACTCAGTTTATGTACGGTACTGACGGACCGTTCGTCTTAGACCAAACGAACTTCACTGAACAAGAGTTTGCCGTTTCAGATGGGAAACTGTTCGTTAAGTTAGACGGTTCTGTGCGATTCGAGCCAGACCGAAATCTCGACCACTCTGGTGGTGATATCGTTCGCACCATTACTGTTACCACAAGTGACTTTGATAAAGATGTCGAAACAGCGACGGTGACGCTAACTATTACGGATGGTGTTGATCCTGTCATCAATATTGTGCCAGACGTTTACTTGTCAGAAGTGAACCTAACCGACGGCTCGATGCCAAGCTTGGGACCGGTGAGTTCAACACATACCATCACTTATACCGAAGGAAGTGACAATTTCAGCCATTTCCGTATCGACACCAACGAATTTAACTTTGGTGGCTTGCTGAAATCGAACGGCTTAGTTGTGGCACTGAAGGAGGATCCTGCAGATTCAGGAACTTACATTGGATTTACGGCTGACGGTTTAGGTAATGAAACAGATGTCTTCACGATAAGCTTCGATAGTGTTAATAAAGGGCAATTCACGATTACCTTGTTGGAAGCGCTCGATCACCTGAATGGTCTAAATTACAACGACCTTAATTTCCGCCTACCAATTTACGCGGTTGATACCGATGACTCTGAGTCGACAAGACGTGATATTGTGGTAACGATTGAAGATGACATTCAGCAAATGCAGGATGGAATTTTAACGATCACTGAGCCAACTTCAGGCACACCAACAACGGCAACGGTTGATGTGATGCCGCTACCAAGTGCCGATGGTGCGACCATCACTGAGTTTACCTACGGTGGTGGGGTAGCAATCTCGCTTAATCAGAATATTACTGGTGAACAAGAGTTTACCTTCACGGAAGGTTCACTGTTTGTCACTTTAGATGGTGATGTGAGATTTGAGCCAAATAGAAACCTTGATCACTCAGGTGGGAACATTGTCAAAGATATCGTGTTCACCTCTTCAGACTTTGATAACGATGTCTTCATGTCGAGTGTTCGATTGACCATCATTGATGGTGAAGACCCAGAACTGAATGTGGTTCCTGGCGTCAACTTATCTGAAAGTAACCTATCTGATGGCTCCTCTCCAGACTCGAACTTAGTTAGTGAAACCAATACCATCACAACATTTGCTAGTAGTGACGACATTGCGAAGATTATTGTCAATACGTCGTTGTTTAATGTTGGTGGGACGATTAAATCAAATGGGTTGGTGGTAGATCTACGAGAAGACCCAGTAAATTCGGGCGACTATTTGGCGTTTACCACGGTATCACCGGGCGTCGAAGTCCCTATTTTCACTTTAACGTTTGATGATTCAATTCCAAGCAAATATACCTTCACGCTTCTGGAGCATTTGGATCACCCAGATGGCGATGGAAACAACGAGATTCGCTTTGACTTATCGGTTCGCGCTCAAGACACTGACGGTGACATTTCGGACCCTAAACCACTTGAAGTTATCATTGGTGATGATGTTCAGGTAATGCAGTCAGGGGATCTAACAGTCACCGAGCCTACTACAGGTACTGTGACTAGCGATGTGTTTGAAAGCATAACGGGGCCAAGTGCAGATGGTTCAACAGTCATTGGGTTTACTTATGATGGCGGAGCAGAGCAGTTACTGGATCAAAACGATACTGGTGAGCAAGCGTTTGTTTACCCTGAAGGGACACTGTATATCAAGTTGAATGGTGATATTCGCTTCGAGCCAAACAGAAATCTAGACCATGAAAATGGCGACATCATTAAGGACATCGTTGTGAACTCTCGAGACCAAGATCTCGACCCAGAAGACGCAACCGTTAGGTTAATCATTAGTGATGGCGCACCACCAACGATCAATCTTATTCCGCCAGTAAGCTTGAGTGAAGTTAACTTAGCCGATGGTTCTTCCCCAAGTTTACCAGTGAGTGACACCAAGCAGATCACGTTCACAGCAGGGAGTGATGACGTCAGCTACTTCCGTATTGAGACGACTGAATTCAATGATAACGGGGCGCTTAAATCCAATGGACTCTCCATTCAATTGAAAGAGGATCCTTCGGTTTCTGGTGGCTATATAGGTTTTACTACAGAAGATCCTGTTAATGGACCTGAAGTCGAAATCTTTAAAATTAGTTTCTCTACTACCGTATTAGGAGAGTACACCTTTACACTGCTGCAAGAGATCGATCATGCTGATGTGCAGGGCAATAATGATCAAATCTTTACCTTACCCGTTTACGCTGTTGATACTGACGAAACCGACTCTGCGATGACACCGCTGAGTGTCACGATTACCGATGACGTACCTGAAATAACAGATACAGGTGTTGGCAGTACCTTTGTCGTTGATGAAGAGGATATTGGTGACCCAACACAGGCAACTGGCTCTTTTGTTACAACGGAAGGTGCAGACCAGGTCGATGCTTACGAACTTCGCAATATAGCCGCTGTGGAAGCGATACTTTCATCTGGTGATGAAGATATTGAGATCGAAGAGATAACTGGCGCGGCTAATACAACGACTTACCAAGGTGCTACAGAGTCGGGTACTCCAATCTTTACTCTAGTATTGACCAATGATGGCGATTATACGTTTACCCTACTAGGGCCACTAAATCATGCCGCTAATTCAGATTCGTTAACCATACCTTTCGACGTGGTAGCGGTCGATGGTGATGGTGATGATTCAAACCAATACCGATTACCAATAGAAGTGCTGGATGATGGTCCAACAATGACGGCTCCGACTGGAGAAACCGTGGTTGATGAAGACGATTTAGCTACTATTGGTTCGGACACATCGCAAACAGAAGACACCATTATTAATGGCTTATTCACGATTGATGAGGGTGCCGACGGAGTTGTTCTTTATGAATTGGTAAACCCTGACGCAGTGTTAACTGGGCTGACCTCGGAAGGCGAAAGCTTAGAGTGGTTAGCAGTTGTTGAAAGCGGCACAACATTTACCTATACCGCGCAAACAGAGACAAGCAACGAAGCTGTGTTTGAGATTGTGTTTGATACCAGCGACAACAGTTATCAGTTTGAACTGTTTAAACCGCTCAAGCATTCGGATGCGGACGGTGAAAACAGCATTCCATTGAACTTCTCTGTAATAGCCGAAGATTTCGATGGGGATCAGTCTAACGCTATCGCGCTTAACCTATCCGTTACAGATGATGTTCCTCTTGTGACGACTCAATCTATCACTCGCCTTGAAGGGCAGAACTATAGTGGCTCAAAAGTGAATATGTTTGCGACTGCGACGGACACTGGTGCTGATGGAGCCGTGCTTACGCAAATAGAGGGTACGTCTGATGGCGATACTGGCATCGTTTTCCGCAGAAGGCCGAGTGACACAGAAAGTGATACCTATGATCTTAACTCAGGTCGTCAACAGGTCCGTGTTTATGAACAGGAATATGATGCCGGCGGTAATGTCATAGACGAAAGAGAGTTGGGGCGCTTGCGTATCAACTCTAATGGTGAAGTTGAGTTCAGAGCCAATAGTTATCTTGAACACGATGGCGATGAGATTAACTTCTCCATCAACGTTATAGCAACAGATGGTGATTTAGATACTTCTGAAACCCCGTTAGATATCACTATTGTTGATCGCGATTCAACGGCTGTTTCATTGAAAGTGACGACTACTGAGGATATAGGTCGTGACTCTTCAATTGTTTACGCTACTGGTAGTGAACCGACGGGAGGTGACGAAAATACCTTTGATAATCAAGACGGTCTGCCTGACACGCCAGCTAAGGTCGAATTGCAGGTTAACTTTTATGACCGAGATAACAATGAAGACATTGGTCAACTGAAGATTTTCGACAATACCAACCACAGAGGTACCTTCTATTACTACGATGGGGCAGAGTATGTCAAATTGGCGGAAGACGTCGACGGTAATTTCATTCTAGACGGTGCAGATATAACACGAACTCTTGTGCCTGCGGTATATGATCCAGACAATCCAAGCGATACGATTGCGACTATCAATAACCTCTACTTCGTCCCTGACAGAAACTTCAGTACAGGCAATGGTGGCGTTAGAATTAATTATGAGTTAGAGATCGACAACAACGGTGCACCCGATCATACCGTAAGCTCTAACTTTAGAATTGAAATAGAAGCGGTGGCCGATGAGGCTGAATGGGATGATGCAAATAGCACATTCACTTACCGCCCTGACACTGACAATATGAACCAAGATATACCAGTGACGGAGGATGGAAATACTATCACTCTCAATCTTGAGGCGGACTCTCAAGATACTTCGCGCCCTGAGACGATTACATATGAGTTAAAAATCGTTCCACCTACGACCGTAAGTGACTTTAGGTTACTAGACAGTGCTGGTGATGAGATCCAACCGGATGCGAATGGGCTTTATATTATTGAAGCCGCAGACATTAACAGTACTATCGTGGATCCTAGCGACAACTTCTCAGGCACCATTAGTTTTGAAGCCGTCGCCATAACAATGGAGAACCGTAATCCATTTGACGATAGCGATAATGCAAATGTCAACGACAAAACTACAGCTAGATCGGAAGTGCGGATACTTACGATAGACGTGTTACCTGATGCAGATTTAGGCACGTTAAGCGTGAATCGTAAAACCATCAATGAAGATAATATTCTCGACCCAGATACTGTTGGTGATCCTAGTAATAGAGTTGCGTTTACACTTGATGAAGTGATTACTATGACGCCATCGGTGGATGCGGATGGTTCTGAAACTTTGTATGTGAGAATCAACAATATCACGGAAGGCGCCGAGCTTTACGAGTTAGGAACCAACAACGTTATCCCAACGGTGACAATTGATGGCGTCGATTATCAAGAGATTCTTTATTCTGAACTTGACCAAGTAGAAGTGATACCTAAAGAGCACAGCAATGAAGACTTTAGCTTTGATGTCTTAGGTGTCGTAAAAGATACAGCTTCACTTTCAACTGGTTCAGAAACAGATGAAGTAACCTTTGGGCCGAAGAAGGTTAATGTTGAAGTGATTGGTGTTGCTGACGTGCCATTTGGTGGAACTAACGGGACCGATTGGGAAGAGTTTACCGATGGAGGCGTGAGTGGGGTACAAACCATAATCCAAGAGAGCCAAAATGGTGATAGCTTCGCAGTTCTTGATTTCACGGTGTTGTCTGGTGAGCGAAGACCAGATAATCCTGCTGATGCCCCACTTGCAGGTGATGGTTCAGAATCGATAACTGTTATTCTATCCGGTATCCCAGATGGTGTGGTCATCGAAGACGGCGATGGTACGGTTATAGATCTTAACTTTGTTGGTTATGAAGAAGATGGCAGTGGTAATCCTGATCTTGATAAACCCATCTATGAAGCAAACATTACTGAAGCGGGCGTAACGTCAGGCATCATCATTCGTCCTGTCGACTCATCGACCGAGAATATTCATATTCAAGGGCGAATCGTCGTTACAGAGAACGACGGCCACACCTTAACATTTGACCAAGAAGTACGAGTATTGGTTGAACCGAGAATCGACACCTCTGCGACTTATAGCAACACCACAACTGGTGACGAAGATACGGCTATCAATATCGATTGGCATCCGCAAGGTGTTGATTACATTGATGACGATGAACATTTCACTTCCATTACCATCAATGGTATTCCAACGGGTGTTGTCGCGGTAGTGAATGGTGATGTCACAGTCGATTCGAGCACACCCGGAACGCTAGTTATCACACCGAAAGACTCCTCACAAACACCAGAGCAATTTACTCAGATTGCTTTGGCGAATGACTTTATCCAAATGACACCGCCACAAAACTCGAGCGTAGACTTTACGCTAACAACTGTCTTGGAAATGGAGGAAAGAGATTTCGAGTATACCGACGATGCTATTGTTGGTGAGGGCGGCCGAGTGGTGGCTAACCCAGCAATTGAGGGCACCATTACAGTGCAAGTTGTGCCAGTTGTGGAACCTGAAGATCCCGATGGAGATGGAACTGACGATAACTATATCGTGTTCTCCAATGAAAACGGCAGTGGTGAATTGGGAACGATTAGCACGAATACGGGAGTTATCAAATTCACTACGAATAGTGATAACTCTGCAACTAGTGGCGAGTACGTTATTCGTTACAAAGAAGATGATGTCTCTCCTGAGTTTCCTATCAACGAAGTCATTAACGAAGTTGTCATTCAGTTGACGACTACGACTAACGGCACATTGCCAGACGAAGTGTTGAGTCAACTGCTTGTCACTGGTGCTGTGTATGAGGGTGATGGTCGCTGGGTGGTAACAGATGAAGATGCGTTTACGATTAGCGCACCTGAAGGCTTAGATCTCACTGCACCATATGATGATGGTATAGATACCAACACTAGCAGCATCAAAATGACGGTGTTTACTCAAGTCGAAGACTTAGGGGACGAACTTAACGATCAAGATTCTGCAATAGAACGACGACAAGGTGAAGTGACGTTAACCTTCCCTGAAGATATTGCGGGAGGAGGAGAAATTGCTTCTGATATCGCTGCGACTCCGAACCAAACAATCGATGCAGTTGAAGATACTCAACTCATGCTTGGTGACGCGCTTGAAAGTATTATTAGCTTCAGTGGTGGCGATGCATTTAATGACCAAATCACTATCGTTATTGATGACACCGTGGTTGTTAACCCAGGAGGTCCTGACGAAACAACCATAAATATAAGCATTGGTGGTAGTGGTGAGATTGATTTCGTTAACGGCGAGTATGTATATCAGTCCACTTTGGTACAAGGTGTAACGCCAGACTTCTCTGATTTGGTATTGAATTTACCTGCAAATTATTCAGGTGACTTTGACTTGCCGTTTACGGTGATCACCAAAGACTTGATATCAGGTGATGAGAATGTACTTGATACCAGCGCCATCATTAAAGTCTCTGCAGTAACCGATGTAGCGCCAAGTATCTCTGTCGATATCACGGGTTCTTTGGATGACTCGTTGAACCCTGTCGATATCGATGGTCAACCGGGCGCTGAAGCTGTGGGTTACGAAGATACCTATATCGTGCTCGATTTCTCTGGTTCGGTTGCGGACCAAGTCAATGGTGTTGAAGGCGGTGATGAACGTTTCACCGATATCACGTTAACGTTAACAGACACAACCAATGGCGAATTCTACAGTGATACTGGAACGCCATTGGGCACATCTATATCCTTCACCGAAAGTGAAATTGAAAACGGTGCCTTGTCAGGTGTGCTGTTTAGACCGAAAGAAAACTTCCCGACTTATGATGACGTCAATGGTGTTGATGTCAGCACTGTGAGCGTTACTGTCAGTGGGAATATTCTCGATACGGCAACGTTCAATGAAGGTGGTCCAAGTACCACAGAAGATGCGACAAGCGAGTCTTTCTCAACGGTGGTGAGTTTCGATGTTGTTCCTGTGGTGGATGATGTTCAAATTACAGGGCCAGGCAGTGACCCTGATATCATCGAAATCACAGGTACCGAAGATCAGGAGATATCACTTGCTGGCTCAAGTCCTGTATCGATTGCATTGACTGACCTAGACGGTTCGGAAGAATTTGTCTCTATCAAATTCACCGATGTGCCTGATGGTTTCCAATTTAGAGTCGATAGCGGCTCTGACTTTACCGTTAAGAATAATGGCGGAGGCGTGTGGAGTGTTCAACTGCCATCGAGCGTGTCGAATTCATTTGATTTGAGTGAAGTATCGGTACTACCTCCGAAAGACTTCAGCGGTACTTTTGAATTTGGCGTTGAAGTCTTTACGCAAGAGTCTCTGCTTGGTGTACCAACCAACGCAGGTACGCTGCCGAAGTTCCAAGTACATGTATTGCCAGTAGGGGACGATATTGATACGGATCCAACGGACTCTGTTTCTGGTAATGAAGGTGAGAATATCGATATAGAGATTAACGCGACTATTCTAGACAACGCATTTTCGGCAACAGGAAGCGGGACTTATACAGAAAACGATCACGAAACAATTCGAGTTGTTGTCAGTAACGTTCCTTCAGATGCTTCAATTTTGTATCCAGATGGAACGTCGCTTGGCACTTATGATGCGGGCACTGACACTTGGACACTAGATGTAGATGCAACAGAACTCGATAAGATCGTATTTAATTCTGGTGAACATAACTCCGATGACGGTAACGCACTTGGTATTGATGCACCGTTGTCTATTTCTGTGCGTGCAGTGGATACGGATGCTGACAACACCGAGTATTTAGGCGCGGAAACAATTTTTGATGTGGATTTGGTGATTGATCCAATCAATGACCAACCAACCTTCGTCAATATTGAAAATTTAGAGACTCCAGAAGATACGTCTATCGCCCTTAGTGATGTGTCTGGTTTCAAAATTGAAGATCCAGATGCCGTCTATGATGACCCAAGTGCGATATATACACTAACGTTATCGGTTGACCAAGGCTCGTTGAGCTATACCACCTCTACGGGAGTAACCTCAACACCAACAATGGGCACCTCGATCATTCTCTCTGGCACCCTAGCCAATATCAATAATGCTCTGGACAATGGTAGCGTTAGATTTGAATTAGGTGCTGATGAGAATTACTTGAATCAGGGAGGTGTAGCTACCGTCACCGCTGAATTAAATGACGGTGGTAATAATGGATCGCTGGGCCCGCTTACTAATGTATCCACATTTGAAATTAAGGTTACCGAGGTTAATGACGACCCTGTTGCGACGGATGTCGACTTAGGCTCAATATCAGAAGAAGGCCAAGTAACGATCATCGAAGCCGATCTTCTAGCTGCATCTTCGGACTTGGAGAATCACAACCTGCAGATCACTGATTTAGTGATTACTCAAGGTAGCGGTACGCTGCAACGTTTTGAGAATGTAGGGGGAGTCGATAACTCAGGTATCTCAGGGCCTTTCTGGGTGTTTACCGGTGCTGATGACTTCAATGGTGATGTTAAGTTTGACTACACCGTTCAGGATGATGGTACAACCAATGGTGTCGCGGATCCGAAAACAGACACCGCTGAATTGAGTTTGGTTGTTACGTCAGTTAATGATAAGCCAATCGCTGGTGATGTTGATTTGGGTACCATTGATGAAGGCGATAAGATCATTATTAAAGCATCAGATTTGATTGCCGCATCGAGCGATCCCGAAGGGGACAACCTGACAGTAACAAATGTCAGTCTCACATCAGGCCAAGGTCAGTTGCAGTACTTCGAAAATATTGGCGGTGCTAATCCAGCGATTACAGGCCCATATTGGGAGTTCGAGGCAAATGACGAATATGATGCAATCAGTGGCGATATTAGTTTTACCTACACTATTCAAGATGACGGACAAACTAATGGCGTTGATGACTTCTTAACAGATAGCGGAACATTGAGCTTAACGGTAACGGGTGTTAATGATTCACCTGTTATTAACGGTGACAATGTCACGTCAGTCATAGATGAAGATGTCGACCAGTTGATTAGTGGTATTAGCGTCGCAGACCCAGATTATGTTGGTCTTCATGCGGGTGATTTTATGACCGTCACCTTGAGTGTCGATTTTGGTACTTTATCAGCGACGTTACCGGGCTCGACGACTGTAACAGTGAGTGGGCAGGGTACTAGCTCGATTATGCTGGAAGGGACACCTGCCGACATCAACGATATCCTCAACACACCATCCAATCCTGTTGGAGTGTTTGTGAATACGCAATACATTCCATCGAATAGTATTAACCTGCAGGTTGTAGCGGAAGACAGCGGCAACCCATCTGGCATTATCATCGAAACCCCACCAGAAGAGTTTACGATTCAGGTAACACCGGTCGCGAATACACCGAGTTTGTCTATCGACCCTGCAATGAACTATGTTCGCAATATTACCGCAAGCCAAACGGCGAGCGCGAGTGGTATTCCTTTGGTTGGTATTGTGGCGGCGTTGGCTGACATCAATGAAGTTCTGACATTGAATATCAAAGATGTGCCGGCAGGTGCTTCCGTGGTTAGCAGTGCGGGTACAGTCACCCTTAATGCTGGTGTATGGACAGCATCCGCCGATGCGATTGATAGCCTAAAAATTGTCGACCTTCCTGAAGATGCAACACCGCACACTATCAAGCTGGAGGCGGTTTCATCGGAGTTGGATGACATGAATATGGTGATATCTCCAGGGGCAACATCCTCAGAGATAGACCTCAATCTGACGATTGTCGCGGATGCAACTGACATCGATTTAAGTGCGACAGCGGATGATGTCCAGCTACTTGGCGATGGCGGTAATGCGGTTCTTGAAGCGGGGAGTGGTGATGATCTTATCGAGGGAGGCAGTGGTAACGATGAACTGATTGGCGGTGATGGCAATGATACCTTAATCGGTGGTGATGGTTTCGACATCCTCACCGGTGGCGATGGTATGGACTCGTTCGTTTGGCTCAATATTCAAGATGGAGTTGAGGACACGATTACCGACTTTGATTTATCGGAAGGGGATAACATAGATCTGAGAGAAGTGTTGCCTGAGCTTCAAAACACTACGCTAGATATGGCAGTACTGCTGCAACAGATAGATGCAAAAGTTGTAGACGTTAATAATATAGAGCTAACGATAAACCCAGATGGTATGGGCACTACACAACAAGTGATCGTGGTGGAGGATCTTGCTCCGCAACTGACACTCGCCAGTACCATGCCTGATGACATCTTAGATGCGCTAGTACAGCAGAACGTGATTATTCATGGCTAAAGGCCAACCTTTATAGGAGAAACGCCGACTCAATTGAGTCGGCGTTTTAATTGTTGAGATAGGAGAAGAGACTAGATAGTGGGTGAGGCTATTTTAAAGAGTTCTTCTGTAATAGCTCATCTTCAACACCCTTGAGCTTCATCTCATCCATAATGAAGTTGACGGTGTTCAGTAGGCGCTGCTCACCTTTTGGAATTAAGTAACCGAATTGGCTATTAGTAAATGGTGTCTCACAACGCGCGGCTTCTAAGCGTTCATCGGTGACTTGATAGAACAAACCTTCTGGTGTTTCTGTCACCATGACATCGACCTTGCCTGTCGCGACCGCTTTCGGTACATCGAGATTATTCTCATAACGAGTAAAGCTTGCCTGTTGCAGGTGTTTATCTGCGAACGCTTCGTTGGTTCCACCAATGTTGACGCCAACTTTGACCGAGGGTTGATTCACTTTATCGATAGTATTGAATTTCTCGGCAGTACCTTTGGCGACCAGAAAGCACTTACCAAAAGTCATGTAACCTTGGGTTTGTTCTGCAGCAAGTTGACGTTGCATCTTACGAGTTATGCCACCCATTGCGATGTCGTACTTATCTTCTTCTAAGTCTGTGAGCAGATCTTTCCAAGTTGTACGAACTAGTTTGAGCTCAACACCCAGTTGTTCCGCCATATGCTGGGCGACGTCGATGTCGTAGCCTGAATAGCTTTTTCCATCGAAGTAAGAGAAAGGTTTGTAGTCACCAGTAGTGCCCACTCTTAGCGTGCCTGACTCTTGGATATCTTCCAACTGGTCAGCCGCTGCTGTTCCACTCGCAGCAAGAACGATTGAAGCGAGTAATAAAGAGATCTTTTTCATTGTTATTGTCTGTTGTGTTTGGTGTGAGAATTAAAACTAACAGAAAGGGAAGAAGAAAGAGATCAAACCAACGCGTAATTAGACTTTATTGCCAAAAGTAGCAATTAGTCTGACTATTAACTGACATATTGTCTGATTTATACCCCATGATAAGCCTAATACGTCTAGCTGATCACAGATTCTAACTCAAGGTCATTGCACAATAGGTTTTGCACCAATATAATATAATCATACAATAACACATTACTTGAGTTTAGGAGTTAGTTATGACAAAACCTGTCATTGGTTTCATTGGCCTTGGTCTTATGGGCGGCAACATGGTTGAGAACCTACAAAAACGTGGTTATGAGCTAAACGTTATGGATCTTAACAAAGAAGCGGTTGCAGCTTGTGTAGCTCGTGGTGCAAAAGAAGCAACTTCTGGCAAAGAACTTGCGGAAAACAGCGACATCGTGATGCTATGTCTTACAACATCTGCTGTTGTAGAAAAAGTGGTATACGGTGATGAAGGTATCCTAGCGGGTATCAAAGAAGGTGCAACACTGATTGACTTCGGTACTTCTATTCCAGCTTCAACGCGTAAGATTGGCGAAGACCTTGCAGCGAAGGGCGCTGGTATGATTGACGCCCCTCTAGGTCGTACACCAGCTCACGCGAAAGACGGCCTACTAAACATCATGGCTGCGGGCGACATCGAAACATTCAACAAAGTTAAACCTGTTCTTGATGAGCAAGGCGAAAACGTATTCCACCTAGGTGCTCTAGGTTCAGGTCACGTAACTAAGCTTGTAAATAACTTCATGGGTATGACGACTGTAGCAACAATGTCTCAAGCATTCGCTGTTGCAAAACTGGCTGGCGTTGATGGCCAACAACTGTTCGACATCATGTCTGCAGGTCCATCTAACTCTCCATTCATGCAGTTCTGTAAGTTCTACGCAGTAGATGGCGAAGAGAAGTTAGGTTTCTCTGTAGCAAACGCGAACAAAGACCTTGGCTACTTCCTAGAGATGGTTTCAGATCTAGGTACTGAGTCGCTAATCGCTGAAGGTACGTCTAAGAGCCTACAAGCTGCAGTTGATGCAGGTCTAGGTCAAAACGACGTTCCAGTACTATTTGACTACTTCACTAAGCTAGAGAAGTAATACAAATAAGCCCTGCTCATGAGGATTTTTCTTCCTTTTCTCTCATGAGTAGGGGTGCTCATTTGTCTGATTTATTTGTCAGTAAGCACTCTCTTAAAACATGCATTTGCGTGCTTTATTTATCTTCGTATTTCTGCCTTCCATTGCTTCATCTCTTAGCACCAATTCGAGTGCCAGCCTGATTTCATAACCCTTAAAGATCTTAAAAACCATGAATTTATCCGTGTCTGATCTACGGAGACGGAAACTCCATGTTACTCTTAAGTCATAATAGAGTTAGAAACAGAAAATTCTCACTCGTGAATATCGGTTTTAAGAGAGGTAGACATGAAAGTGTCTAAGAAGGAACGCAGAATCATTGGCAATGCGCTTGATGAGTGGCAGTCCCAAGGTGTTTTAACACAAGAAGAGCATGACAAGCTGACGAGCACCTTCGAGGTGTCGGCTTTCGATTGGACTCAGATTGCTCGTTACTCGTTCACTATTGCGGTGACATGCGTTGTATTGGCAACCTTATCCTTTGTGTTTGATGAGTGGTTGATAGAGCTGTTCAAAAGCATCTTCACTGCGCCAGAACTAGCAAAGAGCCTGTTCTTCTTAGCGGGAGCTGTTGGCTTTTACGTGTTCGGTATTCGCAGAAAGAAACTCTACCCAAGTAAAGTCTTGGCCAATGAGGCGCTGTTCGTTCTCGGAATGATAAGCACCGCGCTGTCGATCTTTTTCCTTGGAAAGGTCATAGAGACAGAGAACCTAGCACCACTGATTCTACTAGCCTCAGCGATTTATGGTTTGACTGGGCTCTGGCTGCCTTCGCAAACGGTCTGGATATTCGCTCTGATGACATTAGGTGCGTGGTTTGGTTTTCATTCCTATCAAGTTCAGAGTGATGGTTACTATCTAGGTATGAATTACCCGCTGCGCTTTGCAGTGTTTGGTGGACTATTGCTGGTGGCGAGTCTTTACGTTTTACCAAGAATCAGAGCAGCGATGGAATTTGAAAGTGTGACCAAGTTTGTTGGCTTGCTCTATTTTTTCTTCTCTCTTTGGTTGCTCTCAATATTCGGAAACCATGCTGATTTCAGTATTTGGTTGGATATAGAGCAGATCTCGATTCTGTATTGGTCGGTGCTACTTTTAGTGGTTTCGCTTGCGGCACTCTATCTCGGATTGAAGCATCATGATGATATGACTAAAGGTGTCGCTTTGGTGTTCATCTTCTTGAACCTTTATAGCCGTTTCTTTGAATACCTTTGGGAAGGTATGCACAAAGCCCTGTTCTTTGCGATTCTCGCGGTGAGTTTTTGGTTATTAGGGACCAAAGCAGAGAAGATTTACCAGTTAAAGCTACCTAAGGCTTGATGTGCTAAGTAAACATGTCAGACAATATTAACAATTGATATTAATTATCATTAACTTTATCATCTGGGAGATTTCTTGATTAAGGTAAATATGCGCCTTTCTTGACTGTGTTACCTTGATGAATGTGACTCTCTATTAGAGAAAGCAAGAGCCTCGAATCTACGGAGGCTCTTTTTTTTGATTTCAACTCACAACTGTTCCGAGTTAAACCCTAATGAATCTAACTCATAAAGATTACTTTAAGATTGCTTTTCCCTTTATTGTCTCGACTGTTACGCAACCTTTACTCGGTGCGGTAGATACTGCCGTTATTGGCAAACTCGGTGTCGCTGAGCTGATTGGCGGCGTCGCAATCGGCACCGTCATCATGAACACCTTATATTGGTTGTTCGGCTTTTTCCGTGTCAGTACAACGGGCCAGAGTGCTATTGCGCTTGGTAGAAACAGTCACTCAGAACAGGCGAGTAGTCTGTTTCGCCCATTTGTACTGGCTTTGTGTGTTGGATTGATTTTCATAACGTTACAATCATTGATTTGGATGGGCGCAGAATGGATCATCTCTCCGGACGCTAGTGTTGGGCAAAACGCCAAGATCTATTTTGACATCATGATTTACGGCGCTCCGTTTGTGCTGTTGAACTACACCATCATCGGTTGGTTGATGGGGCAGGCTAAAGCCAAAGAAACTTTGTTCACGCAAGTGTTTGGTAACGTACTCAATATCGTCTTGGATATCGTGTTCGTACTCTATTTTGATATGGGGGTAGCAGGCGTCGCAGTTGCTACTTTGATTGCACAAGTTACTACCTTTGCTATCGGTGTTGGCTTCGTCCTTAAAACATGTCAGTTCTCGCTGTTCGATCACCTAACCACAGCGAAGATGTCTAAGAAAGACCTGAAAGTGATTATGTCTTCTAATATGGACCTGTTGCTACGTACGATTTGTATTTTGGTTTTCTTCAATATGATGGCTCGAGTGGGATCGCAGTTAGGCCCAGATGTGCTAGCAACCAATGCGATTCTAATGCAGGTTACTTTTATCGTTAGCTATATGTTTGATGGGGTAGCGAATGCTTCAAGTGTATTTGCTGGTAAAGCGGTAGGTCAGAAAAATCCGAAGTTGCTCGATAGTGTTATTAAGTTAAATACTCAATGGACGACCGCATTTGTAGTCGTGTTGACTCTTTTGACTCTAGTCTTCAAAGAGCAAATCGTCATGCTATTCACCACGCTACCGGAACTGAACACTCTATATCTTGAAATGAGCCCTTGGTTACTTGTATTCCCACTGGTGGCGGGATACGGGTTGACTTTCTATGGTATTTTCACCGGGACTGGTACGACGAAACCGGTAAGGAACTCAAGCTTTATAACGCTGCTGGTGTTTTTAGCGGCGCAGCTTATAGCTGTGCCACAGTGGGGAAATCATGGTTTATGGCTAGCCTTTACGCTCTTTTATGTTGGACGTTTTGTTTTCCTATATCCATCTATCCAGCAAGTGCGAGAAAAGTGTTTATAGCTTCATATTTATAAATCAAACGTGTTTATCTCATAGTATTGAAATTCCCAACTAATTAAGGGCAGGTGAGCTTGCCCTTTATTCTCGAAAACCAAAAAACAGTCAGATTTAACCCTTACGGGATGTTTTCTCAGCCAAACCCGCATGATAGTATTGTTATGTTATACTATTACAAGCTAAACTGTCGTGAACACACAACCAATACTCGCTGTAAATCAACTTCAAATCTCAGATTCTCATCAGTCTTTTTTCCGCAATATCTCTTTTACTCTTGCAGAGGGTGAAGTGCTTGCCGTTATGGGACCGTCTGGGATTGGTAAGTCTATGTTGTCCAAAGCTGTTGCTGGTTTCTTACCTAAAGATGTCTATGCTCATGGAGAGGTCTTTATCAATGGTAAGGAAGTCAGCACGCAAGCGATGCTGCAAAGAGAAGCGGCTCAAAGACCTGCGGTGATTTTTCAAGACGCGTTACAAGCTCTGAACCCATTGGCTTCAGTCGAGCAACAGCTTAGTTTAGCCTTAACGGGCAATAAAACGCGTCTCAACTCGACTCACAGAGCAACCGTATCCACACTGCTTGACCAACTTGGCTTTACTGACGCTGACATGGCTTTAAAGCAGTATCCAAGTCAGTTATCTGGTGGTCAAAGACAACGCATATGTATAGCCATTGCTCTGCTTGGTCGAGCGAATTTGCTTATTGCTGATGAGCCAACCAGTGCGCTTGACCCAATTACCGAGTCAGAGATCCTTACTCTATTTAGAAATAGCATTCAGCAAAGAAATATTGGCGGAATGTTGATTACTCACGACTTATCTGCAGCGCTCGCTTGCGACAAGCTGTTGGTGATTGCAGAGGGTACTATGGTGGCTTACGGTACTCCGAAAGAGGCGATTACCTCAAGCAAGCACGAGTTCTGCCAGCAACTGGCTCAACTGCTTCCGTAGTTTAGAGTCGGAGTCCCTTTATGCACAATCATACTCAACCTATGTCCGCACAAGTTCGTTTTGAAAATGTGAACGTCCATTATTACTCGAAGCCTGCTTGGCTTGGAGGAAAGCCATTCAAAGCGCTCGATCAACTTGATCTAAATATCGAAACTCAGAACTTGGCGATTGTCGGGCCATCAGGCGCCGGCAAGTCTACTTTGATTGAGCTGCTTTTCAGTTTACGCCGACCTACGTCGGGTGAGGTGTATATCTGTGGGCAACCGCTCTCATCAAGTTCAGAGAAACAGCGCAGAGCATTATGCCAGCATATCCAGCTTATTCCACAAGAGCCACAATCGAGCTTGAACCCTTACTACACAGTGGAACAGTTGTTATTGGAGCCACTTATCAGCATGGGGCTTACTGATAATAAAGAGCAAAAAATTGAAAAGGCACTCAGAGATGTTGGACTTAACGAGTCACTATTAGCTCGTCCATCAAGACAGCTCTCCGTTGGCCAAGCACAGAGAGTCGCAATTGCTCGCGCTTTGATTGTAGAGCCTTGTGTGCTGGTGGCTGATGAGCCCACCAGTAGCTTAGATCCAGTGAGTCGACAGCAGGTCCTAGACTTGTTTGTATCCATCCAGCAGCGACGCCAAATGCGACTGATCTTGGTGACTCACGACTTGAATGCAGCCGAAGCGTTGTGTGATGAGATCTTAGTGCTCGACAAAGGCAAAGTCGCTGAATACGGCGATGCTAAGCAAGTGATGAAACAACCCAAACATATGACCACTCGAGCTTTATTGAGTGCGCAAAAAACGAATCATGAATACACAAAAACCATTGGAGAGGTCTCGTATGCACCTTAATACGCCAAAGTTAGCAGTAGCGCTAGCTCTAAGCACATTGCTAACAGGTTGTTTCGATTCTGAAGAGAAGAAACAAGACGCTGAACAGACGGCGACACCTGTTGCTAAATCATCAGAAATTCGTGTTGCGATGATGCAACCGCCAAGAACAGGCCTTTCGCCTCTATCTGACGACGCATTCAAGCTGTCTCGTTGGAGCACGGCTGAAACATTGGTAAACCTAAGTGACCAATCGGTGGCGGAACCAATGCTAGCAACCGAGTGGGAACAAGTTGACCCAATGACTTGGACTTTCAACGTACGTGAAGGCGTTAAGTTCCATGACGGCTCAGATCTCAACGCTGCGGTTGTTGTTAACTCACTTCAAAAAGCGCTAGATGCAGCGCCGAAGCCACGTATCCTTGATGGTATTGAATGGCAAGTTGAGGCGATTGGTGATTTTAAGGTTCAGATAAAAACAACGTTTAATGATCCACTTCTGCCAAGCCGTCTATCAAGCCCACAACTTTCTATTCTATCGACAGCTGCTTACCAAGAAGATGGCCGTGTGAACTCAATTAAAGCGGGTACTGGTCCATTTATCCTGACAGAAATCAACGGTACAACGAGCGCGAGACTGACACGCTTTGATGGTTACTGGGGTGAGAAAGCAAAAGTTGAAAACATCTTGGCGGAATACGTGCCTAACGGCTTCGCACGTGCAGCGGCTCTGCGTACTGGTGAAGCAGACGTAGTAGAAGCGGTTCCGGTTTCTCAAATCGCAATGATGGATCAATCTCAACTACATGAAGTTGCGATGCCTCGTACAAACACACTATATCTAAATAATCAGTCTGAAGTGTTTAGCCAATTTGCTCTGCGTAAAGCGGCAGGTCAAGCAGTGAATCGCGAGCAAATCATTGAAACGGTTTACGAAAACCATGCTGATCTTGCTAAAGGTCTTTTAGGACCAGCACTAGCTTGGGCACAGCCAGTACGTGATAAGAATCCTCGTATGGAAACCATGGAAATTCGTCAAGCTAACGGTGAGAAGATCACTATTGGTACCTTTACTGACCGTGCTGAACTGCCTGAAGTAGCAGTACTTCTAAAGCAGCAACTAGAAGCGGCAGGCTTCGTGGTTGAGCTAGACGTTCGTGAATATGCTCAAATTGAAAACGACGCACTTGCAGGTAAGTTTGATGCCTTCATTCTATCGCGTGCGACCGTTCTAGATTCGGGTGACCCAGTTGCTTACATGCAGAGTGACTTCAGTTGTGACGGTTCATTTAACTTAGGTCAGTTCTGTTCTGAAGAAGTGGATGCGGCACTAGATCATGCTGACCGTCAACCTCTAGGTGAACTGCGTCAACAAGCTATCATTGAAGCTGAGAACTTGATTCTGGGTCAATACGCTGCGATCCCTCTATTGCACGAGCGTGTGATTCAAGGCGAAAGCGACAAAGTGACAAACGCACAGCGTGACCCACGTGAACGTCGTCTTATCGACCAGTTTACTGAGGTGAACTAACGCAATGTCACTTGTTGCCAACATACGCCTCAATTGGGGCGCTTGTATGCCATGGCTGTCACGCTTAGCTTCACTGAGCGTGGTGGTGGTTTTAGTGGGGCTAATGCCCGATATAGCTGGGATTGACCCAAGTCAGGCGATCTTGCGTGCACGAGCAGGTGCTCAGCAGTTAATGACGGCTGAAGCACTGCAAGCGATTCGTGCTGACTTGCAGTTAGACCGTTCTGCCACAGAACGATTGTGGGACTGGTTGGTGCTGGCTGCGCAAGGCGATTTGGGTGTCTCTTGGGTAGATGGTTCACCTGTTATGCAGAGTGTTCAATCTACGGCGAAAACGTCACTGTTTTTGATGGCTTGTGCACTGACTATGACGTTAGTATTCTGCCTTATCAGTGTCTTGTTTACCATTCATCGTTGGCAACAAAACAAGCTAGATAATCAGCACAATAGCTTAAGCTCTGTGTTGGTGTCGCTTCCTGAGTATGTGATTGCGTCACTCCTTATTTTGGTATTCGCAATTTGGCTAGGTTGGTTTCCACCTTACGGTTGGACCAGCACCCAAAACCTCTGGTTACCGACACTAGCGCTCGCTTTACCTGCCAGTGGTTTATTTAGCCGACTATTGAATGACAGCTTGATTCGAGTTCTTGATGAACCTTGGGTTATCACTTGGCTTTCAGCTAACATCAGTAAATTTCAGATCTTGAGATTTGCCTTGTGGCGAGCACTGAGCAATCTTATCCCGCAACTTGCCATGATTGTGATTGGTTTGACTGGCGGTGCGGTGGCAGTCGAGCAGATCTTTTCTATTCCCGGTATTGGTCGCTTGATTCTGGGCGCGGCTAAGTCGCAAGACCTTCCACTGCTTCAAGGTGGTCTGTTGGTATTGCTCGCATTCTCGATTCTGATCAGTAGCATCAGCATCATGATCCAGCGTGCTTTGCTCGGGCACAGCGCGACCAGCGGTAAGTTGATCAGCAGTCACAGCACATTTCGCTTCACCCAGAGCCGAACAAAAAGAAATGCCAGCTTAACCATCTTCGTTCTGCTTATTGGTTGTGCTGTGTGGGCGCTTGTCCGTGACCCTTACCTCATCCAATTTCCTCGATTAGCCTCACCGAGTCTTGCAGCCCCTTTTGGTGCTGATGCGGTAGGTCGAGATCTGCTTGCGAGAGTGGGAGGAGGGATGTTCTCGACCATGAAAATGGGAATACTGGCGACCTTCCTAAGCCTGGTGATCGGCTTATTGCTTGGATTTGTGACTCGTTACAGCCAAGGTCTTATCGAGATCACCAAAGCGGTGCCTTATATCGTGGCAGGTCTCTTGGTGGCTGGTTTAACTGGGATGAACCCGAACAGTGCCTTGATTGCCATCGTGTTAGTGTCTTGGGCACCTTTAGCTGCGCACTGTTCAAGCTTGGTGTTAGAAGCAAAGGCTCAGCCGTATACGCATTTGGCTCCTGTTTGGGGGACTAGCCGTCTGCGTGTATTGCGTTATTATTTGCTCCCTTATGTTTTGCCGCCACTTATAAGGCATGCATTGTTAAGACTGCCCGTTATTACGTTGAGTTTAACGTCTTTGAGCTTTATCGGTTTGGGAGCGAAGCCACCGGAACCCGAATGGGGCTTGCTGATTGCCGAGAATCTACCGTACATCGAGCGTTCTGCGATTGGTGTTATCGCGCCAATTGCTGGCCTTGTCATGCTCTCTGTTGCGATTAACTTGTTGTTTGATGATTAGGTTTGATAGCGACTTGTTTGATGAAGAGCGGCCAACGGTAAGCGCGGCACAATGACTAAAGAAAAAGCCTCTTGACTCTGTATGACAAGAGGCTTTTCTATTTGTGACGTATTTTAGGATGAGAAATTTGGTACTCACTGCTTACTCTGCGTTGACCAATATTAGACCTTGGTATCCTCCAATTTGAACTTCGGTTACCGGCTCTCCGAGGTTCCCACTAGCATCTACAGGTCTCATTTGCTTACCCAACTGAATCGTAATCAAAGGTTCTGAAAAATAACTCATATTTCGGCCATGAAAGTCGGTTCGATACAGCACTAAACCTTTTTCAAACTGACGTGCGAGAACCATCTCTTCTGGTCCGCCATTGATGACTTGATTCTCCGATTGGTAAGCGAAGTAAGTATGAGTAGGCATTACATGAGCCATTCCATTGGGTAAATCTTGATGAACTAACTCGGTCATCGCACTATCACCAACAATTGTGTAATCGGCAGCATAAGGCGTCGAGGTTGATAGCATGAGTGGGATTGCATTGTGATTGCTCGGGATTTCCCCTGAAGGCGCACCTATGTCCACCTTCAATAACGAAGTAGGTTGGTAGGCAATGTTTTGAGCAATGCCATTGGTGTAGTAATTACCACTGGTGGTGTTATGACTCCCATACAGATAACTGCTATTCCACTGATTAAAGTAGCTGCGATCCGTATGATGGTTGAGGTAGTAGATGGCAAGGGCTGAATACTGGTCTTGTTGCCAGTTTTCTTGCGTGTTTCCAAAATATTGAACTCGACCATATCGTGTCGTAGCTTGGAAAATAACGCTACTACCAGACTGAGCTAACGCTGAGTTATCCCAGAACTTAGATATTCCCGCATACCCGCTGAAGCCAGTAGTGGCGAAGAGGTAGTGCTCTCGAAGATACAAAGAGCCTGCATCGATGAGATGAGATTGCCCATTTCGGCCATACAGATTTGCCGTCCCGATATTCAAGCCAACAAGTGTTCCGGGTTGATCGGTTGCAAGTCTGTTTAGGAACGACGAGAAGTGGTTTTTGTATAGAGAGTCTGCTTCGTCAGAGCCCGCTATCGCTTGCAGCTCGGTAATGTTACCTCCGGAATAAACGAAGAATTGATTACTGCCCAATAGCTTATTAGTGTCATCGTTGTAAGCCCCATTTAAGCCTTGTTCTGCCCAATTTGTTGAGTAGTAAGCTGATATAGCCTCTTGATAGTCGTTGTTAGCTAAATTTGTTAATGCCCAAGATGAAGATTGATTCCACATGCGGCCGAAAGGGATAACCCGAGATTCCCAGCGAAAACGCGCTGTTGCGTTTTTGTTTGTACGAGCTTTGTATTCAGAGTTTGATAGATAGTTGTCGTTGTTGATGTCTGCTGAGTGATCAAAGCCTCTGATCTTTCTCCATCTCTCAATTGTTCGGCCATCTGGCGTCGTTTCTGCTGCGTTGGTGAGTTTCATCGTTGGGAAAGAGTTTTTGAGTTTTACTTCTTTTAGACGCGGCCTGTGCTCTGTCTCATTCCATCGAATGCGCACTACATACAGTCGGCCACCATCACGAAGGTATTCAGAGCCAAAATACTGCCCACCGCCGTAACTGGCACCGCTACCATCGTGCGTGGTTGCACGCTTCCAATTATCCGGCATGTTCCAAATTACCGCTTGGTTCTTGGTCATGTTCAGGGTCTTATCTTTTTTGATCGAAATGGTTTGCCATTGGCTAGCTTGACCGCGCTGGTCGATAGCATTTGGATACTCAATTGAAAAGCTTCCCCCAGTAGCAAACTGAGAAAATTTCAGCGTTAAGCGATCAAATGGTTCAGAGTGATAAATGTAGAGCGCACCATTGTTGTCAGAGTGCTCGAACACATCGGCATCCCATGGCGGTTGTTGATAGAGCCAAAACCCCGCGTGCGACTGATCGACGGTGTATCCAACAATCATGGGCTTTCTGTTGAGGATGGTGTTCTCACCGTGCGTAGAATCAACCTCCGCAATCACAGTGTCTTCAGAGAAGTGTAGGAAGAAATCTTCGTAGTTTTGAGCGTTGGCTTCAGCGTAGTTTCTAAGTTCGTCTTCAACCCAACTTGAGTTGATCTCTAGTTTTTGGTTATACATGTAACCCAATGTATTGCTACGGGCGTTGTCGGAGGGCTTACCATAAGAACCGAAAACAATATCACTGTTGCTCAACTCCCAATCAATTAACTCTTGAGCTGTTAGCTCAACATCATTGTGATTGGTTGTAGGTTCGTGTTGTCCTGGAAGGATAAAAGCGGTGCCTGCAGAAGGGAACTCAGTTGAAACCGCATTGAGTGAAATTGCCATCAGACTGGCTGCCAAAATAGTTTTAGTCATTCCCACAATTCCAAATCCAAAAATTACAGCAAAAAACGATACGTCAAATTGACAATCAAATTAGGAAAAAGTATTGGCGAAGAACAAATTATGATCAAGTTAAAAGGCGCTGAATGTAATAATGCTCCCTATAACTTAATGAATATCAGAGCTATTTATTTTTTTATTATATAGAGGAATTAAAGTGGAGACTCATTCAAAATAGTTCATTTAATTCTCATTTTGAGAAAAAACTAACGATAGATATTAACTATAAACCATATATGCCTTTGGTTTTATATCCTCTTGATTATTCGTTCAATTGCTTATTGTTGACTGTAACAAAAACTTAATTTTTTAAGGAAAATAAAATTGGCTTCGTTTATTTTGAGTTTATAAAGCGAATCTATACTGCCCGCCATCAACTAAGTGCGAGGTCGTGTTTGACACATAAGTGGAGGGGTTACTTTACCTCCTGTTGATTACTAATAAATTTGTAATCAATCAGCACGCTTGCATAAGTGATTATTTAAACATCAAACAGACGAAGAGATAATTATGAAAACTTGGGTTTTAGCAGCGGTAGCAACACTCCTTTCTGGTACAACAATTGCGGCAGAGACATACATTCGTAACGGAAACGTTTATTCACACGAAGGAAAATGGAGTGCAGAAGCGGGTGTCGCAACAACGAGTGACCTATTTAAAGGGCAGAAGCACAGCGTAGTGCCACTTTTGAATTTTGGTTATCACGGTGATGATTTCAACGCTGATCTTAATGAGATTAACTACCGCTTTATTGGCACCAACAGCGATTTCATCAATATGAACGTCTTTGTCGAAAGCAGCGGTATGTACTACGAATCTGATGATGCCAAGATTCTTAAGGGTATGAATGATCGTGACCTTGGTTTAGATTTTGGTCTTAATATGGATTTAGATTTCGGGGCTGACGTTGTTTCAGCCTTCTTCCAACATGACGTGACGGGCAAGTCTGAAGGTTTCAAGACAGGTTTGAAATATACAGCGATTGTTGAACTAGATCAGTGGGTATTCGTACCTTTCGCGAGCGTTGTTTACAAAAGTGAAGACTTCGTCGATTACTATTTCGGTGTTACTCAAAAAGAGGTGGCAGCGAATCGTAAAGCTTATAAAGCGGATGGTACGTTCTCTTACAGCCTTGGCTACAAATTAGTGATGCCTATTACAGATAATCTCGAACTAACCCATACATCGGCATACACTCGCTTGGGCTCTGAGGTTGCAGATTCACCATTAGTTGATAGTGCAAATCAATGGTTAGTAGGCGCATCGGTCGCATACTACTTCTAATAATAAAACAACGTTAGGAACGTAATAGTTGGCTCCTATTCAGGGACGAATAGACTTCTCTATCTTTTTAGAATAAATGGTTACTGAGGACGATATGATTCGTTTTAATTACAACAGCAGAGTCTTTGAAATTTGCTTTGAAAACTATGTGATCAGCAGTGCTTACCAAGACTTGCGGAATGAACTAGGGCATGTATATGGCCATGAAGCATTATGTCGCATAAAAGAGAATGGTATTGAAGTTGCGCCATATAAGTTCTTTGAGTATTTGAAATCTCGTTCATTTGTTGAAATGGTAGAGTTGAATATGCTGATAGTGAATATGCATCTAAAAGGCTTTAGATATTCAAGTATTTATGATTCAAGGTCTAAGCTATTTATTAATATGGTTCCAAGTTTTTTTAAAATTATTTATCAAAATGAAGAAGTGTTACAGAGTTTGGTTCGCGCTATTCTCATCGAAGACATTAAACTTCATCAACTTGTCTTAGAAATAACAGAAAGCCCTTGTCCTATTGATGATTTAGTTGAATTTTACTTGGGTGTAGATAAGTTGAGGAGTAAAGGCATACTTATTGCGATTGACGACTTCGGTACGGGGCATTCAGACTTTTCAAGAGTGGCTGCAATTAAACCCCATTACGTCAAAGTAAGCCGTGAATTATTGCTTTATTCTCAGATATTTAAAAACAATGAACTTAGAAAATTGGCCGCGCTGTCTCAAACAGAGAATATCACCTTGGTTTATGAAGGCATCGAGTATTTAGAGCAGTACGAATTCGCCAAAAGCAATGGGGCAAGGCTGTATCAAGGGTACTTGCTGTCTAAACCTGTTCATCATGCTATCTCCCAGATGCCTTGTTACTTTTGATGTGATGCCTAAAAAAGTTGGGCTAGATGTGGTTCTTATCATGTTTTGACGTCTAATTTTTCACTTTTTATATATTCAAGGTCAATAGTGGTCTCTAGTAACATTTGTCAATTTGATAGTGTGTAAAGCATTATAAAACCAGTAAAAAACATTACTCCCCACCCAGATAGAGGCTAAATATTAAACAGTGGTTTGATTATTTATTCTAGTTGAAAGAATTCTTATACTTCCACATAATAAAATTACTCTCAATAAGCCAACTATTTTTCATTAGATTCATTGTAATTTAATAAATTTATGATAACTTCTCGCACCAAATTATAATAAAGCCACTAACTTATATTGACCTAATGGTTAATATAACCCTTCTATGTGGCCATCTTTTATTAGATAGTGAAACTGGCTATCAATTAGTCTCGTCGACTTGGTTTTTCTGTACCTGTATTTGAATAATTTTAGGAAGAACTATGAACATATTGATTGTCGAAGATAACATCCAACTTCTCAATGAGTTAGCCATGCAATTGGTCCACAAAGATATGCGTGTTCATAGAGCTGAGACAGGTGGAGAGGGCGATTATTGTCTTAATAATTTCCAGGTCGACTTAGTGATCTTGGATCTTGGTTTGCCTGACGGTGATGGCATTGAATGGCTTGAGAAGTGGCGTAGCAACGGGGTTACGGTTCCTGTATTGGTATTGACCGCTCGTGACAACTGGGCAGATAAAGTGGCGGGGCTGTCTGCTGGCGCTGACGATTATCTCGCTAAGCCTTTTGTATTTGAAGAACTTGTGGCCCGTGTTCAAGCGCTATATCGCCGCTCTTATGGCGTTGCTCAATCTACTGTCGATGTTGGTTTATTCTCCCTTGATATGGATGCCAAGCAGATCTCTGTTGGGCAATCTATTTTAGATTTAAGTGCTTATGAATACCGTTTGCTTAAGTGCCTATTGCTTAACGAAGATAAGGTCGTTTCAAAAGAGCGCTTGCGAGCTGAAGTTTATGGTGACGAGTTAACGGAAGATGGCAATGTTATTACCGTTTTATTGAGCCGTATTAGAAAGAAGATAGTTTCAATTACTAATGAAGACCCAATTACTACATTACGAAATCAAGGTTATAAACTGTGCAACATAAGGTGAGCGCTATGTTGAAGAGTTTAAAGCTTAGATACATAGTTGCTAGTGGGTGGGCTTTACTCACTCTTTCTTTTTTATATGGGCAAGCCAATTTAACGGTTTTTTATTCGAACTCTGATAAGTTTGTGAATATGTGGCTCTCGTCTGGTGGTGAATATCTAATAGACGACTTTGCCATTGATGAGCAGGGGCAGCTTCAATTGAATCGTCCAATTCCCAAACGTTTTCAAGGGCGGATCGAACAGCTCCTTGTGTTTGATGAAAATCACAAGCTGCTTTTTGAGACTAACCCACAAGACTCTCTTAGAGTTTATGTACAAAAAAAGTGGTTAAATCATGACCGCTTTGAAGAGTTCTCGATTGAGTCAGAGGACCTTAATTATTTTGTTGGCGTTAAGCACTATCAGAAGACTGATACTCTGCCTAGTTTAGTTTTCGTGACAATCAAAGAACATCATGCAATTGACCCCGTGTTCTTCAATGAAGTTGATCAAAACTTTGTTTATATCAAGGTGATATTTGCTCTACACATTTTGTTGATCATTCCTTTGATGTGGTGGTTCTCAAATTGGAGCTTGAAGCCAATAGACAAGATTAACAACCAACTTCTAGCACTTAAGCAAGATGAAATAGGTAGATTAGACAATAGTACTGTTAAGGAACTTAAGCCTTTGGTTGAAAGCTTGAATGGTTTGATTCATTACGAGCGCCAACAAAAAGAGAAACAAAGACAGCTTCTCTCGGATTTGTCACATGGATTGAAAACACCACTATCGGTGTTACAAGGAGTTGCGCGGAGCCATTCATTAGGCATTCCGCTGCACGACAATAAGAAGATTGATTACGTGATAAATCAAGAAGTTAAAAACATGGTTGATCAAATCCAACATCGTTTGAAAGTTGCATCTAACGATCACAGTTCTGTTTTATCGGCACAAAGTCATCAGGTTTCTGAAATCGTCGATCAGTTGGTGTTTGGTATGAAAAAGATACACGCGACAAAGAACGTGACGTTTAAGTTGTGTGTCCCAGCAGATGTCGTGTTTGTCGGCCAGCGTAATGATTTGATGGAGGTGGTGGGCAATCTTATCGATAACGCATGTAAATATGGTAATGGTGAAGTTCATGTTTCCGCTTACATCAAGAGCTCGAAGTGTCTTTATGTGGTTGTTGAAGACAATGGAGAAGGTGTACCAGACGCGTTAAAAGAGAAGTTAGGTGATCGGGGAATGCGATTAGACAGTCGAGTTCAAGGTTACGGACTTGGAATCAACATCGCGCAGGAGCTATTGGCAAGCTATCATGGTCTTCTAAAAATTGAGGATTCCTCTTTGGGTGGCGCTAAATTTACCGCTGTGTTTGAAGTCCAAGAAGATTTACAGCTCAGGTAGATTTATTGCTTGGGTAGACTTATGGGGATTTTTAGTTTTCGGTCACATTAAGTTAAAGATAGAGTAGGTAATGGAGCGTTTAATTTGATGGTTAAACGCTCTTTTTGTTATTTATTCTTGTACTTATGCAGCAGATCCCAAGGAATATGACACAAGTGATGATTCTCTGGGTGAAGTGACAAATGGTGCTGGTGGATGTCGTCACTTGGGACAAAGTTTGTCAGAGGCAAAATCTCTAGAGCGATTCGTTCGGCATCATCTCGAGCTGCAATGATTTGTTTGGCTTGTTCAAGGTGTTGCGGCTGCTCACTGTAAATACCAGTTCGGTACTTCTCGCCAACGTCATTTCCCTGTTTGTTCACACTGTATGGGTCGATAATCTCGAAAAGGTGATGTATTAGCGTTTCTAAAGAGACTTCCGTCGGATTAAAAGTCACTTCTACACATTCAGCATAACCATCGTAATCGCCTTGAGTTGTCGCACTCTTACCATTGGCCCGCCCAGCGTTAGTGTCAACAACACCGGGTACGTACTTGATAAACTCTTGGACTCCCCATAAGCAGCCACCTGCTAGGTAGATTTTTTCCATTACTCTTCGCTCATAACTAAAACAGGACTATGTTAATGATTCCTAGTCGTTGAATCCACTCCATGGGGGTAGGTGTCCATTCTTAGCAATATCAATTAACTATTGCCACATCACCAAAATGGCTGCAATTGCGATAAAGAATAGGGCAAGCATGTCTTTATTCTTAACTGGCTCTTTAAGCCAGAACATCGAGATAAGCATGGTAAAAAACACTTCGATTTGCCCGAGTGTTTTTACATAAGGCACTGCCTGGAGCGACATTGCGCTAAACCAACCGAGTGAACCGACAAAGCTCGCGATACTGGTCATGATCACCAATTTGGGTTTGGTGAACATCAGCTTCAATGTATCGCGGTCTTTTAAAAGCAAATACGTTAACAGCAGTAGGGTTTGCGTCAGAATTACAATGAACAAAACCCACGCCGCACTGTGCGGGAATGGCAATTTAAGGCTCAAGCTAGCCTCACGGATCCATAGCGAAGTGAGAGCGAAAGCGGTGCTACAAGCGAGGCCGATTGAAGCCGTCTTTAGAGATACACTGCGAACACCATTGGCACAACTCAGCAGAAATACTGCAACCATACCAAAAGCGACGCCAACCCAACCGAGTAATGTTAGTGAAGTGCCGAAAAACAGCATCCCCAACAGTGCGGACACAGGGGCTTCACTTTTTGCCAGCCCAGCACCAATCGCAAAGTTGCGCTGCTTAAACAGCACCACCATTAAACCTGTTGCGACGATCTGCATAATAGAAGCGCCAGCCAGAAAGAAGTAAGAGTGCTCCGTAAAGGTGGGCATTGGTGCTTCTTGGTATTGGTAGAGGCAGAACAAGTAGATTAGGGCGAGAGGGCTTGCCCAAAGAAAACGCGCAAGCGTTACCCCTGAAACGTTCAAGGTTTGACTTAAGCGGCTCTGAAAAGCGTTTCTCCATGCTTGGCTAGAAGCGGCAAGCACAGTGAACAGGATCCATTCCATGGTTATCTTTCCTTGGGAAGGAGAAAAGGAGCAGCGTGTGATTCGCGCTGCTCGGTATTCGTTTCAACTACGGTTTTATAGGTAGCGAGCTTTCAAGTGATCTTGGAAGAACTTGGCATTCAGCGTTTCGCCTGTTGCGCCTTTCACCAACTCGTCTGTGGTTAGCAAGCTTCCTTTGCTCCAGATGTTGCTCTCCAACCAGCTAAAGACCGGCGTAAGATCGCCAGATTGAATTACGTGGTCCACATCAACCGTCTGCTTCATTGCTGCCATAAACTGCGCTGCATACATTGCACCTAGTGTGTAACTTGGGAAGTAGCCAAATGCGCCGTCCGTCCAGTGAATGTCTTGCATACAACCGTTAGTGAAATTACCTTGAGTGCTAAGCCCTAAGTAATCTTGCATCTTTTGGTTCCATAGCTCAGGTACGTCTGTATGGTTGATGTTACCGTTGATCAAATCGCGTTCAATTTCATAGCGTAAGATAACGTGCGCTGGGTAGGTTAGTTCGTCGGCATCAACACGAATAAAGTCTTTTTTAACGCGGGTGTAAATCTTTTTAAAGTTCTCTTGTTCGAACTCTGGACCGCTGAATTGATTTCCAGCCATACGAGCCAAATGTGCAATGAAAGCATCGCTTCTACCAACTTGCATTTCAAAGAACAGAGATTGAGACTCATGAATACCCATTGAGCGCGCTTCGCCTGCTGGTGTGCCTGCTAGTGCTTTTGGTAAACCTTGTTCGTAGCGTGCGTGGCCAGTTTCATGAACAATGCCCATTAATGATTGAACGAACTCTGACTCATCGTAGCGAGTTGTAATACGGACATCTGAAGGCACGCCGCCACAGAATGGGTGCACACTTTCATCCAGTCGACCATGTTCAAAGTCGAACTTGAGCAGTTTCATCACCTCAAGGCCAAGCGCTTTTTGCTTGTCTGTTGGGTAGTGACCTGTTGGGGCAATCAACTGTTCCGTCGATTGCTTCTCGATAACTTGATCAATCAAGCCAGGAAGCCAAGTTTTTACATCGCTGAAAAGAGCGTCAAGAGAAGCAGAGCTAGTACCCGGTTCGTAGATATCTAACATTGCATCATAAGGTGTTAGGCCTGCTGCATCGGCTCTGATTTGTGCTTCTTCACGAGAAAGCTCGACAACTTCACGCCAGTTCTTTTCGAAACCAACCCAGTCGTTTTCGCCGCGCTGTGTTCGCCAAGCATGTTCACACTTAGAACCAGCTAGAGACTTTGCTTGCACTAGCTTTTCAGGAAGAAGGTTAGCTTGTTGCCACTGTCTTTTAATCTCTCGCAGTGATGACTTTTGCTCTGCATTCAGATCTTCATTCTCAGCGTCTGCGATCCAATCAGCCAATTGAGGTTGCGTCATTAGACCGTGAATATGAACGGATAGCTCTGCCATCGCGTCACTACGTGCTTGGTTACCACCTGCAGGCATCATAGATGCGGCGTCCCAGCTACAAATTGCAGATAAATGTTGGAAGCGTGAACATTTTTGAGAATGTTCAACCAGTTTTTTGAATGCGCTCATCATAATTCCCTGAGAATAAAAGAAATAGTTTAGCAACCAACGCGATAGTGACCAATAGGTTTGTTCTACAAAGCGACCTTGGTTGTAAATAATTTGTAAACCACATGGCTGAAAGAAGATTGGTTTTTTATAAAATGGGCGGGTGGGAGCAATACAAAGCTTAACAAGCGAGGACGAATTGAGTTAATCTGCTCCATATTGATGATGCATTGCCTCAGTTTTATTCGTCTTAGATATTAGCGGGCAAGCTAAGAGTTTATTTTGCAAGGATGCGGTTATGATACTGAACTTTGAAGCCTTTATTGTGGCGATCACCATTTTGACTTTGACGCCCGGGTTAGATACAGCAGTGGTGATTCGTAATACCACCCGCTCTGGGATGAGAGATGGTGCGGTAACAAGTTTTGGTGTTTGTTTGGGTTTGTTTGTGCATGCGACTTTCTCGGCGATCGGTATTTCAGCGATTCTTCTGCAATCTGCAGAGCTGTTTCAAACCGTTAAGCTGATTGGTGCGGCGTATCTGATCTGGTTAGGTGCTTCTAGCCTTTATGGTGTCTTCAAAGGCAATGCAGGGTTTGAAGTATCAGACGCAAAACATGAACAACTGAGCGTATCTCGCTCTCTTAGAGAGGGCTTTCTCTCTAATGTGTTGAACCCTAAAACGGCGGTCTTTTATCTAGCATTCTTACCGCAGTTTATTGACCCTCAAGGTTCGCCATTTATGCAGTCGATGTTGATGGCCGGAATCCACTTTATGATTGCTATGATTTGGCAGTGTGGCATCGCTGGTGCAGTAGGTTCAGCAAAACAGCTATTCAAGAGCCCTAAAGTGATTGGTTGGATGGAAGGCGTGACGGGCGCAGTATTGATTTCACTAGGTATCAAGTTGATGCTGGAAGAGCCACCAACGCCAACAGCTTAATAACTGAATGTTTGAGATAAAAGAAAGCCGAAGTGTTCTACTTCGGCTTTTTTGTATATTCGATATTACCAATCTACTCGCTTAAACCATCGACGGCTTACGTGTGCTCTTTGGTTCGCCTTTCATTGTCATTTGATTAAAGAACTGTTTCGTTTCTTCAATCACGACTTGGCGTAGCAAGATCAAACCGATTAGGTTCGGTACAGCCATCAAACCGTTGACGATGTCAGCAAGTAGCCAAATCACGTCGAGTTTTAGGAAGGCACCTGATGCAACCAACGCAATGAAGATAACTTTGTATGGTAGAACCGCTTTAGTACCAAACAGGAATACAACACAGCGCTCACCGTAGTAGTTCCAACCTAGAATAGTCGTGAAAGCAAAGAAGATGAGACCAACAGACACCAGCATTGGACCAATTGTGTCGGCATTAAGACCAACAGCAAAGGCGTGTGTGGTCATCGCTGCACCTGAAAGATCCGTTTGCCAAGCACCCGTTAAGATAAGTGCCAAACCTGTCATGGTACAGATGATGATAGTGTCGAAGAAGGTACCCGTCATAGAGATAAGGCCTTGCTTAACACATGAGTCGGTCTTCGCCGCTGCAGCTGCCATAGGTGCACTACCTAGGCCAGATTCGTTCGAGAATACACCACGAGCAATACCCGATTGAATGGCTAGCATGATGCTCGCCCCTAAGAAACCACCAGTTGCAGCAGTATTGGTAAACGCTGAGGTGATCACCAAGCTAACCGCATCTAGCAGTTGATCTGCGTTCGATAACAGGACACTCATACATGCGACGATGTACATGACAGCCATCGTTGGAACGACTTTACCGGCTACTTTCGCGATAGACTGGATACCGCCAAGTGTTACAACAGCAACAAGTAGAGTAAGTACGACCGCAGATAGCTCTCGAGAGGCACCGAAAGAGATTTCAGTTGCGTCGAGAATCGCGTTCACTTGCGGGAAAGTACCGATACCAAAACAGGCTACGCCAAGGGCAAATACAGCGAATAGAACCGCTAAGATACGAGAGCCAACACCGTATTGTAGGTAGTACATTGGTCCGCCGACCATCTCACCTTTACTATCGACTTTGCGATATTTAACGGCAAGAAGGCATTCTGCATACTTAGTCGCCATACCGAACAGGGCTGCGAGCCACATCCAGAAAAGCGCACCCGGTCCACCAAGTTTAATAGCAGTAGCAACACCAACAATGTTACCAGTACCAATAGTCGCGGAAAGGGCGGTACATAAAGCAGCAAAGCTAGAAACATCACCATGACCAGATTTATCTTTGGTGAACACCATCTTCAGAGCAGTTGGCAGGTGTCTAAACTGGAGTAAGCCTAAGCGAAAAGTAAAGTAGATACCTGTACCAACGAGCAAAGCAAGCAGCGGTGGTCCCCAAACAAGTTGGTTGATGGTTTGTAATGTTTCTTGTAGATAGTTCATAGGTTCCCCTTAATAAATAAAAATTTAAGGAGAAGAGTGAAAGGGCAGTGCTGATCAACGAGATCGCACCACTTAATACATTATTACTGTAGTTAGTGTTCTGAATTAAGGTTGTTGCTTTCCACTCCTCTGTCCTTTTGCCTGAGAGTTTCACTTAGCGAAAAACTTACTGAGAAGTTTTGGTCTCTAAGCTTGCTCCTTCGGCGACCGATTTAACGGTTCTCTCCAGAGGTTCCTCCAACGACAGTCCTCGCTTTTCTGATTTTTATCAGCACAAAGCACCTGAAAGATTTACTTCTTCGGCGGGTCAATCTAACTAAATGTTAAGATTTAGTTAAAAACCACTCTCCTGCAGTCTTCATCGGAACAATTACCTACGTGAATAGGTAATCTGTACGCGTATCCTAGATCAGAAAAAGTGTGATGTCAGTAGTAAAATATCTGTTTGCACAAATCTTGTTCAACTAAATGATCAAACAACGTGACTCTGACGTAACTTGCTTATTTAAATGGTATAAAATAGAGAAACAAGGAGGAGTTATGACTCGACTAATCGCAATTGTTTTTTTATTGGCGTTGGCGTTTGTGCTGTTTCGTTATCGGACCAACGAAAAAGTGCAGAAAAGCGTAGTGATTGTCATCGTAGGTGGCTTTTTGTTGTATACCGCAAGCTTAATGTTTTCTGAGCTAACGCGCTGAAGCTGACTGGTGACTTCATTAAGTGGAAGTATGCCAGAGCCAAGAGTAGTACTTGTTGCTGTTAACTTTACAGTGACATTGTAACCTTTAATGAATTGGAGTAACCCTGTGAGCCAACAATCTGGGCAGAATGAACAAGACGAAGTGGTTGTCATAGAAGAACGTGACAAACGCAGTCAGCTATACATTGGTATTGCCGCCGTTATGGGTTTAGCCCTTGGAGGTCTGATTGGCTCTACTGTCACAGCATCGAAGTGGGAGTCAACTTATCAAGTCTTGGAGTCTCGCTATCAAGAGTTGAAGAACAGTAAGCAGCAGTTGGTGACACAAGTTGAAGCTAAGGTAGCTAAAGTTGACTCAGAAATTGGTAACCAAGTTGAAGCAGCTCTGCAAAAACAAGCTGAAGCGCACCAGAAAGAATTGGATGAGATAACAAAGCAGACCGCTGTTCTCGAAAAAGCCAATTACTCGTTGGAGCAACAACTGAATGAACAAAAAGTAGCACTAGAGCAGTCACAACAAAATAATCAAAAACTCAACCGCCAAGCGGACATGCAATCGACCATGTTTGAGCGCTCACGTGAACTGTTCCGTAAAGAGTTACAAATCACCCAAGCGCTTGAAGCGTTAGAGGCAGAGCGTGATAGATTAGAGCCTAACCTAAAGCCGCTTAAGAAGCAGTGTGATACGTTCCTAGAGGGCACGTCTTGGGATGCGAAATCAGACTCTTGTGACAAGCTTGATGCTGCTAATTCTCGTTTGAGCGACATTAGACAGATGATAGAAGTTCATAGAATGGACCTTCAGCAAATCAAAGACCTGACTGAAGAGATTGGGCTGTAATCCCTCTTACTTTTTCTACATTCGATTAAGCAAAAAAAGTCCATATCATTGCTCGATATGGACTTTTTGTTATTTGGTCAATAGGAACCTGTTGTTAAAACAAGATTCTATTTTCCGTATGTTTTGATCTCGCCTGACTTCACTCGAGCTACGAATGACTGAAGTTCTTTTTTCACAACAGGCATTAGGAAGTAAAGCCCAAGGATGTTGAAGATAGACATTGCGAAGATAGCTGCATCTGAGAAGTCGATTACCGCACCAAACTGAATTGTCGCGCCAATTACAACGAACACACAGAACATCACTTTGAACACAAGCTCAGTTGCTTTGCCTTCACCGAATAGGTAAGTCCATGCTTTCAGACCGTAGTAAGACCAAGAGATCATAGTCGAGAAAGCAAACATGATAACAGCAAGAGCAAGAGTGTATTTGAAGAAGCCAGCTGTTTCAGTAAACGAAGCGGCTGTTAGGGTTACGCCTGTTAGACCTGAACCATCGAATGGACCTGTGTTTAGACCTGCGATAGTGATAACAAGTGCTGTCATTGTACAGATTACAACGGTATCAACGAACGGTTCTAGTAGTGAAACAAGACCTTCCGTGATTGGCTCTTTAGTTTTAACCGCAGAGTGAGCAATTGCAGCAGAACCTACACCAGCTTCGTTCGAGAATGTCGCACGTTTCAAACCTTGGATTAGGGCACCAATGAAGCCACCTACAACACCTTCACCAGTAAATGCACCAGTAAAGATAGCGCTGAAAGCAGGGCCTACTTGATCAAGGTTAGAACCGATAACAATAAGAGCCATACCAATGTATAGCGCTGCCATCCAAGGTACAACACGCTCAGTTACAGAAGCAATCGAAGGCATACCACCAACAATTACAGAGAAAACCAAACCAGCTAGAACAAAGCCTGTAATGATGCCGTATTCGCTTGGAATGTCGAATGCGTAAGTTAGCATTGCGTGAGCTTGGTTGGCTTGGAACATGTTGCCGCCACCCAGAGAACCCAGAATACACATTAGAGCAAAGCCGATAGCCAGTGCTTTACCTAATCCGCCCATGCCACGTTCGCTTAGACCTTGGCTTAGGTAGTACATTGGACCACCAGATACAACACCTGAAGGTAAGATGGTGCGGTATTTAACACCTAACGTACACTCACAGAATTTTGATGCCATACCAAGAAGGCCACACAAGATCATCCAGAATGTTGCACCTGGACCACCAATTGCTAGAGCAGCACCTACACCTGCGATGTTACCAAGGCCGACGGTTCCGGAAAGGGCAGTAGCTAACGCTTGAAAGTGAGAAACCTCGCCGTCTTCTTTGGAGTTAGGGTCTGTGTATTTGCCTCGAATAATGTCGATGGCCATACCCACGCGCTTAAATTGAACGAAGCCAAAATAAACAGTAAAAATGAGTGCAGCGAGCAATAACCAACCAACAATGATCGGGAAGTTAGCTTCGCCAACTGGCACACTTTTGAATATCAATCCAACGAACCATCCAGTATATTCGTTGAAAAAACCATCAATACTTTGGCTTAAATTACTGATTGTTTGATTAAATGACCCTTCTTCTGCAAATGCGGTGGAACTGAATAATAATATAAACCCTAAAAATAATGCTCTTATGTTTTTCATGGTTTTCCCTGTATTTTACTAAATTTTATTTACTGCTGTTGAGCTTGCTTTCTATTAACTTTTATTTTCAACAAGTTATCTATTCATTTGGTTGGCAACAAACGGCTTGTAACTAACTCAATACTTCGAATAAATATAATTACTGAACAAGTTTTATATGGATATAGCTTCTCTGTGTGAGTAAGGTCGTTCTATTTTTATAACTGACCTTGTTGATAATCCTATACATAAAAATAATGGCATTAAAGAATTTTTTACAATTAATTTACATTTGTTTGGGCTCAGTCATCGTTTTCAGTAAGTCATTGTTTTGAAATTGCGACTATTGGCCTTTTAGAATGGACATCAGTTTGCATGCTGAGCCAAACCTGTGAAATTGTGTTGACCATGTTGCTAAAGGGAGTGTTTTGAGCTTCTAGACATGGCCCTTGGTGCAGTAAAAAACTGACGACAGAAGTGAGCAAGTAGTAGTCGGTAAATCTTATATTTTGGCGGTATGAAAGTTAGAGCTATTTACCGGTGTTACTTTATATTTGGTGAATAAAAAAGCCCTTTATAATAAAGGGCCTTTTGAGAAGTAATTGTTAGTGTACGTTATTTTTATAAACCACAAAGCTTATTGCTGGTGGTTATTAGTTATACCCTGCGGTTCGTATCTGGGATTTGTGAAACAACTTAACCGCTAATAATGAAGACCAAAGCGCGACTTGTCCCCATAATAAAGTCCACTGCGGTGCTATATCTTGCCAAGTGGCGCCCATCTGATTTATCCCAAGAAAGCCTTGTATTGCTGGGGTGCTTGGAAAGAGTTGCGACAGTCCAACCAACCAAGTTGGCATCATCTCAACAGGCCAGATAAAGCCAGAGGAGAAAATCAAAGGCATAGAACTGATCAAAACAACGACAGTGACCCATTCTCTTCTTGGCACAAATTCACCAATCAAGATACCAACTAAGCAGCTACCGACTAAGAATGGGAGAAGTAATGTAAGTAATTGACCATGAGTTGCCAGTGAGTTGATACCGTAGAAATCGAAACTCGCCCCAAAGTAATACATAGCGAGTAGGTAATAGATGCCCACGAGCACACAGCAACGAGCGACAATCAGCTTTAAGCTTGAAACCCGTGACCAATATCCTGGGGTTCCTTGGCTATTTTGGGTTGCGCCAATTAAGCCAGATGCCATCGCGAGGGTTTGCTGAAGTATCAAAACAAACACCGCTGGTACAACGTAGTCTATGTAGCCCATACGACTGTTAAACGTTGGTTTCAGGTTGAGACTGAATGCGTTATACCCATTGGCTGCAGTTTCTAACGGTACGCCTTCAATGAGTAGGTGGTTGACTTTAACCTGTGCGGCGAGTGTGCCGCCCGCTTTAGCCAAGCCCTCGATGATAGTACCGTACACAAGAAAGAACGAAGCATCGCCCGCATACGACAGCGTTGGGCTTTTACCTAGCAGCAAATCTTTGTAGAAGTTTTCTGGAATCACCAAAAAGCCACCAATTTCCTGATTCAGTAGCGCTTGTTTAGCGTCAGCGAGACTAAAATCACGGCGAGTGATGTCAATTTGAGGTGTGGCATCAACCATACGCTCTAGTTGATAACTGCTCTGGCTACCATCCAAGTTGACCACTGAGGCTTTTAGTTGCTCAGGGGTCTGTTGCGCATAAGGCAAAGGATAGAGGAAAGAGTAGAAAATCACCCCACCAAAGACGGTCAATAAGACGACAGGGTTTCGGACGACGGCTAAGAGCTCGTGCTTAATGAGTTCGATGAAGCTGACTGGTTTCATTGTACGGCTCCATTCACTGGTTGTGTGTTCAAATGTTTGCGGATCAGAAGCAGTGTGATGATAGCTGGAATCACGTAGCCGAACATTGGTAGCAGCTGAATTATCGTCTGCGCTGCATTAATGCCGTAACTCGACAGTGCGGTTTGAACTTCAATGTAATGACTAATCGGCAGCAGACTACGCCATGCTTGCGCGGCGGCATTCATGTCTGTCACTGGAAAGGTGATCCCCATGAATGCAAAGCTTGGTGCGGTGAATGCACCTGCAAAGCTCATGGCTCTCGCGGGATCGAGTGTCAAAAAGAAGAAGGCACTGCCCATGATCATACAACAAATGACGGTGATCAATTGTGCGAATATCAGAGCTATGAAACTACCGTGATAAGGCCAATCCAAAAACACGTAAAACCATGTCATAAAGCCGATACTAAACACTAAGAACAGCAGAGCGTAAGGCAGCAATGTCGAGGTAAGTGCTTTGACTGGCGATGTGCCGAGCCAATGTTTTAACACTCTTTCACGACAATTGGCTGCCAAAACCAATATGGTGCCGACGACTATCATGATTTGCCACAGGGCAGGGATGATCGCCGATACCAAGAACTGCGAATAGCTGGTGTTCTTGTTAAATAGCGGGGTAATTTGGCTTTGGATTGTCACTGCTTGGCCAAGTGCTGATTTCACCGTTTTGTCGCCATGGGATAACTGCTTAGCGACTTCCACTTGAGCATTAAACGTTCCTTGTGCTTGTAACAGAGCCGAATTGACCAGCTTACCAATCAGGATAAATTGGCTGTTATAGAACACAGAAACCTTAGGGTTCAGTCCAAGGTAGATATCGCGCTCAAAATGTTTAGGGATGATCACGTAGCCATAAATATCACGTTTGATCATGGCTTGTTTTGCTTGGCTAATATCTGTGTATTTTTGCGTCACCGCTAACGTTGGAGAGGCATCAACTAAACGAACAAACTGCTGAGAAAGCTGGCCATGATTTAAGTTCACCACAGCAACAGGCAGATCGCGAGCAATACCTTGAGAGAAAATCAACCAGATACTTGCTACCAGAAGTAGTGGGATCCAAGTGAGGCTCGATAGCAACCATTTGTCTTTGCGCACGATTCGCCACTGACGCACCAATTCGCTATCAGTGGCTTCAACATCATTGGGTTGAGGAGAATAGGACATAATTGACCTTACAATTCAACGACCAAACTCATACCCATGCGTAACGTATCGTTGTTATCGACTGGGCGAGCTTCAATTTCAAATGTTCTTAGGTCAAAGCCTTGCGCGGCATCTGTTGAGCGCCACGTCGCAAAATCACCCATGACAGCAATATGACTCACTTCGAATGTTAGGTTTTTATCAAGTGCAGGAAGGTAAGCATCGAACTGGGATCCTTTTTCGAAGTACTTGAGGTGGTCTTCTCGAACATTGAGCACAGCCCAAGCATCTTGCGTGTCGATAACAGTGACAACAGGGAAGCCTTGAGGTGCCAGTTCACCACTGCTTAATAGCACTTGAGCAACTTCACCATTAAACCAACTGTGGATTTGTGTATCTTTGGCGTAAGCCTCAACCTCGGCAACGGCGCCTGCAGCCATTAACGCTCTTTGAGCCGCTGCGACTTTGGTTTCATCACGAGCGCCTTCTTGAGCCAGCTTATACATTTGAAGCGCGGCACTTTCTGTATATTTCGCTGCTTGCCATTGAGTTTTCGCTTCGTCACGCTTTTGTTCAGCAACGACACCATCTTTATAGAGATTGTTGACTCGTTGGTATGTTTTCTCCATTAAGTCAGCGGCTGCTTTTGCTTTTAGCCATTGGTCTTTCGCTGCTTGGATTTGCTGCTCACGTGCACCTTTCTCGGCTTCTTGTGCAAGTGCGCCTGCTGCTTTCTCTCCGGCTTTTGCTTGCTCTAGCTTTGCATCGATCTCTGGGCTCAGTAGCGAGAAGACCAATTGACCTTTTTCAACGGTGTCACCCTTTCGAACGAACACTTGGTCGATACGCCCTGGCACTTTGGAAGAGATGCTGTATTGCTGAGCGTCGATCTGACCTTGAATCTTAACAGGCTGTGGCAGGTATGCTTGGTAGAAGCTGTACCCAACCCAACCGACAATGCCAATACCGATGATTGAAGCGATAAGTGGTTTAACAGATTTCATGAATCATCCTTTTGTATTGGTGTTGTGAGCATTTGGATAAACGGCAGAGGTTGAATAGCTTGGGAATGTATTCATCTCACTGCTTAGCGCTAATAGTTTGTTTAGAGATACTAGATATTGAAAACGAGCGACCGATTGTTGAGTTTTGATGCTTGCCAGATATAGCTCAGCATCAACTACTTCTAATGATGTAGACAAACCTTGGTTGAACGCTTTCTTACGTAGCGATAAGTTTTCTTGTGCAAGAGAAAGGCTTGAGTTGAGGCCTTGCACCTCTTCTAAAGCCTGTTGCGCCTCAAGATAGGTTTTTTGGACCAATACAGTGAGGTCTTGTTTTGCTTGAGACTTTAGGTATTGAACTTGTGAAACCGCACTGTGCGCAGCAGCAACCTTGTCGGAGCGACCTGACGTATCGATAAGAGGTACATTGACCCCAATTCCTACTAACCAGTCGGGCTTCATTTCACTCGCAAGTGAGTCATCTTCATGCAAGCTGTAGTCACCGTATAGGTAAACTTCTGGATAGTATTTGCCTTTCTCTGCTTTAATTAGGCTGCTCGCTTGCTTCTCTTTAGCGTCTAAAATGCTCAAACCTGGATAGGTCGTTAGTGTCTGGTCAATAAAGGTGTCCATATTTGGCAAGTTGTTGTTGATGAACAGGGCTTCTGATGGCTCAACGGTTTCTGAGAGGCCGAGAATCTGAGTTAACGCAAGCTGGGCGATTTGAAGGTCGTTTTGAGCTTTGGTTCTTTCGACGATTGCTTTATCGAGAGAGGCGTCTGCTTGTAATCGTTCTACACGGGCAATCTGACCTTGTTCTTCCAGTTTAATCGCGAAATCTCGGTGTTGAGTTAAGCCGGCTTCCACCGCTAAACGAGTTTGGACTACATCTTGCGCCAGAATCACAGAGAAGTAGTACTTGGTAAGATCTTCGTAGCGCGCTTGTTTCTCCATCAAGAACTGACTTTGCGCTTCTTCACTTTGGCCTTCAGCCGCAGTTTGAGCTGCAGTAATTCGGCCACCAGTGAAGATAGGCCAAATAGCTCGAATAGAAGAACTAAAGATGTCTTGTTCTGTAATGGTTGAAGTGATGCCGCCTAAACTGCCGAGAATAGGCTGCAATACTGGACCTAATGCACCTAAACTGGGTACTCCACTCAAGCTATCCGCAAACTGCTCGCCATTGATGGTGACATCGCTATCGAGGTGTGTGTAGTTTGCACCTAAGGTAACAGAAGGCAAGTTGAGGCTACCTGTCGCGTTTTGGAGGTGTTGATAGCGCTCTACGTTTGCTTGCTGTGCTGCTAGAGAATTATTGTTTTGCTGTAGCAGATCCCACGCATCAGGAAAGGAGAGAGGCGCGGCAAAACTGGCCGAACTCACACAGCCTATTAGCAGTGCGGCCAGTGAAAATTTTGGTCTGAATTTTGGTGATGTCATCTTCATACTTACCAAATTAGAGTAATGACTCTAATGTTAACAGGCCGATCCGAATTTGTCTTGAACTGATTGAGCAATTATCTATTGCGATGAGTATTACGTTCAGTTTAGATGCGGTGTTGCATTAGAAATAGAAAGAGCACGTTAGAACGTGCTCTTTAACTAGGGCGTGTTGACCTTTCGTGGTTAAGTTTTGTTCGAGATAAAAGCGTTTTAATCGCGGCGAGGGGGAAGTAGTCTAGTCATTCTAAACAAATCCCCCTCAACAAAGAGTAAAACGCTTTTAGCCGAACCCTTCGGGCAGCGTTTGCTGGTCATTTCTACTGCGTTATCGGCTTTTCATGTAGGCTAGCTACACATCAAAACCTCTGCCTTGTAGAAACACACAGCAACTCGCTGCAAAAATCAGCTCGAAAGATCAACACGCCCTAAATATAGAAGTGATTGTTTTAAAATGAAAATGTTCTAATCAAAGCCTGGGCAGTGGTGGTCTGCACGCCAAACTAGGTGACGCGAACCTTGCATTGTTTGAAGCAAATCTCTTCCGGACATTTGGGGGAACGCCAATAACACTTTTAGATCAAGTGGCGAAGTAGCATCTTTTTCGTAAGCTCTGACGTGCGTAAATGTCGATTGTAAGTTTTTGAACAGCATAGCCTTAGTAAGGCAAATTCCAAAAGAATCGCGTTTCATTGCCTGGTTTCCTTTTCAACAATGTTATTACGTTATGTTTTTAATCCGTTTTTGAAATCGACTGCGTCACTTTTGCCAATCAGCATTTATTATTGGAGTGTCTGAGAACTAAAGACTACCTCTTTTGTCGTTGTGATTTTGGTGGAAAGTCGACCCATAT
>NZ_JCBDGU010000011.1:0-12572 GCF_059834255.1 Vibrio sp. R11-SG3-ISO9
GCGGTCAGCCCACTCTGGGTTTGACGGGTTGTGGTTTAGGTGATCACGCCAAAGAACTTCAGCGATGTCAGCCATACCCATAGGTGCGCCTGGGTGGCCAGAGTTTGCTTGTTGTACGCCGTCCATGCTTAGAGCACGAATAGCATTAGCTAGATGTTTACGGTCCATAATAACTACCAGTGTTTAAATATTGGAATTGGAAATTGAAAGGGGAACGCAAACGTTCCCCTTTTTTAATTCTGTGTGATTACAGCTTAGCTGCGATCATGTCTTCTAGTTTGCCTTGGTCAACTGCGAAGTTGCGGATACCTTCTGCAACTTTCTCAACTGCCATAGCGTCTAGGTTGTGCTCCCATAGGAACTCAGCGTGAGTCATTGGAGCAGGGCGTTCTTTAGAGCCTTTAGAGTCAACTAGCTTCTCTACAACGTCACCTTCAGCAGCTTCTAGTTCAGCTAGAAGAGCAGGAGCGATAGTTAGACGGTCACAACCAGCAAGTTCTAGGATCTCGCCGATGTTACGGAAGCTTGCACCCATAACAACAGTGTTGTAGCCGTGCTCTTTGTAGTAGTTGTAGATGTCAGTTACTGAGATTACGCCTGGATCTTCAGATGCTTCGAAGTCACGACCTTCTTTAGCTTTGTACCAGTCCATGATACGACCAACGAATGGAGAGATTAGGAATACGCCAGCTTCAGCACATGCGCGAGCTTGTGCGAATGAGAATAGAAGCGTTAGGTTACAGTTGATGCCTTCTTTCTCTAGGATTTCAGCAGCACGGATACCTTCCCAAGTAGAAGCCAGTTTGATTAGGATGCGATCGTTAGTGATGCCAGCATCGTTGTACATTTTTACTAGCTGACGAGCTTTAGCAACGCTGCCTTCAGTGTCGTAAGAAAGACGAGCATCAACTTCAGTAGAGATACGGCCTGGGATTGTTTTCAGGATTTCTTTACCGATGTTTACTGCAAGCATGTCACAAGTGTCTTGTACTTGTTGTGCTTTATCAGCGCTTTGTGCTTTAGCGTATTCGATTGAAGCATCGATAAGTGGCGCATACTCTTCGATTTGAGCCGCTTTAAGAATCAGAGATGGGTTAGTTGTTGCGTCTTCTGGCTGGTACTTTTTGATTGCATCAATTTCACCAGTGTCTGCTACTACTGTCGTTAGTTTACGAAGTTGCTCTAATTTGTTGCTCATTTTGATCATCCTATCTATCGCATAACATCTCGTGTGAAGAGAGATGTGGGCATTTGCAAGCTAGCTAATAAACTTCTCATCACCAAATCATTGGTTCAGTTGTTCATTAATTTTAAAATTTCGAGCTGACGAACATTTGCTTCGAACATATGTTCGTTGGCTGAGTAAATGATGAAGCCATATTTATCCGATCTCACGGCAAAGTCAATGGCAAATAGTGCAGTAAAGTGACTTTAATCAAATATAATTTACTCCAATAAACACGGGGTCTGAAAGCAAACGTTTAATGGTTGTGTATTGAGCAGTTCAATTACACTTTGGTGATATTGATTGTTGTGAGCATTTGTTTTCTACCATTACAAATGTTCATGGTGTAAACTGATGCGACAGTTGCTTTGCTATCGGGCATTTGCTGCTTATTTAGGTGAATAAATTGTTAAATACTTGTTGGGTGGTATATGAGTAAGAATATTCAAGATGTGTCGGAAGAAAATACTGATCTTCTCACTGAAGTGGCGGTTGCCTACTATCAAGACGGTGCGACACAGGAAGAGATATCGAAAAAGTTCTCAATCTCTCGTGCAAAGGTTGGTCGAATGCTCAAGCAAGCTCGAGACGAAGGTATCGTAGAAATTACAGTAAAGTACCACCCAGTATTTAGCGCTAAAATAGAACAACGCTTAATTGAGCGCTTTGGTGTCAAGCGCGCACTTGTTGCTCTGGATCAGCCGAACGAAGAGCAGCAACGTCTTCAAGTAGCTGGCTTAGTATCTAACTATTTAACCAGCACCTTAAAAAACGGCATGGTAGTGACAGTGGGTCAAGGCCGCAACGTATCGTCTGTTGCACACCACACTGGTGTAATTACCCCACGTGATTGTAAGTTCGTGTGTGGTATCGGAGGCATTCACCCAAGAGGCGGTATGTTCAATGCCGACCACATTTGCCGTCAGCTGGCGAAAAAGTACGGTGGTTCATCGGAAACTCTGTATGCTCCAGCCTATGCGGAGAACAAGGCTCAAAAAACCGCATTCATGGAAAACAGCACAGTTAAGCAAACACTCGATCTCGCTCGAAAGGCCGATGTGGCATTAGTGGGTATCGGTGACATGAGTGAAAACAGCTACATGGTTGACTTAGGCTGGTTTACCGCAGGCGAGGTAGTTCAATCTCGTTTACTACAAGGTGTCGTCGGTGACTTCGCAGGCTACGACTTTTTTGACGTACATGGTAAAGCGGCAAACACAGTAATGAGTGACCGTGTTATTGGCTTGGGATTGGAAGAGTTTCGCCCGATTGCAGAGGTGATTGCCATTGCTGCAGAGAACAGTAAACCGCTTGCGCTACTCGGTGCACTTCGTACTGGTGTCGTCGATGTGATTGCGACCAGTGTAAGCAACGCATTGACCGTTCTTAACTTGGATGAGCAGATGAAATATGCCGAAAAAGGTGAGAGCGCCAAATAACTGATTCGCAAATGAGTTTAGCTAATTGGCGACAATCGGTTGGATTTGCCGGGAAATGAGATAAAAAATGGAAGCACACGCTTCCATTTTTTATGCTTCACACTCTTCTTTTGTCGAAGATGAATAGTGCTTCAGATATTGACTAAGTTCTTCGTACGGTATTGGACGAGAGAAGTAATAGCCCTGCATTAAATCACAGTGACAAGCTTTTAGGACATCGAAGTGCTCTTTGGTCTCGACGCCTTCTGCCAATACTACCATGCCAAAGTTTTTACCGATGGCTATGATGTTTTGAACCATCGTCAAAGATTGAGCATCGCAGTTAATGTTCTCGATAAAGCTCTTATCAATCTTCAGTTCGTAGATTGGTAATGCCTTAAGCATACTCAAAGAAGAGTATCCTGTACCGAAATCATCCAGTGAGATCTTAATGCCTATATCGTTGAGCGATTCAAAGATAGGGCGTACTTGTTGTACATCTTCTATGAATAAGTTCTCGGTGATCTCCAGCGTTAGGTAGTCGCTCGGGAATTGATACTTTTCAAGTGTCGCCAATAGATGCTCTGCAAATGCAGCATGCATAAATTGACGCACAGAGATGTTGATAGATAAACCTAGTTTAAACATCTCAATTCGGTGCAGGTGCGCAATCTGTTGGATACTGGATTCAATGATGAACGCACCTAATCTCGGCATTAGTCCGGTTTTTTCTGCCACAGGGATGAATACGTCTGGTGGTACAAAACCTAGTTCATCGTCAATCCAGCGCACCAGAGCTTCCACACCATGAACACTGCCATCTGCACACAGGAGAGGCTGGAACACCATAAAGAGTGTCTGTTTCTCTATGGCCACTCTTAGCTTTTGTTCCACCTTCATCTTATACAAGTGAGTTTCCTGCATCTCAGCAGTGAACATGCTGTACGAGTTCTGCTGTTGTTTTGCTTTGTACATTGATATGTCGGCTGAACGCAAAAGGCTATCGAGGTCCTTACCGTGTTGCGGGAATTGTGCAATACCGACACTACAGCTTAATAGGAATTGTGATTCGTCTACGTCATAAGGTTTCGATAACACCTCGATTATTCTTTCCGCCAAACGGTGCAATTCGCTCTCATTGATCAGGGGCGTTAAGAATAAGAACTCATCACCTGAGTCCCTAATAACAAGGCTCAGGCGTGACTGGAAACGGCTCAAGCGAAGCGCAATTTGCTTGAGGATTTTATCGCCAAAGTCATGCCCATGAGTGTCGTTCACACTCTTAAAGTTGTCGATATCAATAAACAACAAGGTAAACGGATGTTTCTCATCATCAAGCCATTTACTGATGTTTTGGCGCATATAGAATCGATTTGGTAGCGAGGTCAATGGGTCGTGATTCGCTTGATAAATCAGCTGCTTACGAGTTCGAAGCTCACTCTTGGAAATCGATTTAACCAGTGCGTAAAAGCAAGCATGTAGCAGCAAGAACACAGCAATGTAGATGCTAAACTCTTCCCAGAAAACCTTATCTACATACGCAAGTTCTGTTGTGCCGATAACCCAAAGTTTGTAATCGTTCAAGTACGTAGTGGTGACAATGCTGTTATTGCCTTCTTGTTCAACGATCGCAGAGTAGATCTTTCCACTCTCTTTAGCGTCTTGAATTTTTATGTTGTACGACTTGGCGAAGCTTTTGGCGATGTGCTCGACCATATTGGCGTCAACGGGAGTAGAGTAGGCTCGTAGTGAAACCACATCCTTTGAATAGAACTGCCGATAAAGGTCGTCGCGCAGCAGGCTCAAGCTGTTGTACTCAGCGGTGTTAACGTTCTTTTTAAATAGGATGGTACTGTTAAGTTTCAATCCAGCCGTCATTACCGCGGCGACATCAGTGCCGTTGGTGGAAATCGATTTACGAATAGGGATGATCAGTGTGCCAAGGGAGTCCTGGAAGTAGGTACGACCTAACACCATTTTTTGGCTTTCAATCGCCTCTAAAAAGGAGTCACGGGTGTAGTCATAGTCGAGAAGATTGCGCTGCTCAGTCAGCATCAAATTTGAGCTAACGGCTAAGTATTCACCTTTAGGATTGATCAAACCAAAAGCGGCGATCGCCGGGTGAGTGTCGAGCAGTTTGTCCAAGATAGGACGAATTTGAATTGCTGCAGTACGAGTAAAATCAGATTGTTGGAGTAATTGATGACCGACGACTTCTAGTAGCGCCTCTTGGCTAGTTAGAAGCGATTCAATAGAGTTCGAAAATAGCTCCAACTGCATGTGCTGTTGGCGGGTGAAGTCGTCTCGGTTAGTTTGCCATTTGATAAGCCCAAACGCAGAAAAAAGTATCAAAGTCAGCAGTACGATCAATATGTACAACGTCCAGATATTTTTTTTGAATACAGCCATACAACGCCTTTGGGTCTAGATAACACTCATGTAACGGCCAATTTTGAGAAACCTTGAATCGAAATTGTAAAAAAGAACGCCGTATTTATTCTGTTGTATAGTAACAAAACACATAGCAACTCAGTATTGTTTCGATCAAAATTATTTGTTGTCTAGACCTTTTATTGTGACATTGTTACCGTTATTTCTATTCTGGGGTGACCTCTATTGGCAATTCTTCGTTTGCTCCCCATTCAGTCCATGAACCATCATAAACACTCATTGGGTTGTTGTACCCTGCAATTTTCGCAGCCAGAAGAATGATACAAGCCGTAACGCCGGAGCCACAGCTGAATACCATAGGCAGTTGTTGTATGTCTAATGCACTGAAGATTGTTTTCAGTTCTTGCTCTGACTTTAAGCGCCCATTTTCCATAACTTGTGCGAAGGGTAGGCAAACAGAGTGTGGAATGTGGCCGCTTCTCAACCCAGGTCGAGGCTCTGGTACTTTAGAGTCGAAACGTGCTTGAGAGCGTGCATCGAGAATATTGGCTTGTTGCGTTTTAGAGTAGTCGTTGACTTGAGTTGCATCGATAAAGTAACTCTTATCTAGCACTCCTTCAAAGTCCCCAAGGGCATCAACGGTGCTGTAACTTGGAACTGTCTCAAAGCCACTTTCGACCCACGCTGGTAAACCACCATCCAGAATCAGAGAATTGGTATGCCCCATAGCTAAGAACATCCACCAAGCGCGTGGTGAAGCAAAAGTGCCTGCGTTGTCATACACCACGACGGTACTCTTATTGTTTATGCCAAGCGCTTGAGCACGTTCATTGAAGTGTTTCTCGGTCGGGAACATATGAGGAAGCAAGGTATGCTTATCACAGAAATCTTTGTCGTAGTCGAATTTTACCGAGCCAGGGATGTATTGGTCAGTAATCTTTTCTGCTTCGCCCGGAATTTGAAATTCGATACTGGCATCGAGAAGGATAACGTCTTGCTGTTTTAACAGCTCGTTCAACTGAGCGGGTGTGATCAGAGGTTGAGTCATAGTACTCCACTTCCTATGTTGTTATTGTTTGAGTTGAGATATCTAAGATGAACTTTGGGCAAGCTATTGGGTGGTGTCTGCGGCAATACAGCGCTGATATTTATAACTTTGTTGCCCGGTCGATTGCTTCAATAATGCATCAACAATCACTATAGAATCAATGGGGCATTCAATAGTTGCTGGGACTGACAATCGAAAGCTTGGCTCATCATCAAGTTTTAAAGTCAGATAGCGACGATGGCCATCAAGCGATTGGGTAAGGGTATTCGCCTTGACGATCGCGCGCTTTTCTACAGTGTTGGAGGAAGGGGTGGTTAACTGAATTAACGCCACTAAAACTACAACCCCCAGACCTAGAATAACAAACGCCAACTTTAGCTGTTTCATAGAGTTGTTTGAGCTCCTAGACTATGTGCAGTTAGTTTTAAGATACGCCAGTTATAACGAATTGAGTATAAAGATGCGCGAGTTCGTGAGGCAACTAACAACAAAAAGCGAGCCCAAATAGGCTCGCTTGTATTTACTCGAATATCTACCAGGTCACTTGCATCACATCGGATGAAACAATTTGCTGAAGCGGCGCTTGACCATCATAGAACCAGATCTCAATCAGGATGTTCTCCTCGCTGATTGGAGCGGTAAATGAAGAATTAAACTGCCCGTTGTTTAAAGAGCCAGCCAGCAATCTGCTTGAATAGTCTGGCTTAAAAGTCGCGTCACTGCGTTCAGAATAGCGGCTATAAACAGATACGAATGAACGGTTCGTTGATATATGACTGATATCGATATTAAGGTCGTGCTGTTCTACCGGGTTGTAGTCAAAACCATCGGGTACGGTTAAGTCGGACATCGTGCTTGCCACTGCTGGAGCGGGTGCAGCCGTTGAACCGCCACCTCCGCCGCCACCTCCTCCACCACAACCAAAGATCAAAGTAGTACTAGCGAGCAGTGAAATTAACGAAGCTTGTTTAACCATGGCTCTGCATCCTTTTGTTGGTGTTTCCTGTAGTGCTGATGACTCAGTGTTACAGCCGTTAGTATGTGGTTTTGAGGATTTCATTTGCGTATTCATCATGATTACTCCTCTGAGCTCAAGTCATAACATTGGCCAGCTTCAGGTGACTGGAACCAGGTTGTCGCATCTTCGCCACCAGACTCTGCAAACGTCTTGAATTGTGGGTATGCCGTTACGATGTCTACACGTTCTTGTGGCCATTCCCACTCGGCTGTTGACGTAATCATTAATGCCCAAGGGTGGTTCTCTGCTGTTTTGAAGTATTTGCCTTCACTTGGACTACTGTCATCGACACCTAGGCCAGTCTCGAATAGGTTTGCACTGTCGAAGGCTTCAGTTGGTGCTTGATCAGCCAAGTGGACTTCCCAACTACGACCTGGGTGTAACGGTAAGTTTGGACCGTGGTAGTGGCCAGGAGTCGCAAAGATGAATGGGTCGTACGGCATATCTGTCCAAGCACTAGTGTCAACGCCTTCACCGTCTAATGAAATACCAATTTGGAAAGCAAATTGTTCATCGTCCTTACAGCCATTCTGTGTACGATAGAAATCACAACTGGTAGCGATTTTTTCAGTCAGGTTCTCTGCGACAACAAAAATGGCTTCACTGCGACCGCTTTCCATATTGAGAGATGTGAACACACCATTCTCTTTCATGTAAGAGTTACCAGTGTTGACAGAGCTTGGCGCTAAGTTCGGAAGGCGAACCGCAAAGCCATTAAGGTAATCCGCGCCGACAGCCACCAGACGACCATCAATCGTTGATTTGACGACTTTGCCATCTTTTAAGATCTCCGTGATTCGGTAACGAAGTACGGCATCATTCATGTCGTAGTCAGCTTTGTAAGGCCAGTTATCTTCATATGCGAGAGTGGCGTAACCCGATGCGCTTGGGAAGTAACGAGCGGTAGCACCGTCATTTAGTACATCGACTTGAATATCAACAACTTCACCGGACGTTGAGCCGCCGTAATACTCTAGGTTGGTCTGTTGACTGAAACGGAACCGAGCCCACGTCGTACCGGTTAAGGCGTTAACATCGACGTTGAGGAAAAGCTCGTTTTCACCAGCAGATAGTTGATAGTCAGCGAACACTTTTTCGTTCTCACCATCAAAGCTACCATCTTGGTTCCAATCTATCCAAACAGACAGATAACCCGTGGTTGACGCTTCAACCATCACTTTAGAATCAAGCCCAGCCTCAAGTGCAGTAACAAAGCCGATACCGCCGTTGGTCCACTCATCATCTATACCGGTTGTCTCATCGGACTGTGGAGATACAAAACCATCTTGCTCGCCATCTGGGGCTTCGCTACCTAGCCAAGTCACGCCATCAAGTTCATGACGAGGTCCGTTGCTGTTGAGCAGTGTTAGATAGCTGTCTGGTGCATCACCAAAGTCGATATTCGAATCTTCGTCAATGACTGGAGCGTTAGCACAGCGCGCACCATCATTCTGACCAGAACTAGGGCCGTTAGATACAAACTCAACGGCAGGAACGATGCCTGCAGCAATATTGGTTGCGTTATCTGGAGATAGGTTCACGCGGTAGATTTTACCGTCTTGGTTGCGTGATACGTAGTAGTTACCGTTAACATCGAAATAGCCCGCACCAAACGTACCCGTTTCCCCGGTATCACCAATTGAGGTTGTGGCGCCAGTGGTTGGGTCGAAGGAGTAGAGCACCCCTGAGTTGTTATCGATCCCGTAAAGCTTGCCGTCACTTGGGTGGAATGCGAAGTCAGTGAGCTTAACCGTGGCTATATCAGACACTTTTACAACAGGTAAGACTGCGTTGGGGTCTGACGCGAGCGGCGTTAAGTCGATTGTGAACAGTCCTTTGCCAGTGCGATATAGATAGTAAGTACTGTTATAAACATCGCCAACATAAAAGGTGTGGTCGGTTGGTAAACCGCTGGTATTAACGACTTCAGCTTGGAAATTAGATCCCAGTCTTACGATGCGTTTGTTAGTAGTGTCGTAACCGTAGATATAGCGGTCATCGAAGCTAAAACCGACACCATTAATATTGGCGTTCATGCCTGTGTCTGATTGCAACAGCGTTGTAGACCCTGTGACTAGATTGACGCCATATACTTGAACTGGCGTTGATTGAAATAGGTATGCCTTGCTTGGGCAAGTGTCGAATGGCGCGGCTTGAGCTAGAAGCGGTGCACCGAGTAGCAAACTTAACGTTGGGATTCTCATATCAACATCCTTGTAATGGAAGATACTGTATGAGTATCAATTCTTATGCCATTTTTAAGTTGTTGTATTTATTGACTTTATGTTTATGTTTCTTAGTTTTCTCAAAATGAGAATTGAATTGGCGTCGAAATAAGCCAAGTAGCGAAGAGAGTTTTCAAAATGAAAATAAGTGGAAGCGGATAGAAAAAGAGCCTCAATCACTAGGAGTGAGGCTCTAAAAAGTAAACGTGTTTTAGAACAAGACAGTACAGTGCGATGTTTACTTAGATTTACCACACACTGTGCAAGTTGGCATTTTCATTAATTTCATTTCACGCCAGCTGTGTGACATCGCATCTAAGATAAGAAGTTTACCTTCTTTCGGAGAGCCAAATTGCGCTATTACTTTAATGGCTTCTAGAGCCTGTGCAGCGCCGACCATACCTACAACAGGTGCCATAACGCCAGCCTCAACGCAGCTAAGCGCAGCCGAACCGAATAGAGCACTTAAGCATTGATAGCACGGAGCGTTCTCGTCTTGGTAGGTAAATACACTGATTTGACCTTCCATACGAATTGCTGCTCCAGAGACTAATGGAACCTTCGCTTGGTAGCATAATCGATTGAGTTGATTACGCGTCTCTACATTATCACACGCATCCAGCACCAATGTGTGTGATCTAATCAGACTACTGAGTTCATCGTCTGACAGACGTCGGTCGATTGTCTCTACCGTCAAATGAGGGTTCAGCACTCTAAGTGATTCCGCTGCCGATTCGACCTTTTTCTTTCCGATGTCAGCATCGGTATGCAACACTTGTCTTTGCAAGTTAGATAGCTCTACTACGTCATCATCGATGAGCGTGAGTTTGCCAATACCCGCAGTCGCCAGATATTGGGACGCTGCACAGCCTAAGCCGCCGGCGCCCAATACAAGAATGGAGCTTTGCTTGAGGGCTTCTTGTCCCTCAAAATCGAACTGTTTAAGAATGATCTGGCGGTTGTAGCGAAGCATCTCCGCATCAGACAGAATTTCCATTAACAAGCCTCGTTAGTAGAGTGTTGAATTAAACAGTTGGATTTGAACAGTTTCACCTGCTTCGACACGACCGCGCTCACGTTCAAGTACCACAAAGCAGTTCGCAAGGCTCATCGAGCGGAACGCGCCTGAGCTTTGGTTACCGGTTGTTTCGACGACAAACTGACCATTTTCGATGGTGTAGATACCACGTTGATAGTCAGTACGGCCTGGTGCTTTTTTGAATGCTGAACGCGTTGTCGCTGGAATAGATTCAGGTGCTTTCCACGCTGTGTTGCCGGCTAGCTTCGCGAGCATAGGTTGCACAAGTACGTACATGGTTAGAACTGCAGATACTGGATTGCCCGGAAGACCACAGAACCAAGCGTTTTCTAATTCACCAAACGCAAAAGGTTTGCCCGGTTTAATCGCGAGTTTCCAAAAGCCAATTTGTCCTAATTCTTCAAGGATGTCTTTGGTGTAGTCCGCTTCGCCCACACTAACTCCACCAGAAGTTACGACAACATCTGCTAATTCTTGTGCTTTTTCAAAAGTCTGTTTTAGCGTCGCAGGGCAATCAGGGATGATACCCAGATCAATCGCTTCGCAGCCAAATGCTTCGATGAGAGGCTTGATACCGTAGCGGTTGCTGTCGTAGATCTGACCATCTTCTAATGGTTGACCTAGAGGTTTAAGCTCATCACCGGTAGAGAAGAAAGCAACCTTAGGTTTGCGCAACACTTGAATGTGACTAATACCCAGAGACGCGATCATTGGAATATCACGAGGTGTTAGACGTTCGCCTTTACTCAGTACAACGTCGCCTTGCTTGATGTCGTCACCCGTTGGACGAATGTTGTTGTTCGGCTTGATGTCAGTTTGTTGAATCTCGATGCCGTTTTCGGTTTCACGCGTATTTTCTTGCATGATGACCGCATCGCAACCTTCTGGAATCTTAGCGCCCGTCATAATGCGCACACAGGTGTTTTGTGGCCATTCGCCTTCAAAAGGCTGACCCGCGAATGATTTACCTGCGAGTGGGAGTGTATTGCCATTTTCTAGGTCTGCTAGACGAAGGGCATAACCGTCCATTGCTGAGTTATCAAAAGGAGGAACAAAAATAGGTGAGAGAATATCTTCAGCAAGAACGTAACCTAGAGCATCCGCCAACGGCAGTGATAGTGTGTCTTGAATTGGTGTAATTGGTGATAGCAGCTTATCAAGTGCTTCTTCAATTGGCATTAAGCCCGGAGCGTCGCAACAGCCCATAATTGAATTCCTTTGATCGTTATTATTTTGATTTGTTTGTTGGTACATCGGTATCAACGAAATTGATGCCACTTTAGCATAGTTTGAGGCCCGTAAATAATGACCTCCCTTAAAATATGGGTGTAATTATTCAAAATTCCGAGTATCCTTGTCTGCCATCCAAAAGGGGTAATAGAAGAGGAAGTTCAATGTCAGGTCTTAGCGAATCAGCGAAGTTGGTTAAAGATGCGCTAGCGAGCCGCGGGTTAGAAACACCAATGAGCCCGAATCAGGTAAGCCGTGAAGAGAAAAAGGAACGAATCGAACACCATATGCGTGAGATTCTGACTCTTCTAGAACTTGATTTAACCGATGACAGCTTGGAAGAAACACCGCATCGTATTGCTAAAATGTATGTCGATGAAATTTTCTCTGGTTTGGATTACGCCAACTTCCCTAAAATCACCGTGATCGAAAACAAGATGGGCGTTCGTGAAATGGTACGTGTGAAAGACATCACAGTAACCAGCACGTGCGAACACCACCTAGTAACTATCGATGGCAAAACGGCGGTTGCTTATATTCCTCGTGGTAAAATCATTGGTCTTTCTAAGATCAACCGCATTGTTCGCTTCTTTGCTCAGCGCCCACAAGTTCAGGAGCGCATGACTCAGCAAATTCTTGTTGCACTTCAAACTCTGCTTGAGACGGATGATGTTGCGGTAACAATGGATGCAGTTCACTACTGCGTGAAGTCTCGTGGTGTTATGGATGCAACGAGTGAAACGACCACAACGGCACTGGGCGGTATTTTCAAGTCAAACCCAGCAACTCGTCATGAGTTCTTGCACGGTCTACGCTAATCTACGATTGATTAGATAGGTTCGATTTCACTATTTAAATCGACAAGAAATATTCGAAGCCTCGCACTCTGCGGGGCTTTTTTGTATCTGATTCGCACCATTGCCTAACGCGACAGCAAGCTTTCCGGGGAGTTTCTTTATACATATGTGGTTTTGTGCT
>NZ_JCBDGU010000012.1:0-143476 GCF_059834255.1 Vibrio sp. R11-SG3-ISO9
TCTTTGCATAAGATTTGACGAACCACTAGTAAAAAGGGCATCATTTGATGCCCTTTTTCTGCGCTAAAAAAAGAGTTGTGTGAAATCACAGCAACTTTGTCTCTTAGCAAAGAATAAAACGATCATTTTTGACTAAAATGACTGTTAGATGTGTTGTTCTGCAACGCAAAGGAATGTGCCCTGCAACAGCGGGGTTATTGTCGTCTATATTTAAGACTTATCACAGGTTGGTTTTATGAAAGCAAACGCTGAGACTCCTGATAGCTCAAGTGCAGCAGATACAATGAAGTGGATTGTCGCTTTTGTTCTGCTAGCCGCCGCTGTTGTGGGTAATTACCTGTATGGTGAATTATCAGTTGTAATTCGCGCTGCAGGTGTAGTTGTGCTGATTGCTGCCGCACTAGGCGTTGCAGCAACGACAACTAAAGGTAAAGCTGCGATCGAATTTGCAAAAGAATCTCGCATGGAGATTCGTAAAGTGGTTTGGCCTACACGCCAAGAAACTATGCAAACCACATTGATCGTTCTAGCTGTAAGTATTGTTATGGCTCTAGCACTATGGGGCATCGACGGCATTATGGTTCGTCTTGTTGCCTTTGTGACTGGGGTATAGAGGGTTCTGATTCATGAGTGAAGCTCCAAAAAAACGTTGGTATGTAGTTCAAGCCTTCTCTGGCTTTGAAGGTCGTGTGGCTCAATCGCTACGCGAACATATTAAAATGCACAACATGGAAGAACTGTTTGGCGATGTGCTAGTACCTACTGAAGAAGTAGTGGAAATGCGCGCGGGTCAACGTCGTAAGAGTGAACGTAAATTCTTCCCTGGCTACGTATTAGTTCAGATGATCATGAATGACGAATCATGGCACTTAGTACGCAGCATTCCGCGTGTTATGGGCTTCATTGGTGGCACCTCTGATCGTCCTGCACCAATCACTGACAAAGAAGCTGATGCGATTCTGAACCGTCTAGAGAAAGCGAGCGAAGCTCCACGTCCTAAGACTATGTTCGAAGCTGGTGAAGTGGTTCGTGTGAACGATGGTCCATTTGCTGACTTCAACGGTACTGTTGAAGAAGTGGATTACGAGAAGAGCCGCATTAAGGTTTCTGTATCGATCTTTGGTCGTGCAACTCCTGTTGAGCTTGAATTCGGTCAGGTTGAAAAACTGGACTAAGACTCGAATAGTTGAACAAAGTTGTGGATAACTTATTGGCAACTTGTTCAAATTAAAAGAGTATAAAAAATCACCTTTTTAGGGTTGTTTAAGGCGCGAATTATGATTATAATTTCGCGCCTTTTTACTTCTGAGGAAGTAAAAAGCTTAATTCAAATTATGGGGAGCTTGCCTTGCGGCTAGCGCATGTACCCAAATATTAGGAAATATCATGGCTAAGAAAGTTGAAGCTTATATCAAACTGCAAGTTGCAGCTGGTATGGCAAACCCGTCGCCACCGGTTGGTCCTGCTCTAGGTCAACACGGTGTTAACATCATGGAATTCTGTAAAGCGTTCAACGCAAAAACAGAATCTGTTGAAAAAGGTCTACCGACTCCAGTAGTTATTACTGTATACAACGACCGTTCTTTCACGTTCGTAACTAAGACTCCACCTGCTGCTGTTCTTCTTAAGAAAGCTGCTGGCGTTAAGTCTGGTTCAGGTCGTCCAAACACTGAAAAAGTGGGTACTGTAACTGACGCTCAAATCCAAGAAATCGCAGAAACTAAAGCTGCTGATATGACTGGTGCTGACATCGAAGCAATGAAGCGTTCAATCGCTGGTACTGCTCGTTCAATGGGCCTAGTGGTAGAGGGTTAATAAGATGGCAAAACTTACTAAGCGTATGCGCGTAATCCGCGAAAAAGTTGACGTAACTAAAGAGTACGAAATCAACGAAGCTGTTGCTCTTCTTAAAGAACTAGCTACTGCTAAATTCGTTGAGTCTGTTGATGTTGCTGTTAACCTAGGCATCGATGCTCGTAAATCTGACCAAAACGTACGTGGCGCTACTGTGCTACCTCACGGTACTGGCCGTGAAATCCGCGTTGCTGTGTTCACTCAAGGTGCAAACGCAGAAGCAGCTAAAGAAGCTGGCGCAGATGTTGTTGGTATGGAAGATCTTGCTGAGCAAGTGAAGAAAGGCGAAATGAACTTCGACGTAGTTGTTGCTTCTCCAGATGCAATGCGCGTTGTTGGTCAACTAGGTACTATCCTAGGTCCACGCGGCCTTATGCCAAACCCTAAAGTTGGTACTGTAACTCCTAACGTTGCTGAAGCTGTTAAGAACGCTAAAGCTGGTCAGGTTCGTTACCGTAACGACAAGAACGGCATCATCCACACTACTATCGGTAAAGCATCTTTCGAAGCTAACCAGATTCAAGAAAACCTTGAAGCTCTGCTAGTTGCTCTTAAGAAAGCTAAGCCTTCTTCAGCGAAAGGTACTTTCCTGAAGAAAGTAAGCATCTCTACTACTATGGGTGCTGGTGTTGCTGTTGATCAGGCTAGCCTGAACACTCAAGCAAACTAATTTGCTTAGGCGCAGATTTAGTGTATACTTCTGCGCCTAATATTTGTGGTTGGGTGATTTCTGAAGCAATTCGAGTCATCTATCCCAAGACCGTAGGCGCTGTGCTTTTCGGAGTTATAGCTTAATAAAACCTACGTAGGCGATGCCTAATTTAAATGAAGTGATTCATGTTTATTAGCATCGTAAACGCTCATTACACACTGTAATGAGTGCTGTAATCACAACCAGAGGTTAAACCAAATGGCTTTAAATCTTCAAGACAAAAAAGCAATTGTTGCTGAAGTCAACGAAGCAGCTAATGGTGCACTTTCTGCAGTTGTAGCTGATTCTCGTGGCGTTGAAGTTGGCGCAATGACTTCTCTACGTAAACAAGCTCGCGAAGCGGGTGTTTACATGAAAGTTGTTCGTAACACACTAGCACGTCGTGCGGTTCAGGGTACTGACTACGAGTGTCTAACTGACACTTTCACTGGTCCAACTCTGATCGCGTTCTCTAACGAGCACCCAGGTGCTGCAGCGCGTCTTTTCAAAGACTTCGCTAAAGAGAACAAAGATTTCGAGATCAAAGCTGCTGCATTTGAAGGCACAGTTACTGATGCTGAAGTACTAGCGACACTACCAACTTACGACGAAGCAATCGCACGTCTAATGATGTGCATGAAAGAAGCTTCTGCAGGCAAGCTGGTTCGTACTATCGCTGCACTACGTGACCAAAAAGAAGAAGCTGCGGCATAAGCCTTGCTTTTCACTGGTTGCAAATTAAACTTATTGTTGACTTAAAAGAGAATTGTTATGTCTATTACTAACGAGCAAATCCTAGACGCAGTTGCAGAAATGTCTGTAATGCAAGTTGTTGAGCTTATCGAAGCTATGGAAGAGAAATTCGGCGTATCTGCTGCAGCTGCTGTTGTAGCTGGCGGCGCTGCTGGTGGCGAAGCTGCTGCTGAGCAAACTGAATTCGACGTAATCCTAACTGCTGCTGGTTCTAACAAAGTACAAGTAATCAAAGCTGTACGTGGCGCAACTGGCCTAGGTCTTAAAGAAGCTAAAGGTCTTGTAGACTCAGCTCCAGCACCTCTAAAAGAAGGCGTTGACAAAGCTGAAGCTGAAGCTCTTAAAGCACAGCTAGAAGAAGCAGGCGCTTCTGTTGAAGTTAAGTAATTATTACTTAATTTCTTAGCCTAACGGCTATTGGCTGGTGGTTAAATAACCACCGGCCTTTTTGCGCTGTAGGGCTATGACGAATTTTCCCGCTGTTTAAACGTCATAACCTGAGCAAAAAAACGATTACCTTTCCAAGATAGTCGTTCACTACAGTAAACAGCTGTTAGTCACTACCCCCTCCGAGGAGTGTTTCGGGTAGTTTGGGTCACTTATCAGCGAGCTGAGGAACCCCATGGTTTACTCTTATACCGAGAAAAAGCGCATCCGTAAGGACTTTGGTACTCGTCCACAAGTTTTGGACATTCCATACCTGTTATCGATCCAGCTTGATTCTTTCGACAAATTCATCGAACAGGATCCTGAAGGTCAATACGGTCTTGAGGCTGCTTTTCGTTCTGTATTCCCAATTCAGAGCTACAACGGCAATTCTGAGCTGCAATACGTTAGCTACCGTCTTGGTGAGCCAGTTTTTGACGTTAAAGAATGTCAAATCCGCGGTGTAACTTACTCAAAGCCACTACGCGTTAAACTACGTCTAGTTATCTTTGATAAAGATGCGCCAGCAGGTACTGTAAAAGACATTAAAGAACAAGAAGTCTACATGGGCGAAATTCCGCTTATGACAGACAATGGTACTTTCGTAATCAATGGTACCGAGAGGGTTATCGTATCCCAGCTGCACCGAAGCCCAGGCGTGTTCTTCGACAGTGATAAGGGTAAAACCCACTCATCAGGTAAAGTTCTTTATAACGCACGTGTAATTCCTTACCGTGGCTCATGGTTAGACTTTGAGTTCGATCCTAAGGACAACTTATTCGTACGTATCGACCGTCGTCGTAAGCTACCAGCTTCAATCATCCTTCGTGCACTAGGTAAGTCGACAGAAGAGATCCTGGATCTATTCTTCGAGAAAGTGAACTTCGAAGTGAAAGACCAAACTCTACTAATGGAGTTGGTTCCAGATCGTCTACGTGGTGAAACTGCGTCATTCGACATCGAAGCAAACGGCAAAGTTTACGTTGAGACTGGTCGTCGTGTTACTGCTCGTCACATCCGTCAACTTGAGAAAGATGGCGTTGAACACATCGAAGTACCAGTAGAGTACATCGTTGGTAAAGTTGCATCGAAAGATTACATCAACGAAGCAACTGGCGAGATCATTGTTGGTGCTAACCAAGAGATCAGCCTAGAGGCACTTGCTAACCTATCTCAAGCAGGTCACAAAGCTCTAGAAGTACTGTTCACGAATGACCTAGACCATGGTCCATTCATGTCAGACACTCTACGTGCAGACAGCACTGTAGATCGCATCTCTGCGCTTGTAGAAATCTACCGCATGATGCGCCCTGGCGAGCCACCAACAAAAGAAGCTGCAGAAGCTCTATTCGAAAGCCTATTCTTCTCTGAAGAACGTTACGACCTATCAACTGTAGGCCGTATGAAGTTCAACAGCTCTATCGAGCGTGAAGAAGAAGAAGAGCGCGGTACGCTAGACGAATCAGACATCATCGAAGTGATGAAGAAGCTGATCGCTATCCGTAACGGTAAAGGTGAAGTTGATGATATCGACCACCTAGGTAACCGTCGTATCCGTTCAGTAGGTGAAATGGCAGAGAACCAATTCCGTGTTGGTCTAGTTCGTGTAGAACGTGCTGTTAAAGAGCGCCTAAGCCTTGGTGACCTTGATGCAATCATGCCTCAAGACCTAATCAACGCTAAGCCTATTTCTGCTGCTGTTAAAGAATTCTTTGGCTCTTCACAGCTTTCACAGTTCATGGACCAAAACAACCCATTGTCAGAAGTAACGCACAAGCGTCGTATTTCTGCTTTAGGTCCAGGTGGTCTAACTCGTGAACGCGCAGGCTTCGAAGTACGTGACGTTCACGTAACTCACTACGGTCGTCTATGTCCGATCGAAACGCCTGAAGGTCCAAACATCGGTCTAATTAACTCCCTATCTGCATTTGCGCGTTGTAACGACTACGGTTTCCTAGAAACTCCGTACCGTCGCGTAGTAGATGGTGTTGTAACAGACGAAGTAGATTACCTATCTGCAATCCAGGAAGGTCAATTTGTAATCGCACAGGCGAACACCGTTCTTACTGAAGAGGGTACGTTCGCAGATGAGCTAATCACTGCTCGTCAAAAAGGTGAATCTGGTCTTCACCCACGCGACCACGTTGACTACATGGACGTTGCGACAAACCAAGTAGTATCTATCGCTGCATCGCTTATCCCGTTCCTAGAACACGATGATGCGAACCGTGCATTGATGGGTGCGAACATGCAACGTCAAGCAGTTCCAACTCTAAAAGCTGATAAGCCTCTAGTTGGTACAGGTATCGAACGTAACATCGCAGTAGACTCTGGTGTAACAGCCGTAGCTAAACGTGGTGGTATGATTCAGTCTGTAGACGCTTCTCGTATCGTAGTTAAGGTTAACGAAGATGAGCTAGTACCTGGCGAAGCTGGTATCGACATCTACAACCTAACTAAGTACACGCGTTCTAACCAAAACACATGTATTAACCAACGTCCTACCGTGCTTCCAGGTGAACCTGTATCACGTGGCGACGTACTAGCTGACGGTCCTTCAACAGACCTTGGTGAGCTAGCTCTTGGTCAAAACATGCGTATCGCATTCATGCCTTGGAACGGCTACAACTTCGAAGACTCGATCTTAGTATCTGAGCGCGTAGTTCAAGAAGACCGTTTCACGACTATCCACATCCAAGAACTATCTTGTGTGGCTCGTGATACTAAGCTGGGCTCTGAAGAGATCACAGCTGATATTCCAAACGTAGGTGAGTCTGCTCTGTCTAAACTAGACGAGTCAGGTATCGTTTACATTGGTGCTGAAGTTAAGGGTGGCGACATCCTAGTTGGTAAAGTAACACCTAAAGGTGAAACTCAACTGACTCCTGAAGAGAAGCTACTACGTGCAATCTTCGGTGAGAAAGCATCTGATGTTAAAGATACTTCTCTACGTGTACCAAACTCTGTTTCAGGTACGATCATCGATGTACAAGTCTTCACTCGCGATGGCGTAGAGAAAGACAAGCGTGCACTTGAAATCGAACAGATGCAGCTGAAAGAAGCGAAGAAAGACCTAACTGAAGAGTTCCAAATTCTTGAGGGTGGCCTTCTTAACCGTGTTAAAGCTGTTCTTCTGTCTGGTGGTTACTCTGAAGCTAAGCTTGATGCAATCGGCCGTAAGAAGTGGCTAGAGCAAGCACTAGAAGACGACGCGCTACAATCACAGCTTGAGCAACTTGCTGAGCAGTGGGATGAGCTAAAAGCTGACTTCGATAAGAAGTTTGAAACTAAGCGTCGTAAGATCACTCAAGGTGATGATCTAGCGCCTGGCGTACTGAAGATTGTTAAGGTTTACCTAGCAGTTAAACGCCGCATCCAGCCTGGTGATAAGATGGCGGGTCGTCACGGTAACAAAGGTGTAATCTCTAAGATTAACCCTGTTGAAGACATGCCATACGATGAGAAAGGCCAACCAGTCGACATCGTACTGAACCCACTGGGTGTACCATCGCGTATGAACATCGGTCAGATCCTAGAAGTACACTTAGGTCTGGCTGCGAAAGGTATCGGTGACAAGATCAACCAAATGGTTAAGGAACAACAAGAACTGCACAAGTTCCGTGAGTTCCTACAGAAGGTTTACGATCTTGGTGATACTCGTCAGAAAGTTGACATTGCTGAACTGTCTGATGATCAAGTTCGTACTCTGATCAAGAACCTACGTGGCGGTCTACCGATTGCTACTCCTGTGTTCGATGGTGCTTCTGAAACGTTAATCAAAGAACTACTTAAACTGGGTGACCTACCAGAATCTGGTCAGCTAACTCTGTTTGATGGTCGTACTGGTGATGCGTTTGAGCGTCCTGTAACTGTTGGTTACATGTACATGCTGAAACTAAACCACCTTGTTGATGACAAGATGCACGCTCGTTCAACTGGTTCTTACAGCCTAGTAACTCAGCAACCACTTGGTGGTAAAGCTCAGTTCGGTGGTCAGCGTTTCGGTGAGATGGAAGTATGGGCACTAGAAGCATACGGTGCTGCTTACACGCTTCAAGAAATGCTAACAGTTAAGTCGGATGACGTTAACGGCCGTACTAAGATGTATAAGAACATCGTAGATGGCAACCATAGCATGGAACCTGGCATGCCAGAATCGTTCAACGTACTGTTGAAAGAGATCCGCTCGCTAGGTATTAACATCGAGCTAGAAGACGAAGAGTAATCCCCACGGGATTATTGGTAGAAGGTGCTCACTTTTGCGGGTGAGCTCCTTTTAACTCCTTACAGGAGCTGATTGTGAAAGACTTATTAAACTTTCTAAAAGCGCAGCATAAGACCGAAGAATTTGATGCAATCAAAATCGGTCTATCTTCACCAGACATGATCCGTTCATGGTCTTTCGGTGAAGTTAAAAAACCTGAGACGATCAACTATCGTACGTTCAAACCTGAGCGCGATGGTCTGTTCTGTGCGCGTATCTTTGGTCCAGTTAAAGACTACGAATGTCTTTGTGGCAAATACAAGCGTCTGAAACACCGTGGTGTTATCTGTGAGAAGTGTGGCGTAGAAGTTACACAAACTAAAGTTCGTCGTGACCGTATGGGCCACATCGAGCTTGCTTCACCAGTTGCTCACATCTGGTTCTTAAAATCGCTACCGTCTCGTATCGGTCTACTAATGGATATCCCTCTACGTGATATCGAACGTGTTCTTTACTTCGAAATGTACGTAGTAACTGAACCAGGTATGACTGATCTAGAAAAATCTCAGATGCTTACTGAAGAAGAGTATCTGGATCGTCTAGAAGAGTGGGGTGATGAATTCACTGCTAAGATGGGTGCAGAAGCGATCAAAGATCTGCTTGCAACAATGGACCTTCATCAAGAAGTGGAAGAAATGCGCGAAGAGTTGGAAACAACTAACTCTGAAACTAAGCGTAAGAAGATCACTAAGCGCCTGAAGCTAGTTGAAGCCTTCATTGCATCGGGTAACGATCCGCAATGGATGATCCTAACTGTACTTCCGGTTCTTCCGCCAGATCTACGTCCTCTAGTACCTCTAGATGGCGGTCGTTTTGCGACTTCAGATCTGAACGACCTTTACCGTCGTGTGATCAACCGTAACAACCGTTTGAAGCGTCTTCTAGAGCTAGCGGCTCCAGACATCATCGTACGTAACGAAAAGCGTATGCTGCAAGAGTCTGTTGATGCCCTTCTAGATAACGGTCGTCGCGGTCGTGCGATCACAGGTTCGAACAAGCGTCCTCTAAAATCTCTTGCTGATATGATCAAGGGTAAACAGGGTCGTTTCCGTCAGAACCTTCTAGGTAAACGTGTAGACTACTCTGGCCGTTCTGTAATCACAGTAGGTCCATACCTTCGTCTACATCAGTGTGGTCTTCCTAAGAAGATGGCACTTGAGCTATTTAAGCCGTTCATCTACAGCAAGCTAGAGACTCGTGGCATGGCTACGACAATCAAAGCTGCTAAGAAGATGGTAGAGCGCGAAGAAGCTATCGTTTGGGATATCCTAGACGAAGTAATCCGCGAACACCCAGTACTGCTTAACCGTGCACCTACACTTCACCGTCTAGGTATCCAAGCGTTTGAACCAGTACTAATCGAAGGTAAAGCGATCCAGCTTCACCCACTAGTGTGTGCGGCATATAACGCCGACTTCGATGGTGACCAAATGGCGGTACACGTGCCTCTAACTCTAGAAGCACAGCTTGAAGCACGTACACTGATGATGTCGACAAACAACATTCTGTCGCCAGCTTCAGGTGATCCGATCATCGTACCTTCTCAGGACGTTGTATTGGGTCTTTACTACATGACTCGTGACAAGATCAACGTGAAAGGCGAAGGTATGTACCTTGCTGGCCCTGCAGAGGCTGAGAAGGCATACCGCACTAAGACTGCTGAGCTACACGCTCGCGTTAAGGTTCGTATCACTGAGACGGTTAAAGACGAAGATGGTAACAGCACTACTGAAACGAAGATGGTTGATACAACTGTCGGCCGTGCAATGCTATGGCAAATCGTTCCAGCGGGCCTACCGTTTAGCCTAGTAAACCAAAAGCTTGGTAAGAAACAGATTTCTAACCTGCTTAACGAGGCTTACCGTAAGCTTGGCCTGAAAGACACTGTAGTCTTTGCTGACCAAATCATGTACGCAGGTTTTGCATACGCAGCACTTTCTGGTGTTTCTGTAGGTATCAACGACATGGTTGTACCTCAAGCGAAATACGATGAGATCGAATCTGCTGAAGAAGAAGTTCGTGAAATCCAAGAGCAATTCCAATCTGGTCTTGTTACTGCGGGTGAGCGTTACAACAAAGTTATCGATATCTGGGCGTCTACGAACGACCGCGTTGCGAAAGCGATGATGGATAACCTATCTTCTGAAACTGTTATCAACCGTGACGGTGAAGAAGAGCAGCAAGAATCGTTCAACAGCATCTACATGATGGCCGACTCGGGCGCTCGTGGTTCTGCAGCTCAGATTCGTCAGCTAGCGGGTATGCGTGGTCTGATGGCACGTCCAGATGGCTCAATCATCGAGACACCGATCACTGCGAACTTTAAAGAAGGTCTAAACGTACTTCAGTACTTTATCTCAACGCACGGTGCTCGTAAGGGTCTTGCGGATACGGCACTGAAAACAGCGAACTCGGGTTACCTAACTCGTCGTCTAGTAGACGTTGCTCAAGACGTTGTAGTACACGAACATGACTGTGGCACGCACGAAGGTATCGACATGATGCCTCACATCGAAGGTGGTGACGTTAAAGTTGCACTTTCTGAGCTTGCTCTAGGTCGTGTAGTAGCTGAAGACGTTCTTAAGCCTGGTTCTGAAGATGTTCTAATTCCACGTAATACTCTGATTGATGAGAAGTGGTGTCAGATCATGGAAGACAACTCTGTAGACAGCATCAAAGTACGTTCAGTTGTAACGTGTGACGCTGACTTCGGTTGTTGTGCACAGTGTTACGGTCGTGACCTAGCACGTGGTCACCTAGTGAACCAAGGTGAAGCAGTTGGTGTTATCGCTGCACAATCTATCGGTGAACCGGGTACACAGCTAACGATGCGTACGTTCCACATCGGTGGTGCGGCATCTACTGCAGCAGCAGAGAACAGCATCCAAGCTAAGACAACAGGTACGGTTAAGCTACACAACGCTAAATTCGTTATCAACAAAGACAAGAAGCTTGTAATCACTTCTCGTGCATCTGAACTAACCATCGTTGATGAGTTCGGTCGTACGAAAGAGAAGCACAAACTTCCTTACGGTTCTACGCTGACTAAAGGTCACGAAGATTCAGTTGATGCGGGTGAAGTTGTAGCTAACTGGGAAGCGCACACTATGCCAATCATCACTGAAGTGGCAGGTCGCATCCAGTTCGTAGACATGATCGATGGCGTAACAGTTTCTCGTCAGACAGATGACCTAACAGGTCTATCTTCTTCTGAGGTAACTGATGCAGCAGCGCGTCCAGCAGCAGGTAAAGATATGCGTCCAGCTATCAAACTTGTTGATGCAGCAGGCAACGACGTAATGATCCCTGGTACTGATATGCCAGCTCACTACTTCCTACCTGGTAAAGCGATCGTTAACATCGAAGATGGCGCAGAAGTTGGCATTGGTGACACTCTTGCACGTATCCCTCAGAAATCTGGCGGTAACAAAGATATCACCGGTGGTCTACCACGCGTAGCAGACCTATTCGAAGCTCGTAAGCCTAAAGAGCCTGCGATCCTTGCTGAGCACACAGGTACTGTGTCGTTCGGTAAAGAAACGAAAGGTAAGCGTCGTCTAGTTATCACTCGCGAGGGTGGCGAGACTTACGAAGAGATGATTCCTAAGCATCGTCAACTGAACGTGTTTGAAGGTGAGAAGATTGAACGTGGTGATGTAATCGCTGACGGTCCAGAAACTCCACATGACATCCTGCGTCTACGTGGTATTCACGCTGTGACTCAGTACATCGCGAACGAAGTTCAAGAAGTTTACCGTCTACAAGGCGTAAAGATTAACGATAAGCACATCGAGACTATCGTTCGTCAAATGCTACGTAAGTGTACAATCACGCACGCAGGTGACTCTGAGTTCCTACCTGGCGAGCAAGTTGAATACTCACAAGTTAAGATTGCTAACCGCGCTCTAGAAGCGGAAGGTAAAGAACTAGTACGCTTCGAGCGCGAACTACTAGGTATTACTAAAGCATCTCTAGCAACTGAGTCGTTCATCTCTGCGGCATCGTTCCAGGAGACAACTCGCGTACTAACAGAAGCTGCGGTTTCTGGTAAGCGTGATGACCTACGTGGTCTGAAAGAGAACGTAATTGTTGGTCGTCTGATCCCAGCTGGTACTGGTTTCGCATACCACCAAGAGCGTCAAGCTAAGCGCGAAGAAGAGCAAGAAGGTCCTTCAGCTGAACAAGCTACTGACAACCTAGCTGCACTTCTAAATGCAGGCTTCTCTTCTGACGAGTAATCGTTAAGAGCTTAAAAGAAAAGGCACCTCCGGGTGCCTTTTTTGTTTTTGGGTGAAAGGAAAGTGTTATTCCATCGTGTAAGAAGGAGCGAGTAGGGAGTCACCTCTAACTCTCACCATTTAAAGAGAACTCGAATTATGAGTTTTTACTATTGGGAAATGCTGTTCTAAGAACGCAAAAGGGCTGACGTCATAAACGCCAACCCTCACTATTTAATCTTCTTTTCGTTTCTTGCTTATGCGCCTGGCGGAATCGCTAAACTGTCGGCAATAAGCTGAATCAGATGGTCTTCCACTTCAAAACGCACTTCAAGTAGCTCTCCAACCTTCGACATGTCGACCTCGAAGTTCGGCAACTCATCGTCTGCACTTACTTTTACGTATTTATCGTTGAACTCTAGCAGCGGCTCAGTGGTGAGAACGATTTTCGCGTAAGTAGTGTCGATTTCGTCATTGGTTTTAAAGCCAGTCGCTTGCCATTTTGCCATGACCATATCGTAGATCTTAAAATGACCTTCAGAGATATAATCAACAACGTGATCGCAAAATGAGCTGATTTCTTTAGGAGAAGGGAGTTCAACAACGTTTGATTGCCCGTTAGCTGGCTGAAGGGTACCTAGCTTGCAATACTCGACGATTAGAGACTGTCGAGTTTCGAGCCAATGATCGATGACCTCATTCGAGCCACCCCATTGTTCTTGTACTTGTTTAAATTTATTTAGCATGACCATGTCCTCATGATCTGATCACAACCTTGTGATCATGATAAGTGCTTAAGTAGGGGTCCATTTGTTATACGCTACTAAAAGTAATAGCCTGAATTAATATCGGCTACAACTCTAGTATGAAATTAGATTGCCAGTAAAATGAACGAACTGCAAGCAATGAGGCATAGGGATGTTAAAAAAAAGTGACGGTAAGATGACTGACAAAGCGTACTGGTGTGTCGTCTCGGGAAGCGATATTTGGACCATAGAAGGCCGCTTACCACTTGGCACTGCTGTGGATTTTGAACTCAATATCGAACACGCGATATGCATTGGTCAGTATCAAAATCATCATGTTTACTGGCTAAATGACTCTGACAGCGATCTTCAATTTGAGATGCAAAGCCTGCGTGAATTGCTGCACTGGCCTGAGGCTCTGTTTCTGCTCGCTAGCAAAGCGATTCAGTACGGTCACATGAGCCAAAGCATGCGTTTTTGCCCACAATGTGGCGGTCGCAATCACCTCAATCATAATCAAGTGGCGATGCAGTGCGGTGATTGTCGCACGTTGCACTATCCCAGAATCTTTCCATGCATCATTGTCGCTGTAAGGCACGACAATAAAATTTTGCTTGCTCAGCACCCACGACACAAAACCGGAATGTATACGGTGATAGCGGGCTTCCTAGAAGTCGGAGAGACTCTCGAACAGTGTGTTGCTCGTGAAGTGAAAGAAGAAACAGGAATCGATGTGACTAACATCCGATACTTCGGCAGCCAGCCTTGGGCTTTCCCTTCTAGTATGATGATGGGCTTTCTTGCCGACTATGCTGGTGGTGTGTTGAAACCAGATTACAGCGAACTGTCTGATGCTCAATGGTTTACGAAAGATTCTATGCCAGAAGTTGCGCCGAAAGGGACCATTGCAAGAGCGCTAATTGAGCAGACGATTGAAGATATCGCTGCGGATTAAATCTATCTGAAAACGGATGGATTGGCCTACAGGAGTATTTGGCCTATGGGTGGTCAAATACCTAAAAAAAACCCTCCACAAGTGGAGGGGGTAAGTAAGATGTCGTTATGAGATGCTGAGTTGTAGGAACTCAGTGTTATAATTGTAATTTTCGCTAGCGAACAAATTTTTAACATGTGCCTATGATTGGGTGCAAATTAAGCATTGATTTAAAAGTTAATAACTTGATCTAGGTTGCAAAGCACACAGCTTTTACCCTGCAATCAGTGTTAGAATACACGCCAACAACTAGACAAGATTGAATTGGAATTTACGGAATGACCGAATTAAAAAATGATCGCTATCTACGCGCACTCTTAAAACAGCCTGTTGATTACACGCCAGTATGGATGATGCGCCAAGCAGGTCGTTATCTTCCAGAGTACAAGGCAACTCGTGCTGAAGCGGGTGACTTTATGTCGCTTTGTAAGAACGCTGAACTAGCATCTGAAGTAACGCTTCAACCTCTGCGTCGCTTCCCTCTTGATGCAGCAATCTTGTTCTCAGATATTTTGACGATTCCTGATGCGATGGGTCTTGAGCTGCGCTTTGCTGCAGGTGAAGGTCCGGTATTTGATAAGCCAATTACCTGCAAAGCAGACGTAGAAAAAATTGGCCTGCCAGATCCAGAAGGTGAACTGCAGTACGTAATGAACGCAGTTCGTCAGATCCGCAAAGATCTAAACGGTGATGTTCCACTGATCGGTTTCTCTGGTAGCCCATGGACACTAGCGACTTACATGGTTGAAGGTGGCAGCTCGAAAGCGTTCACTAAGATCAAGAAGATGATGTACGCAGAACCTCAAACTCTGCACCTGCTTCTAGACAAGCTAGCAGACAGCGTTATCGAATACCTAAACGCGCAAATCAAAGCGGGTGCTCAATCAGTCATGGTATTTGATACTTGGGGTGGTGTACTGACTCCTCGTGATTACAACCTATTCTCACTACAATACATGCATAAGATTGTTGATGGTCTTATCCGTGAAAACGACGGTCGTCGCGTACCAGTGACACTATTCACTAAGAACGGCGGCATGTGGCTAGAGCAGATCGCAGCGACGGGCTGTGACGCAGTTGGTCTAGACTGGACTATCAACATCCAAGATGCGGTTAAACGCGTGGGTGATAAGGTTGCACTGCAAGGTAACATGGATCCTTCTATGCTTTATGCTTCTCCAGAGCGTATCCGTGAAGAAGTCTCTACGATTCTTGAAGGCTTCGGTGACGCGGGTACTGGCCACGTATTTAACCTTGGTCACGGTATCCACCTAGACGTGCCGCCAGAAAATGCAGGCGTGTTCGTAGAAGCGGTACATGAACTGTCTAAGCCTTACCACAAGTAACGCTTAGAGTTAGGTTTACATCAAAGCCCCTCACTATTGCAGTGAGGGGCTTTTTTGTTTCTCCGAGTTTCACAGGTGCTCCGATAATTTTCGACTATGATCTACATAACGGGGAAATTCGAAGGAGTTGAGTATGTTGAGAGTGGGTTTTGCTTGGTTATTGAGTGCAATGCTGGTTTCTGGTTGTGCTTCGGACGTGGCGACCGATTACGACTCCTCGGTCGATTTTAGTGGTTTTTCTACCTATCAGTATCATGAGGATCCCAATACGCCAGTGACCTTAGATGGCGCCCGAATTAAGAAAGCGGTCGACAAAGAGATGGCTTTGAGAGGTATGCGCCTATCCGAATCCGATGGTCAGTTGACGGTCTACTATGAGATTTTAGAGGCGTCTGAGTTACTGGCGGATGGACCAACCTTTAGCTTTGGTTTTGGCACGGGCAGCATTAATAGCCGCTATGGTGCTGGCGTTAGTACGCCAACTCGAGTCAAAGAGAAGAAATACGGCAAGCTCAGTGTGAACTTGATTGATACACAAACTAACGACGTGGTGTGGCGCTCAGTCTCTCAAAGGCAGTTGACTGAAACCATGGACTCTGAAGAGCGAAATGAATTCGTTCAAGACCAGGTGCAGCAGATGTTTGAAGAGTACCCAATTGCAGCGCCACAAGTGAAGTAAACCGCTAGTACCCTTTGTCGAAATCGATTTGGTATTTGAGCTGAAAGCCATCGCGCCAAGACTGGTAGTTGTTAGCAAATATCTCGACGACCTGTCGCGGTTCACTAAGAGCTGCAATATGGGGCGTGATAGTGATTTGAGGCAGCCCCCAGAAAGGGTGGTCTTTTGCTAGAGGTTCGCTTTCAAATACATCTAGGAAGGCGTGTTCGATCCAACGATTTTTAAGTGCTAACAGAAGGCCTGCTTCATCGAGTGTACTGCCTCGGCCTACATTAAAGAGTAATGCACCTTGGCAATGACTGAGCAATTCACCATCAAGCAGCTTGTTGGTTTGTGGCGTCGAGGGCAGGGTATTGACGATGATATCCGCTTGTTTGAGAGCGACGTGTGCTTCGTTGATGTGGTAAGTGCTATCAAATGAAGTTTGACGCGGTGGTATGCCAGTGCGGTTAACCCCTATGGCTTGAATACCGAAGGCTTGCGCCACCTTGGCGAGGTGACTGCCAATTGAACCTGTACCAAGGATCACCATGGTGCGTCCGCTGAGTGATTGATAAAGCTGTGGCTGCCATTGCTTTTGAGCTTGCTGCTGGTGGTAGTGTTGAAAGTGGCGGTAGTGGCTGATGCTGTAACCCATGACATACTCAGCGATGAGTGGTCCGAAGATGCCTCTGACGTTGGTGAGTGTGTAATCTTGACGAAGCTCAGGGCCAGCTAGGGCGTTGATACCCGCATATGTGCTTTGCAGCCAATCCAACTTGGTGAACTCCTTCAGACGTTGAGCAACCATAGGTGGAGCCGCGAGTACAATGTCAGCCTCTGCGGCGTTTTCAGTGATTTCTAGGTCGGGTAAGGCGTGTTCAAGGACCAGTTGTTGATAGGTCTCGTCGTGCTCGGTGAGAATATAGAGTTTATTGGTGAAATTGTTCATCGGCTTACCTTTTTTCCCTAAGGTTTATCAAGTACACTTTCGCTGTCTTTTTCTGCAACTATTGAGTGACTATGCTACAGAATCCACTTCAGGTTCGTCTTGAAAAACTAGAACCTTGGCAACAAATTACTTTCATGGCGTGTCTGTGTGAGCGTATGTACCCTAACTATGCCATGTTTTGTGAGAATACAGAATTTGCCGAAGCACGAATCTACCGTGATGTGTTAGACAGTGTCTGGGAAATCCTAACGGTAAAAACCGCGAAGGTGAACTTTGAGCGTCAATTAGAAAAAATTGAAGAGCTATTCCCGAGTGCAGAAGATTTCGACTTCTATGGTGTGTACCCTGCAATGGATGCGTGCCAAGGTCTTGCTACACTACTGCATGGCTTGTTGGACCGTGAACACCTATTTGAAGCGGTGATAAAGGTTAGCCAACAGTCGGTTAAGACGGTCGCGGATCTTGAGTTTGCTCAGGGTGCAGACGAAGTGACGAACCAGAATCAAAAAGAGAACGAAGCAGTATGTGAAGAGTGGGACGTTCAGTGGGCTATTTTCCGTCCTCTACGTGAAACCACAGAGCGTGATATTGAGCTGATTAAAGACTTACGTCATGAATTACGTGAAGAGCCAGTTAGCAACATTGGCGTTGCTATCTAAGCTTACGATTGAATAGTAAAAATAAAGGCTCCCGAGGGAGCCTTTATTTTATGCGCTTGATTACGCTTTCTTGTCTGTTGAAGAAACTTCAGGTTCTTGGTTAACCTCAGCTTCGGCTTCAGTTTTTTCCTCGGTCTCTGGTTCTTTTTTTTGTTCAGCTTTCTCTTCGAGCTCTTCCTCATGCTCATCATCGCGGCTTTCGATTACGCCGTGGGTCTCTTTCCAGTTTTCCCAACGCTGAAACGCCAGTTCTTGCATGTCAGTGTTCTTGTCGGCTTCATCGACAATCTCTTGACCAACTAAGTGCTCAAAGATGTCTTCAAGGGTAATAATACCTTGGATGGTGCCGTACTCATCGACCACCATTGCCAGTTGAAGGCGCTTAGCCATCATCTGATCGAAGGCTTTTGGTAGTACTAAGTTGTTGAGCAATACATGAATTGGTCGTGTTACATCGCCCAGTGATTTCTCACCACTGCCTGCTTGTTGTAGCTTGAACAGCTCTAGACGGTGCACGAAGCCAATGATGTTGTCGCTCTGCTCGCTGTAAACCAGTGGACGAGAGAATGGCGTCTCTTTGTGTTCAGATAGAAACTCATTAATCGTCATCTCGGCATCAACACGAAATACGACAGGACGAGGAGTCATTACTTGAGTCACAGGGACATCTTGAATACCCAGCAGGTTGCTCAGGATTTTTGACTCACCTTCTGCAAACTCGCCGCTCTCTTTTGCCAAGATTGCCATTGCAGATAACTCGTCGCGCATTTTTGGCGCTTCGTGGCCACGTGCTAAACGCTTAGTAATCTGCTCAGAGAACCATACGAAAGGTGTAAGGAAGAACACCATCCAACGTAGAACTCTTGAAGATGCAGGCGCAAGCTGACGCCAGTAAGTGGCACCAATTGTTTTTGGAACGATTTCTGACAGTACTAGAATGCCTAACGTAAGTACGGCAGAGAAAACACCCAGCCACTGGCTACCAAATACAACTGCCGCCTGCGCACCCGCTGTCGCAGCACCGATAGTATGTGCGATGGTGTTGAGCGTTAGGATAGAAGCAAGTGGTCTATCAATGTCTGTTTTCAGCTTATCAAGCGACTCAGCTGCAGGGTGGCCTTGTTGCTTGAGTTGAGCGATGTAGCTCGGACTGATACTCAGTAACACAGCTTCCAAAACGGAACAGATAAAAGAAACTCCAATCGCAATGGAGACGTAGATAGTTAGCAGCAGCATGTTTGCCCTTAATGATAGATTGTACGCTTTGTCAGCGATTCAAGCTGGATTATAGAAAAAAATTGATGCTTTGGTCATCATTAATTTTAGTCTCAGCCCCCTTTAAACAAGGGCTTGGAAGGGAATTTGAGTAACAAATTGTGAGTTATTACTCATATTATGGCTAAAACTACGGCATTAGAGTCAAAGATCGTCGACAAACCTTTGCCAGATGGGGCATTTATGTTTTAGAGTGAATTGAATTTAAAAATACAAAGAAGGGAAACCTAAAATGAACAAGACCCAATTAATCGACTTTATTGCTGAAAAAGCGGACCTTTCTAAAGCTCAAGCGAAAGCTGCGCTAGAAGCGACTCTTGGTGGCGTAACTGATGCTCTTAAAGATGGCGATCAAGTTCAGCTAATTGGTTTTGGTACTTTCAAAGTAAACCACCGTGCAGCTCGCACTGGTCGTAACCCAAAAACAGGTGATGAGATTCAAATCGCTGCTGCAAATGTTCCAGCATTTGTTGCAGGTAAAGCACTGAAAGATTCAGTGAAATAATCTAAACTGTACCGAGGTAGTCGTATTCCACCTCGGTACAGGTTTTATGAAAAAAACATTTCTTCTCGTTTCTCTCTTCTCAGCACTTCTCGTTGGATGTTCCTCATCCAGTCCGACACAAAATCTCGAACAATTTGAAACCTACACCGGCGGTCAGGTTATGGGTGACGCAACCAGCTTTTACTGGGTCACGAATAAGCTTACACAGCCACACAGTTCAGCCGACTACGTTACTGTAGGTGATTATGGCTGGTACAAAACCGATTATGCTTGGTCTGATGGCATCCTACGTGAGTTTATCCGTGAAGGTGAACAGCGCGACTCTAATGGCAAACTCGTGCCATACCGTGTCCATGTGCGTTTTAATGCGTCGGGTGACGCTGTCTATCAACAGCATCGTATTGATGGAAAAATCTTACCGATTCAAGCAGAGCAGTTAGAGCGCTACAAAAAAGAGGCGACGGGGGTCTTAACCGCTACCGACAAACAAAACGGTGAGGGTTTAGAGTTGCTGCAAGGCTACTGGAATGGCCGCTCGTTTGAGAGCTGTGACGGTGACGAATTCACTGAATTTGAATTCAACCAAACATTGCCAAGCTTCGTGATTAATCGCTTAGCGACGGTGGACAGCTATGCGGCAGTATTGGGCGATGTATCGCTCGGTAAGGGCAGTGTATCGGTTGAGGAGTTACTGATGCTAGCGGAAGACAGCCATGACTGTATTACGCGCCCTGCGCTGTTGAAAGAGCAGTAGAAATATCACTGCTGAACAGCATTTGGAGTAAATGGATCATGGTAGGCCAAATACTCTTAAGGCTGCAAATTACGTTCAAAAGTTAAAAAAGGCGCATGACGCGCCTTTTTAGTATCTGCAATCACCAACAATGATTACTTCTGCTCGCGCTCAATCGCACGGTAACCGATGTCATTACGGTGGAACATACCATTCCAGCTAACTTGCTTAGTTAGCGCGTACGCACGCTCCTGAGCCTCAGAAACGCTATTACCAAGAGCTGTCGCACATAGAACACGGCCGCCATTCGTCACAACTTCGCCAGCTTCGTTATTCGCTGTACCAGCATGGAAGATTTTTTGGCCTTCAACATCGCCTGTAGGCAGTGAAATCACGTCACCTTTTGCATAGTCAGCAGGGTAGCCGCCAGCCGCAAGAACAACACCAATTGAAGCGCGTGGGTCCCACTTAGATTCTGCTTGGTCCAGCTTCTCGTCGATAGCCATTAGGCAAAGCTCAACAAGGTCTGACTCCATACGCATCATGATAGGTTGCGTTTCTGGATCGCCGAATCGGCAGTTGTACTCGATAACTTTCGGTGTGCCGTCAGCTGCGATCATCAGACCTGCATATAGGAAACCTGTGTAAGGCGCGCCTTCTGCGTCCATACCACGTACCGTTGGGTAGATAACTTCTTCAAGGATACGGTTGTGGATCTCTGGCGTTACTACTGGAGCTGGAGAGTAAGCACCCATGCCGCCTGTGTTAGGGCCTGTGTCTTTGTCGCCAACACGTTTGTGGTCTTGGCTGGTGGCCATAGGCAGTACGCTAGCGCCATCTACCATCACGATGAAGCTCGCTTCTTCGCCTTCAAGGAACTCTTCAATAACCACGCGGCTGCCAGCTTCACCAAATGCGTTGCCTGCTAGCATGTCTTTGATTGCGTCTTCTGCTTCTTCCAGAGTCATCGCAACGATAACGCCTTTACCAGCCGCAAGGCCATCAGCTTTAACTACGATTGGTGCGCCTTGCTCACGAACGTAAGCGATAGCTGGCTCAATTTCAGTGAAGTTCGCGTAAGAACCGGTTGGGATGTCGTGACGAGCTAGGAAGTCTTTAGTGAATGCTTTAGAACCTTCTAGTTGTGCAGCCGCTTGAGTTGGACCAAAGATTGGCAGACCGACTTCGCGGAACGCGTCAACCACACCAATGACGAGTGGCGCTTCTGGACCAACGATAGTCAGTTCGATTTTTTTCTCTTGAGCAAACGCCACTAGGCCAGCAATGTCTTCAACGCCGATGTTTACGTTTTCTAGTTTTGGCTCAAGTGCAGTACCTGCGTTACCTGGAGCAACGAATACTGTTTCAACGTTTGGGTTTTGTGCTGCTTTCCAACCAAGTGCGTGCTCACGACCGCCGGCACCGATGATCAATACATTCATGTTTTAATCCTTCAATCAAAAATCGTCATTCTCGAAGTTGAGGAACGAAACTGTCGGGAATCTGTTTAACGTTTTAAACCCAGAGATTCCGTATTACGCTCGTTCCTCGCTATACGGAATGACGGCTTTGAGAAATTTAAGTTAAGTTTTGCTCAAAGTAGTTGGTGATGTGGCTAGGCAGCAATTGAGCCCATCCCCGGGAGCATAGCCTGCTATGTGACCGGGGTGGGCGAAAGCAGCTAACGACGCCACAGTGCCAAATACGAAGAGGAAATTAGTGGCGGAAGTGACGCATGCCCGTAAAGATCATCGCCATGCCGTGCTCGTCTGCTGCAGCGATAACTTCGTCATCACGCATTGAGCCGCCTGGTTGGATAACACACTTGATGCCCGCTTCTGCAGCCGCGTCGATACCGTCACGGAATGGGAAGAATGCATCTGAGGCCATTACACAACCTTCAACCTGTAGACCTTCGTCTGCAGCTTTGATACCTGCGATTTTCGCAGAGTAAACGCGGCTCATTTGGCCTGCACCTACACCGATAGTCATGTCGCCTTTCGAGTAAACGATCGCGTTAGATTTCACGTACTTCGCTACTTTCCAGCAGAATAGAGCATCTTTTAGCTCTTCTTCTGTAGGTTGGCGCTTAGAAACCACTTTAAGGTCATCTTGAGAAACCATGCCTTGGTCGCGGTCTTGAACCAGTAGGCCACCGTTAACGCGTTTCACGTCAAAGCCAGTCGTCTTAGCTGTCCACTCGCCACACTCAAGTAGGCGAAGGTTTTTCTTAGCCGCTACGATTTCTACTGCTTCAGCAGAAACAGATGGTGCAATGATAACTTCAACGAATTGACGCTCAGTAATAGCCGTTGCTGTTGCTGCGTCTAGTTCGCGGTTGAATGCGATGATGCCGCCAAATGCAGACGTTGGGTCTGTTTTGAATGCACGGTCGTAAGCTTCTAGGATGTCTTTACCTAGTGCTACACCACATGGGTTAGCGTGCTTTACAATCACACATGCTGGCTCGTCGAACTCTTTCACACACTCAAGTGCAGCGTCAGTGTCTGCGATGTTGTTGTAAGAAAGGGCTTTACCTTGGATTTGGCGAGCAGTAGAAACAGACGCTTCTTCAGGGTTCGCTTCAACGTAGAATGCGGCTGCTTGGTGGCTGTTCTCGCCGTAGCGCATGTCTTGCTTCTTCTCGAACTGTTGGTTGAACGTGCGAGGGAATTTGCTCTCTTCGTCACCTTCCTTGTTCTCACCGTAAGATGGGACCATAGTGCCGAAGTAGTTAGCGATCATGCCGTCGTAAGAAGCTGTGTGCTCGAATGCCGCGATAGCCAGGTCGAAACGAGTTTCTAGTGTTAGAGACTTCTCGTTCGCGTCCATTTCAGCGATAACGCGATCGTAGTCGTGAGCGTTCACAACGATAGTTACGTCTTTGTGGTTTTTCGCTGCAGAGCGAACCATTGTTGGACCACCGATATCGATGTTCTCAACAGCGTCAGCAAGAGTACAACCTTCTTTAGCAACGGTTTCTGCGAATGGGTATAGGTTAACAACAACCATATCGATAGGATTGATGCCGTGAGTTTCCATCACTTCATCATCTTGACCACGACGACCTAGAACGCCACCATGAACTTTTGGATGCAGAGTCTTAACGCGGCCGTCCATCATTTCTGGGAAGCCTGTGTAGTCTGATACTTCTGTTACAGAGATGCCTTTCTCAGCAAGCAGGCGAGCAGTGCCACCAGTCGATAGAATATCGACACCACGGTTAGCAAGGGCTTGTGCAAATTCAACGATACCAGTTTTGTCTGATACGCTGATTAGGGCGCGGCGAATTGGACGAGCGTTATTCATGCTTCCATCTTCCTCAAATTCATGGAGTTAAAATAAAGATATTTGCCAAAAAAGAACTTGTTTCTATCTTCTCCACTCTGTTTAACGTACAACAGAGCAAGAGATAAAATATTGGCCAGTTTTGGTAAAGACCTTTGAGATTCCGTTTCTTCTTATGTTTAATACCTAAGAAAGTAACAGTCTCCAAATTTGATGGCGCACATTCTAACTAATTTATTACAAAAAAGCTCGCGCAATCGTTTGGCATCTCAAAAATAATTATGAAAATTGCCATTTGAGCCTGAAAAGTAACGAAAAGGTTAATTGTGGCAGTAATGAAAAATCAGGAAAAACTATGTTTCAGATAGGAGAATTAGCGAAACGCTGTGGTGTAACAGCGGATACGCTACGGTTCTACGAGAAAAATCACCTTATTGCTCCGGCGAGTCGCAGTGAGTCTGGCTATCGACTGTATGACGAAAATAACCAAAAGCAGGTGACCTTCATCCTAAAATCAAAGGCGTTGGGCCTGAGCTTGGAAGAGATTAAAGAATTACTCGATATTCGCTTGGAGGCAACCCAGCATAGCTGCGCGGAGGTGAAGTCGATTACCAGTGCTAAATTGACGATGATTGATGAGAAAATCGCCGAGCTGAGCCGTATTCGAATTGCCCTGAAAAAAATCAATGATGCGTGCTGTGGGCATGTGGATGATGATGCGAGTCACTGCTCAATTCTGGCGGCACTGGATTCTGAGAATACCCAGAAAGGCAGCTGTTGCAACGACTGAGCTTAGAGATAAAAAAAGCCCAACTTACTCAGTAAGTTGGGCTTTAAATTTCTATACGTCAGAATGATTAGTTCATGCCGTACTTTTTAAGTTTCTTGCGAAGAGTACCGCGGTTGATACCCATCATAGTTGCTGCGCGAGTTTGGTTACCGCGAGTGTACTGCATGATGGTGTCTAGTAGTGGCTGTTCAACTTCAGCTAATACTAGTTCGTATAACTCGCTGACTTCTTGACCGTTTAATTGAGCAAGGTAGTTTTTCAATGATGCTTTCACTGAATCACGTAGTGGTTTCTGCGTGATTTGGTCTTGTGATGTAACTGTAGTCACTGTCAATGCTTCTGAAGTCAGATTTTGTTCGAACATATTCGGTCTAGCTCTTCTCGTAATTATGGTGCAACGTTATCAAAATAACCTTCTAACGCCTCAAGCTGCAGATCACCTGCTTCGAGTGCGTTGAAGGTACGGCGAAACTCACTCGCTTGTTCGTGTTCTTTTAGGTACCAACCTACATGCTTACGAGCAATGCGCGGGCCTAAAAACTCTCCATAAAACTCATGTAGAGCGTGAACATGACCAAGCATGATGTCCTTCACTTCCGAAGTTGGGAGTGGGTCCATCGTGGTGCCGTTTTCCAAATAGTGGTGGATTTCCTGGAAAATCCAAGGACGTCCTTGGGCAGGACGGCCAATCATTAAAGCGTCAGCACCGGTGTACTCCAGTACAAACTTCGCCTTCTCAGGGCTATCGATATCACCGTTAGCGATAACCGGTATAGAGACGGCTTGTTTCGCCGCTTTAATGTGTTTGTATTCGGCCTCACCTTTGTACATACAAGCACGAGTTCTCCCGTGAAGGGCAAGCGCTTGAATGCCGCAGTTTTCGGCTATTTTAGCGATTTGGACACAGTTTCTATTGTCTGTGTCCCAGCCTGTACGAGTTTTCAACGTCACTGGAACGTCAACCGCATTTACTACAGCCTTCAAGATCTCTTCAATAAGATCCGGATATTGTAGTAGTGCGGAGCCCGCAAGCTTCTTATTCACTTTTTTTGCTGGGCAACCCATGTTGATATCGATGATTTGAGCACCGTTCTCAACGTTGAATTGCGCAGCCTCGGCCATAAGCTGTGGATCTGCACCAGCGATTTGTACTGAACGAATGCCCGATTCGCCTTCATGTACCATACGCTGCTGAGACTTCGACGTTTTCCAAACCTTAGGATTAGAGGACATCATTTCACTGACTGCCATCCCCGCACCATAGCGAAGACACAACTCACGGAATGGTCTATCCGTTACGCCAGCCATTGGGGCGACGATTAGATTGTTCTTAAGTTGATAATTTCCGATTTTCAAAACGTCATCACAGTTCTGTACCAGCAAGGGCGCGCATTTTACGCATTTTTTTGCTGCGTGAAAAGACTAATATTTGAGCATTTACAATTTGTTTTTGTAATTTGCATAAAATTCAGTCAATTAGCGCTCAAAGTCTTATCTAGCCTTGCTTGCGACCAGAGATTCGACACCACTCTTGCTGCTCGATAATCGGATCAATGTGAAGTTCATCACGGTAATAAGTTGCAACGTCTTCCGCTTGTGTATCTAAAACACCCGACATCGCAAGTACACCGTCTTCTTTTACTAGACCCTTAATGATGCCTGAAAGTTCACGTAGTGGACCGGCAAGGATGTTAGCAACCACAACATCGGCAATCAGGCCTTCTGGCTGATCTTGAGGAAGGAACACTTCTAATTGGTCAGCAACGCCATTGCGCTCAGCGTTGTCTTTTGATGCCAGTAGAGCCTGCGGATCAATGTCGATCCCGATAACTTTTGCTGCACCGAGTTTGATCGCTGCGATCGCTAGGATGCCAGAGCCACAACCGAAGTCGATCACTGTCTTACCTGACAGATCTAGACCTTCTAACCACTCTAAACAAAGTGCTGTTGTTGGGTGAGTACCCGTACCAAACGCTAGACCTGGGTCAAGCATTACATTTACCGCGTCCGGCTCTGGGATATCTCGCCAGCTTGGGCAGATCCATAGGCGCTCACCGAACTTCATTGGGTGGAAGTTATCCATCCATTCACGTTCCCAGTCTTTGTCCTCGATTTGCTCAACTTTGTGAGCGAAATCCGCAGGGAACATGTTGCTTGCTTTGATTTGTGCTAGAACGGCGCTGGTATCAATTTCAGCGTCGTATAGAGCTAGGATATCCGTATCACCCCAAAGTCGCGTCTCACCCGGCAGAGGCTCAAATACAGGGGTATCTTGTGCATCAAGGAAAGTGACAGAAAGAGCACCAGTCTCTTCCATCAACATGTCGCCGATCTGTTCGGCATTTTCGTTGGTCGCATTAAGCTTGATTTGAATCCAAGGCATGGGTATGTGCTCTTAACAATGGTTGAAAATGAATTGGGCGCAGAGTTTAGCAGATTTAATGAGCGATTACCCTCAATTAAAACTGCCGTTCCAGATATAAGTAAGCCCAGTGTTCGCGATGAACACTGGGCTAGCAGATAGTTGAAATGGTCATTAGTCGTCTAAACTGATTGCTGATACGCTGGTGGGTGCGACAGGATCGTCAATCGCAACAAGCGTTGTGATTGAACCGCCAGTGAGGTCGAGCATTACTGGCCCAATAGCGATGGTGCTAGGGGTATTGGCTGGCGTGATCATTATGTATACCGTGCCAGGCATTACGGGCAGTAAACCGCTATCTCCTTTGTAAGGGATATCTTCTAGAATCACATCGTCAGAACTTGGAGTCGCGTCAGCACTCACATAAATGTCGACAATGCCTGCCAACGTAGAGGCGTGAATCGCTCGCAGTTTGGCTTCTGTCGCGATTCTTCTAACATCATCTTCAACGACGTAAAGCTCATCATTGCTAACGCCATCCCCCAGGTTACCAATAGCCAAGGCGGTGTAGGTTGTATTCGCGGTAAGTGAAGCTGTTAGACCGAGGGCACTGACGATGCTGACAGGGCTGCTGCCGTTAACAGCTACCGCGAAGTCTGTCGATGCGGCATCAAGTGCTAGATAGTCTGTTTTGCCCTTGTACATTAGGTTAAATAGGGGCGAACCACTGACTGGGGCTGTGCCATTGACCCACATATCGACGCCTGGGGCATCTGAAATGGTGTGTACCACGCGAACATCTGCGCCGCTATTAGTGTCTTGCACCGTTAGCGAGCCGCTGCCTGTATCCACTAGCAGAGTTACTGGTGACGCGCCTGCTGTGGTGTTATTGGTTGCCGCGACAAACCAGTCCGCTCCGGCAGGTACCGCTATTGAGCCGGAATCGAAAAACACTTGAGTTGGGTCAGATGGATCCGTGATGCGCACTTGGTAGGTATCTGCAGGTACGTTCATTACATCGGTTACGCCTAGAAATGAAACGTCATTGGCGAAAGGCGTTGCAGTTGTGAGGTCGGTATTGGGGGCTGTGATGAACACATCCACGGTGGGCGCATCGGGTGCAGAGTGCATCACTTGAACTCGTGCATCGGTTGGGGCCATGAAGTCCCTTGCTATGATCTGAGGCCCGAATGAATTGTCGCCGACTTTCCCTGTCGCAACAACGTTGTATTCTTGCCCAGCCATCAAATCGAGCGTTGTTGCAGGAACGACGGTCGTGGTGGTTCCATCAGCGAGAATAGCGTCAACTTGGACTGTATGGTCGCCTGGGGATACGGAAATTTGTCCTGATGATTGTTGGTAGTCAACATTTTGTAGAGCAGGTTGCCCGTCAAGAAGCACGTTGACTTTCGGTGCGTCAGGAGCAGCATGGAAAACGCGAAGGTAAGAGGAGTCTGCTGCTGAGGTATGGTGTGAGTCATCGTTGCCGCAACCCACTATTGCAGCACTGATCGCACTCACGATTGCAAATGATTTAACCAGTTTCATTGTCTTGTCTCCAGATGATTTTTACATCACACAGATCTACGACTTGTTTGATTAAAGGATCAGAAATATCGTGGGAAGACAGAGATGAAAATGTGAATTTGACCTATTTAACTTTTTCTTTTCAGTTGCTTGTATTGATGAAATTATTAGAAATAAAAATGCCCACCGAGGTGGGCATTTCGTGATGTTCTTAAATGAACCGATTATTGAAGACCAAGTTTCTTCTCAAGGTAGTGGATGTTTGCACCACCGTGTTGGAAGTTCTCGTCGTTCATGATCGACTCTTGTAGAGGGATGTTCACTTTGATGCCTTCTACAATCATCTCACCTAGAGCATTCTTCATACGAGAGATAGCAACATCGCGGTTCTCACCGTAAGTGATCAGCTTACCAATCATTGAATCGTAGTGAGGTGGTACTGTGTAGCCTGTGTAGATGTGAGAATCCCAACGTACGCCCATGCCGCCTGGTGCGTGGAAACGCTCGATCTTACCTGGTGAAGGTAGGAACTTATCTGGGTCTTCCGCATTGATACGACACTCGATAGCGTGACCGCTGATCTTGATGTCATCTTGAGTGAAAGACAAAGGCTGACCCGCAGCAACACGTAGTTGCTCTTTGATTAGGTCAACACCGGTAACCATCTCAGTTACTGGGTGCTCTACTTGGATGCGAGTGTTCATCTCGATGAAGTAGAACTCGCCGTTTTCGTATAGGAACTCAAAAGTACCTGCACCACGGTAGCCAATCTCAAGACAAGCACGAGTACAACGCTCACCAATGTACTTACGCATTTCTGCAGTGATACCTGGTGCTGGCGCTTCTTCCACAACCTTCTGGTGACGACGCTGCATAGAACAGTCACGCTCACCAAGGTGGATAGCACCGCCTTGACCGTCAGCAATCACTTGTACTTCAACGTGACGTGGGTTTTCTAGGAATTTCTCCATGTAAACCATATCGTTGTTGAAACATGCTTTTGCTTCTGCACGTGTCATTGCGATCGCTTCAGTTAGCTCTTTTTCAGAACGTACAACACGCATACCACGACCACCGCCGCCACCAGATGCTTTGATGATTACTGGGTAGCCAATACGCTTAGCGTGAGCTTTGTTAGTTGCTTCGTCGTCGTTCAGTGGGCCGTCAGAACCCGGTACACAAGGTACGCCTGCTTTCTTCATTGCCGTGATTGCAGAAACTTTATCACCCATGATGCGGATAGTTTCAGCTTTTGGACCTACGAAGATGAAACCGCTTTGCTCAACTTGCTCAGCAAAGTCTGCGTTTTCAGATAGGAAGCCGTAGCCAGGGTGAATAGCAACAGCGCCTGTTACCTCTGCCGCACTGATGATGCGAGGGATGTTCAGGTAGCTATCGATACCACGAGCTGGACCGATACAAATAGTTTCATCTGCAAGCAGTACGTGCTTAAGGTCACGGTCAGCTGTTGAGTGAACAGCTACCGTCTTAATGCCTAGCTCTTTACATGCTCGCAGAATACGTAGTGCAATTTCACCACGGTTCGCGATTACTAATTTATCTAACATAATGAGGCTTCTCTATTATTCGATAATTACTAGAGCTTGGTCGAACTCAACTGGTTGGCCGTCTTCAACTAGGATTGCAGTTACAACGCCAGATTTGTCCGCTTCGATTTGGTTCATCATCTTCATCGCTTCAACGATACATAGAGTGTCGCCAGCGTTAACTTGTTGACCTACTTTAACGAATGGTTTTGCATCTGGGCTTGGCGCGCTATAGAAAGTACCAACCATTGGAGAAAGAACTTGGTGACCAGTTACTGCCGCTGGAGCTTCAGCTGCTTCTGGAGCCGCCGCAGGAGCTGGAGCCGCTGCAGGAGCTGGTGCTGCTACAGCTGCTGGCGCTGCTGCGTATTGAACTGGTGCTGCTGCAGGAGCAGTGCCGTTACGGCTGATGCGTACTGACTCTTCACCTTCAGAGATTTCTAGTTCTGCGATACCAGACTCTTCAACCAATTCGATCAGCTTTTTGATTTTGCGAATATCCATCGTTTCTTTCTCTTATTTGTTAATTAACCATGCTCTATGACTGGAGCTGGTGTCTATTAGTTCGGTTATGTTCGTTACTTTGACTGAAGCTTGTTAATCGCAGCGGTCAAAGCAAATTGGTAGCCTTGTGCGCCCAAGCCACAAATTACCCCTTCGGCTTTGTCTGAGAGGTAAGAGTGGTGCCTAAACGGTTCACGTGCGTGAACATTAGAAAGGTGCACTTCAATAAATGGGATTGCTACGCCAAGCAGTGCATCGCGCAGTGCCACACTGGTGTGTGTGAACGCTGCTGGATTGATAATAATAAAATCAATATTTTGGAATGCACCGTGAATGGCTTCAATTAGCTCGTACTCACGATTTGATTGTAAGTGAGATAGCTCAACGTCCTGCGTTTTCGCTTGCTCTTTCAGACCGTCAATTATCTGGTCAAGTGTTTGAGAACCGTAATGAGCAGGCTCTCTTAGGCCTAACAGGTTAAGGTTTGGGCCATTTAAAACTAGAATGCGAAACTTTGTAGACATCGTGGGGCTATCTTCCTTTATCGTGACGACGAGAGCGAATGTCCCATTTTATTTACAAATCATGCCGTTTTGCTAGAGCTAAAACGACCGATTTTAAAAATTAGAACCAGATTATAGCTAATTCAGCGCAAATCGCAGCAATTTACTGGTCTAATCTCCTAATGTAATGGTGCAGAATTGTTACCAAGTTAACAAAAAATGGGAGAAGCCTTAATTTAAGGAAGGATATTTGAGATCAAGATCAGGCATAAAAAAACCGCCACACAGGTGACGGTTTACATATGGGGGTGTTTTAAACATATCAGGTAAACATGCCCAAGTTAGGACTGTTTATCCGCAGTTTTATGCAAGCTCAGCTTTTTCTGCGATGAGCTTGTCAACCACACTTGGGTCAGCAAGCGTAGAAGTGTCGCCAAGGTTGCCTGTATCACCTGTTGCAATCTTACGTAGGATACGACGCATTATCTTACCAGAACGCGTTTTCGGTAGAGAGTCTGTCCAGTGCAGTACGTCTGGTGTCGCAATCGGACCGATCTCTTTACGTACCCAGTCTTTCACCTCTTTATGCAGTTCAGCCGTTGGGAACTCACCGTCATTTAGGGTGATGTAAGCGTAGATCGCTTGGCCTTTGATGTCGTGAGGAATACCCACAATTGCAGCCTCTGCAATCTTATCGAATGCAACCAGCGCTGATTCAATCTCTGCCGTACCCATACGGTGGCCAGATACGTTCAGTACGTCATCAACACGGCCTGTGATCCAGTAGTAACCATCTTCATCACGACGAGCACCATCACTAGTGAAGTACATGCCTTTGAAGGTTGAGAAGTAAGTCTGCTCGAAGCGCTCATGGTCGCCATAAACAGTACGCATTTGACCAGGCCAAGAATCTAGAATCACTAGGTTACCGTCGGTTGCGCCTTCAATGATGTTGCCCATGTTATCGACTAGTGCAGGTTGAACGCCAAAGAATGGGCGAGTCGCTGAACCTGGCTTTAGGTCCGTTGCGCCCGGAAGAGGAGCAATCAAGATACCGCCCGTTTCGGTTTGCCACCATGTATCAACAATCGGAGAGTTTTCGTTACCAATTGTTTTGTAGTACCACTCCCACGCTTCTGGGTTAATTGGTTCACCTACCGAGCCCATGATACGTAGGCTGCTACGTGTGGTGCCTTCAACCGCTTCGTTACCTTTCGCCATCAGAGCACGAATCGCTGTTGGCGCCGTGTATAGGATGTTTACTTGGTGCTTATCAACCACTTCACTCATACGGCTAGTATTCGGGTAGTTTGGCACGCCCTCAAATAGGATTGTCTTAGCGCCGTTCGCCAGTGGGCCGTAGATTAGGTATGTGTGGCCAGTGATCCAACCCACATCCGCGGTACACCAGAAGGTTTCGCCTTCTTGGTAATCAAATACATACTTGAACGTCATTGCCGCGTAAACTAGGTAGCCACCTGTTGTGTGTAGAACACCTTTAGGTTTACCTGTTGAACCAGATGTGTAGAGAATGAATAGAGGGTCTTCTGCTTTCATCTCTTCTGGTGGGCACTCTGAAGATACGTTTGCTGTTGCTTCATGCCACCAAACATCACGATGCTCGTGCCAATCAATATCACCACCAGTACGTTTCATAACGATGACTTTTTGAATGGTTTTCACTTCTGGGTTGGTCAGAGCTTCATCGACATTCTTCTTAAGAGGAACGGCACGGCCGCCACGAACACCTTCATCAGCGGTGATCACAACCTTAGAATCAGAATCGATAATACGGCCTGATAGTGCTTCTGGTGAGAAGCCACCAAATACCACAGTATGAACTGCACCGATACGTGTACAAGCAAGCATCGCAACCGCCGCTTCTGGCACCATTGGCATGTACAGACATACTACGTCGCCTTTTTGCACGCCTTGCTCTTTAAGTGCGTTAGAGAACTCACACACTTCTTTGTGCAGTTCGTTAAAAGTCAGCGTCTTGTCGTCAGCTGGGTCATCACCTTCCCAGATGATTGCCACGTCGTCACCGCGCTCAGCAAGGTGGCGGTCAATACAGTTAGCAGACACGTTGAGTGTGCCATCTTCAAACCAGCGAATGTCGATGTGACCTGGGTCAAATGAAGTGCTTTTCACTTGGGTGAAAGGCTTAATCCAATCTACGATTTTTCCATGCTCGCCCCAGAAACCTTCAGGGTCAGAAACAGATTGTTGGTACATGGCTAGGTAAGTGTCATTATCCGCGTGCGTATTTGCTTTGATGTTTTCTTTTACCGGATAAACGTGGGCTTCACTCATTGCATCTCTCCTTGTGCCTACATTCCTAATGAATTGGCAACTTCCTTTATGTTCAGTTTCTAAGTCAAGTTAGTGGACTGTCGTTGTGTTATCACTGTCGGCTAGCAGAGCCATTTCCACAATTAGACTTTAGGATGAGAAGCGTGTTTCTACTTAAAAAATAGCGAGTTAAGTGTTTTTTTGAGAGTTAGATCGTTTCAATTATTTACGCGGGTTGATTTATGAATAAGACGAGTTGAAGCGTGGTAGATCACCATGTTGAAGGCGCACAAATATCAGTGCGGCCGAGATAGCGTCTTGTAATGCATCATGTTTATTGGTGGGCAGCGGTAGGTCGAGCTGGCGACAGATGGTATCGAGGCTTAGATCGAAATAAGCATTTGGCAGGTGTTTTTCGAGCTTTTCTTGATAGAGCTGACTAACTTCTACTAATGGATTAGGCATAGGGAAGCCAAAATGTTTTAAACACGCTTTATCAAGAATCTTTTTGTCATAGCGGATGTGATAGCCCACCAAAGGTCGATTACCGATGAAGTCGAGCAGTGCGCTGATGGCTTGCTTCTCTTCGACCCCATGTTTGAGGTCTTGGTGTCGAATGCGATGGATTTTTATCGAGTTAGAATCTAAAGATTGAGGTGCTCTTAGTCTGACCTCAAACGGCTGACTGGTGATGATGCGGTTACCGACAATCTTGGTCGCTGCAATTGAGACTAACTCCGCTTGATTTGGATCGAGGCTGGTGGTTTCACAATCGAGTGACACCAACTCTTGTCCTGAAGTGGTGGTGAAGAGATCCCGATAGGGCGACCCCTTGAGTTTTCGATACCAGTAATAGCGTACTAATCGGTTCATGGTGATCTAATCCCTAATTTGGTAGTGATAGCCCAACCATTGCTTAAACTTTTTCACGACGTGCAAACTGTGCCTTAATAGATCTCGGTCTGCGCGCTCCATGAGCTTCACGTCGAGTTTATTACTGCTGTGCTGCTGCGATAAACGTTGTGATAGACGCCATTTGAAGAACTGTTTGAGTGCTTCGCTGAGGTTGTCTGCAGTGCTTCGTTCAAGAACATTCTTTTCCACTAGCGCTTCGATGCGTTCGAAGGTGTTGTTAACACTGATGCCGTGCTCAAGGCTGAGTGCTCTTACACCATGAACGATAGGGAAAATGCCTCCCTGTTTTATGTCTAACCCTGATTTAGATGCTTTCACGTTACCAAACAGAGATAGCGGTACAGAGAAGTTCAAGGCAGGGCGGCAAAACTCTGTGAGTATGAGCTCTTGTCCCACCATTAAATCTCTCAAATGATCTTTAACAGGTTGCAGTAGCTCTCGATTGCCCGCGACTGCATGAGCGTCTGCCATGATGGCGATGTCCATGACCGTATCGGGAGTCGCCTTCTTCACCCATTGGGACAGTGTTTCCTTCCAGCCTTGTTGTGAGTGCACCCACTTCGGATTATTCACCATCACATTGCCCGGGCAGAGCGGGTAGCCTAACTGCTGCAGGGTATGAGTCAGCTCAGCCATGACCTCTTCACAGTGATGCCATTCTAAACCGTCTTGAATGATCAGCGCGTTGTCTTGGTCTGTTTTGAGTATCTGTTCTCCTCGTCCCTCTGAGCCGAGCACAATCAGGCAGCAGTGGTTTTGCAGTGCCGGAGGCAAAATCAGTTCAAAAGCTTTCTCGATAATCTGCTCGTTAACCGCAGAGATCAGTTCCATGATAAAGCGCGTTCGAATGCCATTGCTGATTAAGCTCTCAACCAATTGACGCTGTTTGTTGGAGGCCATGGCCAACTCTTCGATGCTGGTGGCGCGGGCAATTCGCAGAGTCAGTACATGAGAGTGGGTCGAGAAGGCACTCAATATCTGTGTCATATCGAGCATGCCGACCGCTTCTTGCCCATCACAAACCATCAAGCGTTTTACCCGATTACGCGTCATATTAATCATGGCGTTAAACAGGAAATCACCATCATTGACATGCAAAACAGGGAAGGTCGCTATCTCACCGACGGGCGCATCAAGGGGGTAATCCTCGAGCATCACAGCGTGCAATAAATTGGTCCGTGTGACGATAGAGTAGGGCAGGGTACATGATGATCCAAAAGCTTTTAGATCATCATAGGCCAAACGAACTAAAGCCGAGTCGAGCCCTTGCTCCTTAAGGGTTCTTGTTACCTCATTGATAGGTTGGTTAGGCTCTAGGATCAGAGGTGGGTGATAAATCGAATCGTCGACTTTGGTTAGGATAAATTCAGCCAAGTTTTGCTGCTGTTTAGCGGCCTCTATGAGCTCTTTACGTTTGGCTAGGTTGTTATCAAAGTAGGCAGCAAACTGGCCATTTGCATTGTAGAGCTCGAGGAATACATCGGTGGGAAGCAGGTAGCTGAGGGTATCTTCTAGTGCAATGTATTGGTGTTTGGTGTGAGGCTCAAATTGACTACGAACATCAAAGATATCGTCGTTTGCATAGTGGGCGTAAATCTCCCCATCTTGGCTAGCACGCTCCTCTACGGCACCTTTAATTAAAATATGCAGATGACGACTTGGGCGATCCGCTTCGAGAATGGTCTCTTGAGCACGATAGTAAACCACGTCGAGCGCAGAACGCAGGGTCAATTGTTCAGCCTCAGATAAGCTATCGAAGGGTGGGTGCTGCATATTAAATTTATCAGGCATAAGCGTCGCAGATAGAGTGAAGAACCTAAAGTTAAGTCTGACAAAAACTCACTGAAGCTCCAGACGACTTTAGTCTAAACGTGCGATTTTCCTCGGCGATACAGTCATTGATAACACGGAAACTCAAAGCAGCAATTATTCCCTTTTTCATATGATTGCGTAGAGGCATAATCTCCGCTGCCTCTCTGCAATCGTTTATATAGGTATATGTATGTTTAACCCTTCCCCGTATGGATGGATATCTCAGTATTTCATCGGTTTCTTTTTCGCTTACGGTGTCTATCTGCCGTTTTGGGCATTATGGTTCGAAGACCAAGGGGTTTCGGCAGGTGATATTGGTGTATTGATCGGTGTGGGTTTTGCGACGCGATGTGTGGCGAACCTTTTGATTACTCCACGTGTCCATAAAGCGGAGCACTTAATGCCTGCTCTGCGCTGGCTCAGTTTAGCGGCACTGATTTTCGTCGCGTTTCACTTCTTTACCGGTGGTAGCTTCCTATTAATGCTGCTAGCAACCATCTTATTTAATCTCTGTTGCGGGCCAGTTGTTCCGTTGTCCGACGCAATGGCGAACTACTACAGTCGACTTAAGGTGTTGGATTATGGCCGCACACGACTTTGGGGTTCGGTTGCATTTATTGCTGGCTCGACCGTGGTTGGTTATCTGGTGGCACAGTTTGGCACCGATATGATCTTGTATACGGCATTGGCTGGGGTGTTTGTATCTCTGATACTGGCAATGAGAAACCCGAACCTGATGCCAGTGACGCAATCCGAACAGCACCAAGTACGTCCAAAGTTAGGAGCGTTGATGCGTGAGCGCTCGGTTGTGAAGTTCCTTGCGTTGATGGCGTTATTGCAAGGTAGTCACGCTGCTTACTACAGTTTTAGTGCTATTTATTGGAAGGAAGCGGGCCACTCCGAAGCCATTATCGGCTACTTGTGGAGCTTAGGGGTCGTGGCGGAAGTGGGTGTGTTTGCATTAAGTAAGCGTCTCTTCTCTGGCATGGCACTCAGAACGCTATTTGTTATTGCTGCACTGGGTGTGATTGCGCGTTGGGGTATTACGGCATCGACAACCGATATCTTTGGTTTGGTATTAGTACAGTTGCTGCATGGTGTGACATTCGCAATGGCGCACATTGCTGCCATTCAGTACATCCAATCTGAAGAAGAGAATAAGATGGTGGCACTGCAAGCGCTCTATAATGCGATTCCGCTTGGTGCGTTTATCGCATTGATGACCACTCTGAGTGGTTGGGGTTATGAATTGTGGGGCGCGAACATTTTCTGGGTGATGGCTGCAATGGGTGTGCTGGCTCTGTTTATTAAGTTGGATGAGCGCAGTTCCGTGGTCGACGTCGAATTGGAAGCTGCGACAGCTAAAGCAGAGAATTAGAGCCTGAAGCACAGAAATTAATCGACCTGATTGTGTTGCTGACACTTCCTTAGTTAAATGAAACCTCTCCCTTATGGAGAGGTTTTTTTATGGAAGAAAAGGGTTCGCAATGCAAGGATGGATCGTAATCCCCGTCTCACTCGCCTATCTCGGGGTGTTATTTTTAATTGCTTGGTATGGAGATCGGCAAACTCGCTGGTTGTCACGCTGGCGACCATGGATCTACAGCTTATCAATTGCGGTTTACTGTACCTCGTGGACCTTCTACGGCACAGTGGGGCAGGCCAGTAATAACCCGTGGTCTTTTCTTCCTATCTACATAGCCCCAATTCTGGTTTTTACTTTGTGTTGGCGGATCTTGGCGCGGCTTATCGTCATCGCCAAGCGCGAACATATCACCTCGATTGCTGACTTCATTGCCGCTCGTTATGGCAAATCACAAGGGCTCGCGGTCACGGTGACGATTATTGCTGTAGTGGGGATTCTGCCTTACATAGCACTGCAGCTGCGTGGTATTACCATGGGGCTCGATATTGTTGCTCCGAGTCTGGCGCAAGATTTTGGTTATCAGGACTACCACGTTTCTTGGTTTGTGGTGGGCGCTTTGGCCATCTTCACTATGTTGTTTGGTACCCGTCATATCGATAACACGGAACACCACCGTGGGATGATGATGGCGGTCGCGTTTGAGTCGATCGTCAAGCTGGTGGCTTTCTTAATTGTCGGGCTGTTTATCATCTACCTGGCGACCAGTAGCGATAAGATTGATCTGCTTGAAGTCGCTGCGCAGACTTATGAATCCCCTAATATTCCCACTCTTATTATCCATACTGTGCTGACGATGTTGGCAATTGTCTGTCTGCCAAGGCAGTTCCATACCATGGTGGTTGAGAATGAAAGGCCGCAAGATCTGCATACCGCGCGCTGGCTGTTCCCTGTTTATTTGATTCTGATGGGGCTGTTTGTGCTGCCAATTGCATGGGCAGGGCAAGGGTTGTTGACGGGGATGCCTGCCGATACCTATGTAATTAGTTTGCCAATGGCAGAAGGGGCCAACAACATTGCTTTGCTGGCCTTTTTAGGCGGCACGTCAGCGGCGAGTGGCATGGTGATCGTTTCTACGATTGCACTGGCGATCATGGTCTCCAATGATCTGGTGATGCCGTTATTGCTGCGCCGTATGCGACTAACGCAGAGAACCCATCGACACTTCTCTGGGTTGCTGCTGGTGATTCGTCGTGCGCTCATCCTATTGTTGCTGCTGGGGGCGTGGGGCTTCTATCAAGCATTAGATAGTATCCACTCACTCTCTGCGATAGGTTTTCTCTCGTTTGCGGCGATCGCACAGTTTGCGCCAGCCCTGATTGGGGGCATGTACTGGCGTTTGGGTAACCGTAAAGGTGTCTATGTTGGTCTGTTGTTTGGTTCTATTATTTGGCTGATCACCTTAATGAGCCAAACCAGCATGCTGGCGGGCGACCAAGAGAGCAATTTGTTGTTGTGGCTGATCACGCCACCCGACCTGTTAGCCAACTGGGATGTCAGTAGCTCTAACTGGGGGATTGTGCTTAGTATCACCGTGAATACACTCTGTTATGTAGTGATATCCCTATCGACAAGGCCAAGCCTAAGTGAGCGCTTACAATCAGCAGCATTCGTTGGTGCGCCTTTGCCTGAAAACGAAAACATGAGTCTTTACCAGAGTCGTGTGACGGTTGCTGAGCTAGAGATGCTCGCCTCACGGTTTGTGGGACGTAAGCGCGCGAAAAGTGCCTTTCAGGCGTATTGGCAGCAACAAGGTCGACCACTACTGCCCAATCAACAATCACCTGCCAGTTTGATTCGACATGCTGAACGTGTGCTTGCCGGTGTATTTGGTGCCTCTTCTGCTAAGTTAGTACTTACTTCCGCTCTGCAGGGCAGAAATATGCAGCTAGAAGAGGTTGCGACCATCGTTGATGAAGCCTCTGAACTGTATGATTTCAGTCGTGGCTTGTTGCAAGGGGCGATTGAACATATCGGTCAAGGCATTGCGGTAGTCGACCAACAACTACGTTTAGTGGCATGGAACCAGCGTTATCTTGAGTTGTTCGTGTTCCCTAGTGGACTGATTCAAGTTGGTAGGCCAATTGCCGATGTGATTCGACACAATGCGGAGCAGGGATTATGTGGGCCCGGCGATCCAGAAGACCACGTTAAGCGACGCATCTTCCACCTTGAGCAAGGCACCCGTCACACCTCTTCGCGGGTAAGGCCAGATGGCCGCGTAATTGAAGTACAAGGTAACCCGATGCCAAGTGGCGGGTTTGTGATGAGCTTTACCGATATCACGGTATTTAGACAAGCGGAGCAGGCGCTGAAAGACGCCAATGAGAGCCTAGAAACTCGTGTTCACGAGCGTACCCAAGAGCTTGAAAAACTCAACCAGCGTTTGGTGAAAGCTACTCAAGTATCAGAACAAGAGTCACAATCTAAATCGCGTTTCTTGGCGGCAGTGAGCCACGACTTGATGCAGCCATTGAATGCGGCGCGCTTGTTTGCTTCTTCACTGTCAGAAGTCGCGAAAGAGCAAGAGGTTAAGCAGCTCTCTTCGCATATCGAGAGTGCACTTGGTGCGGCAGAAGACTTGATTGGTGATCTGCTTGATATCTCGCGCTTGGAATCGGGCAAGTTAGAAACCAATGTCCATAGTTTCGCTATTAATGATGTGCTGTCCAACCTGAATGCAGAATTTAGCGCTTTGGCAGGGCAACAGAATATCGATTTCCACATGGTGCCGTCATCGCTGTTTATTCAATCCGATCCCAAACTACTGCGTCGCGTGATTCAGAACTTTTTGACCAATGCGTTCCGCTACAACCCAAGCGGTAAAGTTGTATTGGGTGCACGGCGCGTGGATAGCCGAGTGCGTATTGATGTATGGGATAACGGCACTGGTATCGATGAAGATAAACAGCAAGAGATCTTTGAAGAGTTCACTCGTGGTAGCCAAGTTCGTTCAGATCAAGGCTTAGGTCTTGGCTTAGCGATTTCAAAAGGGATCGCACACGTTCTTGGACATGAAATCTCGATGCGCTCTTGGCCAGATGAAGGCAGCGTATTCTCGATTACCTTGCCTCGAGCTGAGAAGGTGGTTACTGCACCGCAAGTGGCAGCACCGACTGTCAACAGTGAGATTGCCCAACTGAAAATCCTGTGTGTGGATAACGAGCGAGACATTCTGGTCGGCATGGAGAACCTGATTGGTCGTTGGGGGTGCGATGTGCGAACTGCAGGTGATCTAGTTGAAAGCTTGAAGTGTCTGGAAGACAGTTGGCAACCAGATGTGATCTTCTCGGATTATCGACTCGACAATGGGCGCACCGGCCTCGAAGTTCTGCAGCAGTGTCGCTTGAGACTGGGTGATAGTTTCGAAGGGGTGATTATCAGTGCGGATCGTACTGATGACATGCTAGCGGCGATCAAAGCGCATGGTTTCAGCTTTATTGCTAAGCCAGTTAAGCCACTCAAGCTAAGAGCGGTACTCAATCGTGTCGCTTAATTAGTATTTGGATCATAGTAGGCCAAAAGCGAAGCCAACTGCTGGCTTCGCTTTTTTATTGGGCTTTACTTAGCCGGCAATTCCGCCTTTAGTCAGCTGACTTGGGTTCAATAAGCTTGCTAGCTCATCACGTGGGATGTCGGTTTCACGCTCGGCTACATCTAAGATTGGCAGGCCTTCTTTATACGCCTTTTTGGCGATGTCTGCGGCTTTTAGGTAACCAATAACTGGGTTGAGCGCCGTCACTAGAATCGGGTTCTTCGCGAGGGCTTCATCAAGGTTATCTTGACGAACGGTGAAGGTAGCTACGGCTTTATCTGCCAGTGCCACCGAGCTGTTGCTCAGTAGTTCGATGCTCTCAAGCACATTGTGTGCAATGACAGGTAGCATCACATTGAGTTGGAAGTTGCCAGATTGACCTGCGACTGTGATGGTGGTGTCGTTACCAATCACTTGCGCTGCCGCCATTGCTGCTGCTTCTGGAATCACAGGGTTTACTTTGCCTGGCATGATAGAAGAGCCTGGCTGCAGAGCTTGCAGTTCAATTTCGCCAAGGCCAGCCAGTGGGCCAGAGTTCATCCAGCGAAGATCGTTTGCGATCTTCATGATCGCAACTGCTGCGGTTTTAAGCTGTCCAGATAGGGCAACGATCGCATCTTGGCTGCTGAGATTAAAGAAGAAGTTTTCGCTCGAACTGAACTGCAATTTCGTTGTTTGAGATAGGTTGTGTGCGAAGGCATCTGCAAATCGCGGATCGGCGTTGATCCCGGTTCCGACGGCTGTTCCACCCTGAGCGAGTGCTTTTACTGCCTCCAAGCTCGATTCAATGCCTTGTTTTGCATGGTCAATTTGGAATTTCCAACCACCTAATTCCTGAGCGAGAGTGATTGGCATGGCATCCATTAGATGAGTGCGACCTGTCTTGACCACATCGGCAACCTGCATCTGTTTAGTGGCTAACACATCTGACAGGTGTGCAAGGGCTGGCAGTAGTTGCTTCTCTACCGTTAATGCCACGCTGACTTGGATTGCTGTCGGTACAACATCATTACTACTTTGACCCATATTTACATGGTCATTCGGGCTGACATCGCCTTGAAGTGCGCGTGAAGCCAGCGTTGCGATAACCTCATTGGCATTCATGTTCGAGCTGGTGCCTGAACCCGTTTGATAGACATCGACAGGGAACTGTTCCAGGTGTTGGCCATCAATGATCTCTTGGCTCGCATCGATAATTGCATGAGCAATATCGCCCTCAAGATGACCCAATTGTGCATTGGTGTTAGCGGCTGCTTGTTTGATGAAAGCGAGCGCTTGAATGAAGCTTGCAGGCATTGTGTGCGAACTGAAAGAGAAGTTATCAGCGGCGCGCTGGGTTTGTGCTTGGTAAAGTGCATTGGCTGGCACTTTTACTTCACCCATGCTGTCTTTTTCGATTCGAAATTCTTGGGTCATGCTGGATCCTTGTTAGCCAAGTGGAGCTTGGACTTGTTGTAGGGTTTGTTGGAGCGGTAAATACTTCTGTTTACCGTTAGGTTGTTGGTAGTAATGACGCTTTAAACAAAATAGAGGCGTGTGAATCAAATCAAGGCAAACACGACGAAAGGTCAGGCTGCGTTGTGGTGATTCGATGGCTTCTATTAGGTGAAAGAACAGCTGACGGAGGAACAGCTCGCACAGCAGAATGTTTTCATGCTCACTATCTTTTTCATACTGAAGCGCAAGCTCTAGACTACAGTCAATGTAGCTTTGGATTGTTGATGGCTCGTATCCCTCAACCACATCGGAAGCGAGAAAACGGTCTTGTGCTTTGTAAAAAGTGGAATAGATAAGTTGCTGTTGCTGCATTAATCTCTCACCATCGTTAATTAGATGTTAATGATAATTATTATCAAATGATATGTTAAAAACAACCCTTTCTTTTCATAAATGGCGGGACAAAAAGAAAAAGCCGATACATGACGCATCGGCTTTCTGAGAACCAGTACCTAATCCCTACAATGTAAGCACTGGTTTGTTTTAGTCTCTTGCGAGAGTTGTTGCTTAGTGGTCGTGAGCTGCACCAGCACCTTTAGGGTAACGGATGTTCTCTACCATCTCTTGTACATCTTGTGGCACTTCAGCTGTAACCTTGTTCACCGCGATAGATACTACAAAGTTCAGACACATACCTAGCGTACCGATGCCCTCTGGGCTGATACCGAACCACCAGTTGTCTGGCGTGCTTGCTGCTGGGTTGATGAACTTGAAGTAGATGATGTATGACGCTGTGAATAGGATACCTGCCAACATACCTGCTATCGCACCTTCCTTGTTCATCTTCTTGTAGAAGATACCTAGGATAATCGCTGGGAAGAAGGATGCTGCGGCTAAGCCGAATGCAAACGCTACTACCTGTGCCACGAAGCCTGGTGGGTTAATACCCAAGTAACCTGCACCAATAATCGCGACCATTGCTGCCAGACGAGCGGCTAACAACTCCTGCTTGTCGCTCATGTTTGGTCTAAATCCTTTCTTCAACAAGTCATGCGAGATGGATGTTGAAATTACCAGTAGTAGACCTGCTGCTGTTGATAGTGCGGCTGCAAGGCCACCGGCTGCCAGTAGTGCTACAACCCAGTTTGGTAGTTTCGCAAGCTCTGGAGAAGCCAGTACGATGATGTCACGGTTGATCTTCATCTCGTTGCGCTCATCGCCCGAGTAGAACATCTTGCCATCGCCATTCTTATCTTCCCAGCCTACTAGACCAGTGCTTTCCCAGTTTTTGTACCAGCTTGGTGCTTCTGCTGCTGGAACACCTTGCATGTCAGGACCGTTGATTGTCTCAATCATGTTTACACGAGCAAACGCCGCTACACCTGGTGCTGTTGTGTAAAGTAGTGAGATGAACAGTAGTGCCCAACCTGCTGAGATACGTGCATCACGTACTTTTGGTACCGTGAAGAAACGGATGATTACGTGTGGTAGACCCGCTGTACCCACCATTAGAGCTGCACAGATGAAGAATACATCCACCATGCTCTTATTACCTTCGGTATAGGCGGTAAATCCGAGTTCTTCGGTTAACCCATCCAGTTTATCGAGCAGGTAAACGTCCGTTCCTGAGATAGTTGAACCCATACCGATTTGTGGAAGCGGGTTACCTGTCATCATGATTGAAGTAAAGATAGCTGGTACAAGGAAAGCGAAAATGAGGACACAGAATTGAGCTACCTGCGTATAAGTGATGCCTTTCATGCCACCAAGTACTGCGTAGAAGAACACAATACCCATACCAATGATGATACCTAGGTTGATATCAACCTCTAGGAAACGTGAGAATACAACGCCTACACCACGCATCTGGCCTGCAACGTACGTGAACGATACGAAGATCGCACAGAATACTGCTACCATACGTGCTGTTTTCGAGTAGTAACGCTCACCGATGAAATCAGGAACCGTAAACTGACCGAACTTACGTAGGTAAGGTGCCAAACAGAGTGCAAGTAGTACATAACCACCTGTCCAACCCATTAGATATACCGCACCGTCGTAACCAACGAATGAGATGATACCTGCCATTGAGATGAATGATGCTGCAGACATCCAGTCCGCGGCTGTTGCCATGCCGTTTGCTACTGGGTGTACACCACCGCCCGCAACGTAGAACTCACTGGTTGAGCCAGCACGAGCCCAGATAGCAATACCGATGTAGAGTGCAAAAGTGATGCCGACGAGAATAAACGTCCAAGTTTGAATATCCATGTTCTAAACCTCTAGTCTTCCTGTACGTTGTATTTCTTGTCGAGCGCATTCATACGCACTACGTAAACAAAGATTAAGGCGACAAAGGTGTAGATCGACCCTTGTTGAGCGAACCAAAACCCTAGCTTGAAACCGCCTAGTTGTACGGTGTTAAGCGCATCGACAAATAGGATGCCTGCGCCGTAAGACACTGCAAACCAGATGGCCAGCAGGGTCCCCATAATTCCCAAGTTTTCCTTCCAATAGGCTTGAGCATGTTCTGTTGATTCGAACGCCATTGCCTTCTCCTTTCTTCCGATTCCGTAGAATGTTTGTGTTAACGTAATGTTACGATTTGAAATATAGCAAGGGGAGGTCAAGGGATCTGTGCAACTTTAGTCGGGGCGAAAAGAGTAGGAAGTCTTTGTTTTATGGGGCTTACAACGCACCTTGCCCCAAAAGTGTGATGTTGCAATGTTGTTAAATTAGCCAAAGGTCTAACGAAATGTCGATTTTTGATGAGATAAAACTCAAAAGGAGCGCGATTTTTATTTTGTCGATGCCGATTCGGTGCTTTGAAGGAGTGTTTGGGGAAATGAGGTAGTGGAATTGCCCTCATCCAACAAAGGCTGAGAGCAATTAATGTTTGCAAGTAAGCTTTACAGGTAGAAGTCTTTGATACCCATCAGAAGGTTATTTACCGCAACCGCCGCTAGAATCAAACCCATGACACGGCTGATGATTGCGGCACCGACATTACCAATCACCTTCTGAATCTTAGTGGCGCCCAGTAGCAGCAGCAAGGTGATAACAAGCACCAACACCATAACCCCTGCGGTAATGCTCTGGTCAATCAGTGAGTAGCGGTTATTGTCCGTCAACATCACAATCGCCATCATGGCGCCGGGTGAGGCAATGGAAGGGATCGCCAGTGGATAGACAGCGAGATCCGCGAGTTGCTTACTGCACACCTCTTCTGAGATTTTCTGTTCTTGCTCTGGTTTGCTCTCACCAAAAATCATGGTTAATGCGAATAACAGCAGCACCAACCCACCGGCAGCTTGGAAAGCGGGTAATGGAATCTGCATCGCTTCAAGAAGCAGTTGGCCTGCGATAAGGAAAAAGAGTAGTACACCGGTTGCGATGGCGATCGCCTTAAGGGCAACGGCACGGCGCTGTTTTGGTGTGAGGTGCTGTGTTTGTGATAGGTAAACAGGAACGGAGCCAATTGGGTCGATGACCGCCCAAAGAACAACAAACTGAGTAATGATGATACTAGTAAGCAAGGAAAATCTCCCAGAGTTAATGACAGAGGGATAAGGCCGCTAATCTGCAGCCTTTAGATTATAGCGGCTATTATTCCTTTTAAGTCATCACTGTGTGAGATGTTACTAAAATAGCCTAACTTTCTGTTTCCATCTGCTGTAACAAGATCACCGCCTGAGTACGGTTTTTCACATCCAGTTTGCGGAAGATAGCCGTCATATGAGCTTTGATGGTTGCTTCAGAAACATTGAGCTCGTAAGCAATCTGTTTGTTAAGTAGGCCATCAGAGAGCATGCCCAAGACCTTGTATTGCTGTGGTGTTAGGGTCGCAATCTTTTCTGCTAAGTCGCTGCAAGCTGCGTTATTGGTGATCAAGCCTTCAGGGAAGAATGGGTCGCCGTTCAATACTTGATTGAGAGCGCTCACCAGCTCGCGCATATCACTCGATTTAGGGATAAAGCCAAACGCACCATGGCTCTTCACCTGAGTCACAACGCTGGCGTCTTCACTGGCAGAGATAACAACAATTGGTAAATCAGGGTACTCAGCGCGTAGCTGAATCAAACCGGACATGCCGTTGGCACCCGGCATTTTGAGGTCGAGTAGCAGCAGATCTGGCTCGTCTTCTTTTTTGAGAAGTGTTAACAAAGCGTCTAGAGAGTCCGCTTCTAGAAGATTCGCGCCACTGATCGCCATATGCACTGACTGAAACAAGGCGTTACGAAACAGAGGGTGGTCATCAGCAATGATGATGGTATAGGTCGAGTCCATGACGTTCATACTTTTAACAATTTAGTTAACATTTATTATTGACCCGATTGACTATGCGGACAATATTTATGCACTAAAAGTCTGAAGCATATCCACTTTTGCTGAGAGGCGAGTATGGAAAGGTTTTATAAAAATGTAAAAGCCACGTTTCAGTTCTCATTTGAGAAATAAAACGTGGCTTGTATTTTATCAACGCAGTGCTGTTATAGCTGGTGGCTTTGCATGTGTTTTAAGAAGGTTTCAGCGTTCATAAAACCGGTCACACGAGCATTTGGAACATGGTTACCCTTACCGTCCCAGAACTCAATAGTTGGTAAACCAAGGACCTGCATTTGTTTAAGCAGTTCAATATCTTGAGGTAAGTTTTTGGTCACATCAGCTTGCAGCAGAACAAAACCAGAAAGCTTGTTTTCAACATCGGCTTGGTGGAAGGTGTACTTCTCAAACTCTTTACACGCGACACACCAGTCGGCATAGAAATCTAGCATCACCGGCTTACCTAACTTCTTCGCTTCGATAAGCTGGATCTCAAGCTCTTCAAAGGTATTGATACGCGCAAACTCAATTTGAGCAGTCTGCTCGACACTCTTTTCTGCAAACCAGTAGTTCAGAGCCGGTTGAGCCGATGCGAATAGCCCAAGCATAGCAATGATGCCGACTGCGCTCTGTTTCCAGCCACCAAACGGCAGGGAGTTTTTGCTGTGATACAACCAACCAAAGGCCACAAAGCCAAGCGCTGACCACAATACAGTTGCCCAAAGCTCAGGAAGAATGCGCTCTAATAGGAAGATAGGCGCTGCCAGTAGAATAAAGCCAAATACAATTTTGACCTTATCCATCCAGCTGCCGGCTTTCGGTAGCAATTTATTGCCGAATACGGCGACGAGCATCAGTGGGATACCCATGCCCATGGCCAATGCATACAGAGCAATACCACCTGTAAACAGATCGCCACTTTGTGCCACGTAAAGTAGAGCACCAGATAGCGGAGCTGTGGTACATGGTGAGCACACCAAACCGGAGATCGCACCCATCGCAAACACGCCTAAGGTGTTGCCGCCTTGCTGCTTATTGCTTTGGTTGTTGAGCCAAGTCTGAACACTGCTTGGTAGTTGTAGGTTATAGACGCCAAACATCGACAGTGCCAATGCCACGAATAGAACACTCAAGCCAATCAGTACATAAGGGTGCTGCATCGCCGCTTGGAACTGCATACCTGCAGATGCCACTACAAGACCAAGCAAGGTGTAGGTGAGCGCCATACCTTGTACATAGATGAACGACAGCATCAGAGCACGGCCTTGGCTTAGCTTACCGCCACCTAACACAATGCCAGTTAGAATCGGGTACATAGGCAGAACACATGGCGTGAAGGCGAGACCAACACCAAGAGCTAGGAATAGCAGAGGTGTCCACCAACTGTCACCGAGCTGTTCAGCAAGGCCTGCTTCTTTTGAAACTGGAGCCGCGCTGCGCTCTTCTGCGATAGGTGTTGAAGTTGGTTGTGTTGATACCTCGGCCTTAGCAGAGGTACTGGCTGTATTCGTCGCGATATCTGCCGACGGCGTGAATGGCTCGATGTCAATGACGCGAATTTCAGGTGGGTAACAGAAACCAGCTTTAGCACAGCCCTGGTACTTAACGACAAGCTGCGAGCCATCTTGGTAGCTCTGCAGTGGGACTTGCACAAACAGTGGTTGCGTATAAATGCTTACCTCGCCAAAAAACTCATCTTGGTAAGGTTGCCCGTTTTCCATCTCTACAGGGCCGATAGTGAGATTTTGACCTGTAAAATCAAGACTGTGTTGATAGAGGTAGTAGCCCTCTTTTACTTGCCAGTCGATAAGCACTTTACCGTCTTGCTGGTAGTAATTAAAAGGGAATGCCTGATCAACAGGAACAAAGCTATTGGCTGAGTCGAGTTCAAGTCCTTGGTCGTTATTGCCAAAGAGAGCATAGGCTGAATGGGACAAACTAAGCAGTCCAACACACAGCGTGATGAGAAATGCGCGCATAAGTGAAGTCATCTTGATTAAGTTAACAGCGATATTAACTTAATCAGACCTTATTGCTGACTAATAAGTTTCAAATTGCCGATTTTATTATAAAAATGTTTTCGTTATATCGGGCTTACTAGAGATAGCGGCAAATAAAAAAGGAAGCCGAGGCTTCCTTTTAAAAATAACAGATCGATTCTGATTAGATGAACAAGCCACCGAAGCCAAAACCTAGCGCAACTGCTGTCGCGATAGTCACCACACCCGGGATAAAGAATGGGTGGTTGAACACAAGATTGCCGATACGAGTCGAGCCTGTGTCATCCATCTCAACCGCTGCAAGCAGAGTTGGGTAAGTTGGCAGAACAAACAGTGCACTTACTGCTGCAAATGACGCCACCGCAGTAAGAGGCGCTACGCCAATTGCTAGTGCTGCAGGCATAAGAGCAACAGTGGTTGCGCCTTGAGAGTAAAGCAGCATAGAAGCAAAGAATAGAACCAGTGCCAGCATCCAAGGGTAATCAGATAGTAGAGCACCAGCTACGTCTTTGATCTCTGCAACGTGTGCGTTTACAAACGTTGAACCTAACCAAGCCACACCAAGTACACATACACATGCTGTCATACCAGAGCGGAATGTTGGTGCTGAAGAGATCTTCGCCGCGTCGATTTTCGTGAACAGTACAATCGCCGCCGCTGCTGCTAGCATCACAGACATGATCGCTTCGTTACGACCTAGCGCAGGGTTTTCAATCAGACCCACAGAGCTAGAGATCGCCGCCGCGTAGCAAACAACGAAGCCGATCGCCGCTAGGAAGATGTAAGTCGCTTTCTTCGCTGTTGGCAGAATTTCACGCTTTTCTTCTGTCGCTAGTTTGATTAGGCCTTTCTCCAGGCGTTCTTGGTATACAGGATCGTCTTTAAGCTCACTGCCCATGTAGTTCGCAACAACAGCACCAACCATACAAGCTATAAAGGTTGTAGGAATACAAACCATCAGCAATGTTAGGTAATCAACACCGAACGGCGCTAGCATCGCAGCAAAGGCAACAACCGCCGCTGAGATTGGAGAAGCTGTGATCGCAATCTGAGACGCGACAACCGCAATCGATAGTGGACGAGATGGACGAACACCTTGGCCTTTAGCAACTTCTGCAATCACAGGTAGCGTAGAGAACGCCGTGTGACCCGTACCCGCCATCAATGTCATCAAGAACGTCACGATAGGAGCATAAAAAGTTATGCGCTCAGGATGTTTGCGTAAAAAGTTTTCTGCAATCTGAACCAACCAGTCCATACCGCCCGCGACTTGCATAGCTGCAATCGCAGTGATAACCGACATGATGATCAGAATAACGTCGATAGGGATAAAAGATTGACTGGTTGGAACGCCAAGGATTAGCGACAGAGCGATAACACCCGCACCGCCGGCAAAACCGATACCAATACCGCCAATTCTGGCCCCTAAAAAGATAAAGAGTAGGACAACGAATAGTTCTACTGCAATCATAGTAACACCTCATTTTTAGATTTTATTATCTGAAAACTCGCCACTGAGTGTTCAAATAATAGAACCTTGGCTAGAAGCCACTGTAAGAATTTGTCTCGTTATAAAACCGCTTAAAATTTATGGTTAATCGTTTTCGAGACTAAAAAAGGGCTCCGTTGGGAGCCCTACATTTAAACTTACTCGTAGCGTTTGCCTTTATACTGAGGACGCATCAAGTTTTCAACTGAGAAAATGTCATCAAGTTCTTCTTCAGTTAGAAGACCGCGCTCTAGAACCACATCGCGGACGCTCTTACCAGTTTCTGCACAAATCTTACCAACGATGTCACCCTCGTGGTGGCCAATGTATGGGTTTAGGTAAGTTACGATACCGATAGAGTTAAACACGTGCGCTTCACACACTTCTTTGTTCACAGTGATGCCGTCAACACACTTGTCACGTAGGTTCACACAAGCATTGGTTAGAATGTCTAGAGACTCAAACATGCTTTGCGCGATTACTGGCTCCATCACGTTCAGTTGAAGTTGACCGCCTTCTGCCGCGAAAGAAACCGTGTTGTCGTTACCTAGTACTTTGAAGCACACTTGGTTTACTACTTCAGGCACTACTGGGTTTACTTTAGCTGGCATGATTGAAGAACCTGCTTGAAGCTCTGGAAGGTTCAATTCGTTTAGGCCAGCACGCGGACCAGAAGAAAGTAGACGTAGGTCGTTACAGATCTTAGACAGTTTAACTGCTAGGCGTTTTAGTGCGCCGTGGGTCATTACGTATGCACCACAGTCTGAAGTTGCTTCGATTAGGTCTTCTGCTGGAGAAACCTCTAGGCCAGTTACTTCAGCAAGGTGTTTAACCGCTAGCTCTTGGTAGCCTTGTGCTGCGTTAAGACCAGTACCGATCGCAGTTGCACCTAGGTTTACTTCTAGAAGAAGCTTTGATGTGTACTCTAGGTTCTTGATCTCTTCATTGATCGTTACTGCCCATGCGTGGAACTCTTGGCCCACTGTCATTGGCACTGCGTCTTGTAGTTGAGTGCGACCCATCTTAAGAACGGTGTTGAACTCTTGGCTCTTAAGTTCGAATGCGCCTTTTAGGTATTCGATAGCATCGATAAGCTTACGTACGCTGTTGTAAACAGAGATACGGAAGCCTGTTGGATATGCACAGTTGGTTGATTGACTCTTGTTTACGTGGTCATTTGGATTGATGAACTCGTATTGGCCTTTCTCTTTGCCCATAAGTTCAAGAGCCACGTTCGCAACCACTTCGTTTGCGTTCATGTTTACAGAAGTACCAGCGCCGCCTTGGAAAACATCTGACGGGAATTGGTCCATGCACTTACCCGTATCTAGGATAAGGTCACATGCCGCAATGATGTGCTTCGCGACTTCACTTGGAATTACACCTAACTCTTTGTTTGCTAAAGCCGCAGCCTTCTTAGTCATCACCATACCGCGCACGAACTCAGGTACGTCTGAGATAGTTACACTTGAGATGTTAAAGTTTTCGATAGCGCGTAGAGTGTGGATGCCGTAGTAAGCATCTGCCGGAACATGACGTTGACCTAATAGATCTTCTTCGAGACGAGTGGCTTGAGGAGCTTCAACAGGAGCTTTAGATTGGGTAGCCATAACAGGATCCTTAGAGAATTATTCTGATAATATAATTAGTTATTAGCCTATTCTTTACGCGAAACTCCGTTCACCAGAATTTTAGGCTGATAAATCCGTCCTGACTTATGTGGCACATAATACTGTACCTAGCGCATAAAAATAGTAAGTTGATCACCTTTTTTGCTTTTGTTTCGTCAATCTTGTGCAAACTATTTTTTGAGGGCGGGACACGCTTATTTACAGGATAAATTTGAGTTCTTGAGAGCTTTCAACGTACACTGAACACAACAAAGGAGGGCTTGTGTTTCCTATCTTATTATTACTGTTTATCTTTGTGCCTATCATTGAGATCGGCTTATTTATTCAAGTTGGTGGCTTCTTAGGATTGTGGCCAACTATCGCCTTGGTATTAGTGACAGCATTTGTTGGTGCATCTCTGGTGCGCAGCCAAGGGATCCAGACTTTAATGTCGGTTCAGGGTCGTTTGCAGCAGGGCGAGATGCCAGCGCAACAAATCCTTGAAGGCGTGATGCTTGCTGTGGCGGGTGTACTGCTATTAACGCCGGGCTTTATGACCGATGCGCTCGGTATGTTGGTATTACTGCCAGCACCACGCGCAGCAATCGCGAAAAAGCTGATGGAAAAAATGGTCGTTAAGAATGTATCTGGTGGCTTCCACGCCGGTGGCCACGCTGGTTTTGGTCAGAGCCCATTTGGTGAAGACCCGTTTAACTCAGGTTCGTTTAAGCAAGACCCATTTGACCAATCAAAAGGCGGCAACACCTTTGAAGGTGAGTTTGAGAAGAAAGACGACGATAACAACGATCGTAACCGTTTGAACTAGTATCTATCTCATCATCAAAAAGGCTCTCTCCTTTATTCTTTACTAGAACAAAAGGAGAGAGCCTTTTTCATTGTCACCCAAGAGCTCTGTTGTCTAAATCGATTGCTCTTACTTAAACTGCGCCTTCAAAGCCCATTTGTCGCCACGCTTCAAATGCAATGATCGCAACCGCATTTGATAGGTTCAGGCTGCGAGCGTCTGGCATCATTGGAATGCGGATACGCTGCTCCATCGGCATACTCTCAATCAACTCTGCTGGTAGGCCACGCGTTTCTGGACCAAACATCAGCACATCACCTTGTTGGAACTTCGCATCTACGTGATGGCCTGTGGTTTTTGTTGTGCAGGCGAAGATACGGAACTCACCCTCGCGTTCGTTCTCTAGATACTCTAGAAATGCTTCAAGGTTCTTGTGACGCTTTACGCGAGCGAGGTCGTGGTAGTCCAAACCAGCGCGGCGTACCTTTTTCTCTTCTAAATCGAAACCGAGTGGTTCAATCAGGTGTAGGTTGGCACCACAGTTAGCACAAAGGCGAATGATGTTACCCGTGTTAGGTGCAATTTCAGGTTCGTAAAGCGCGATATCAAACATACTGGTTCACTAGATAGATAAAAAGTAGCTTGAGTATACGGTGGCAGGCTGAGTGAGTACAGTTGCCACCGAACGATTACGCTTTGTTTGCTAGTGCCTGCGCGTAGTTTTCTGCAACGGCATCCCAGTTCACGACATTCCACCATGCATTGATGTAGTCAGGACGGCGGTTTTGGTAACTGATGTAGTAAGCGTGTTCCCAAACGTCGAGCGCTAGAATTGGCTCACCTTGGCTATCTACTGCGTCCATCCAAGGGTTATCTTGGTTAGACGTAGAGACGATTTTCAGCGCACCATCTTCAACGACAAGCCAAGCGAAGCCTGAGCCAAAGGTGTTGATAGCGGCTTGAGCGAATTGATCTTTAAAGCTCTCTAAGTCACCAAACGTTGCAAGAATGTCTTTGGCTAGATCACCACTCGGTTCGCCGCCACCATCTTTAGACATGCAGTTCCAGTAAAGGATGTGGTTGTAGTAGCCACCACCGTTATTACGTACTGCTGGTGAGTGCTTAGAGATGTTGGCAAAAATTTCTGTGAGAGGCTGTGTCTCTAAATCGGTACCTGAAATCGCTGCCATGAACTTATCGTAATAGGTTCTGTGGTGCTTACTGTAGTGAACCTCCATTGTTTTAGCATCAATGTAAGGCTCTAAAGCATCGTAAGCGTATGGCAGTTCTGGAAAGGTGTGTGACATGGTAAATCCTCCTTAATTAGAGGATTTACCTTAATGATAATGAGATCCATTATCAACTAGATCTTTGTAGGGTTATTACAAAGGTATGATCGGCAGAGTGATTTCGACCTGCAATCCACCCAATGAGCTACGACTGGCTGTGATGGTACCACTATGCTGGCGAATCGCACTTTCAGTGATGGTTAATCCTAGCCCCGTGCCTCCAGAGTTGCGATCGCGTGCGGTTGAGACTCGATAGAATGGTCGGAATATGGATTCAAGCTCCGCTTCAGGGACGCCATCACCATTATCATTGACCTGAATCGTCAGCTGGTCTTGCTTGACGCTCATCTGTACATCGACCTTATCTTTACCGTAGTAGATGGCATTACGGATGATGTTATCGAGTGCGCTCATTAACAGCTTAGGATTACCTGAGATCGAACGTTCTGGAATCTCAGAGAAGGTGAGGCTCTTGCTCATCTGCTCTGCTTCAAATTCCGCATCTTTTAGGATCTCTTCCCATAGGCTCGAAAGTGGCTGAATCTCACGTGTGATGTGGCTATCAACCTGCATACGCGACAATGTCAGCAGTTCACTGATCATCTGCTCCAATCTCTGCGCTTCAGTATCAATACGCTCCAGCTCTTGGCTTTCGCCCTGCTTACGAATAGCGAGTGCATTGGCCATTCTTAGGCGTGTTAAAGGCGATCGCAGTTCGTGTGAGATGTCTGAAAGCAATCGCTGTTGCCCAGAGATCATCTGATTAACGGCCTCGACCATCTGGTTGAAGCTTTCCCCAGCTTGGCGGAACTCAGAAGTCCCTTTTTCAAGGGTTGGGTCGACCTCAAACTCGCCTTTCGCTACTCGTTGAGCGGCGCGTTCTAGTCGTCGAGCTGGCTGGCTGAGTGCCCAAGCCAGCCATAATAGCAGCGGGGTACTAGCAAGCATTACCGCGAGGAGCAGCTGCAGTGGTTTATCGAACAGTCTTAATAGGAAAGGTGGTGGTTGATTCCATTTAACACTGACGTACATCATCAGGTCTTCATTGGCCAATACCACTGGAACCGGGCCTGCCACCATGTAATGCCCATAAAGTTTCTGCTTGGGTACTTCTGGGTTATCAATCGTGGTCACAAAGTTGCGGATCGCTTTGACCTTGTAGTTAGAGTGGCGCTTGGTGGTCAAGACACTGCCATCTAAATCGGTCAGGTAGATGCGTGGGCGAGAATCTTTGCGGCTACGAGGAGGCCCCTCAAGCTGAAAAACAATCTTGCCAAGGTTGTCTTCACCCGCGAAGCGCTTTTCGGTCGCCTTAGCGATGCGAGTGAGTTTGTCGTAGTGTTCTGCAGGAACATCTCGTGCAACACGCGGATCTAGGTGTGGCAGAGAGAGCACTGATAAAAGCACCAGTAACATGGTGAACCAAAAAATAGCAAAGATACGTCCATATAAGCTGGTGATTTTAGGTAAGCGCATTAATCTTCCTCAACAAATAGGTAGCCACGGCCACGCAGGGTCTTAATGCGTGCTTTGCCGTCAGGGCGTTCTGGTACTTTCTTTCTCAAGTTAGAGATATGCATATCGATAGCGCGGTCAAAGGCAGCCAATCTTTTGCCGAGAACATCTAAACTGAGTGACTCTTTGGTGATCACTTGTCCCGGGTTTTGAATCAGGTGGCTCAGCAAGGCGAACTCGGTGGTAGTGAGATCCAGCAGTTGCTCGTTACAGTAAGCTTCTTGCTTGCCTGGATACACCGCCAAGTCTTGGTAGCGGACACAGTCGCTGCTGGTTGTTTTCTCTGTGCTGCCGTTTGATTGAGTGCGTCGCAAGATGGCACGAATGCGCGCCAGCAGTTCACGATCACTGAATGGCTTTGGTAGATAGTCATCAGCGCCGAGCTCAAGCCCGATCACGCGGTCGATCTCTTCACCTTTCGCTGTCAGCATTAATACTGGGGTCTCCCAGGACTCACGCAACTTCTTGAGAGTCTCCATCCCATTGAGCTTAGGCATCATCACATCTAATAAGATAAGGTCGATGTCGTTATTGATGGCCTCGAGACCAGCATAGCCATCGTTGGCTTCCGTTACTGTAAAGCCTTCAAAGCTTAAAATGTCTTTTAACAAACTGGTCAGTTCCGTGTCGTCATCAATAAGAAGGATATTTGCCATAGGGAGAACCTTGTTGTGTTGTTTACACCTAAATAATAACTGCTAACTATTCGTCAATTTGCACTCTTTACGATTCTTTACGCTTTCTACACGTTGCTTTACGTGCGAGCTTCTATTCTATACTCAAGCGCTGACCAACAGACGCAGACACACAAATGATTATACCAATTTGAGGCAAAGATTATGAAAATGACTAAGAAACTTGTATTAGCAGCTGCAGCTCTTCCACTAGTGTTTGGTACAGCAAGTGCGTATGCGTATGGTGGCGGTGACAAAGGTGACCACAAAGGTATGCACGGTAAATGTGGTGGTTTCGATAAGAAAATCATGCGTCAACTAGACCTAACAGATGCGCAGAAAGAGCAGTTCAAAGAGATGCGTGAGGCAGACCGAGCGGCGATGAAAGAGAAGCGCTCTGCGAACAAAGCTGAAAAAATGGCGGAAATGAAGGCGCACCGTGAACAAGTTCAAGCATTGGTTCTGGCTGACACTTTCGATGAAGCAGCTGCGAACGAGCTGGCTAGCCAAATGGTAGAGAAACAGACTGAACGTCGCGTTGCTATGCTGAAAAAGCAACATGAAATGATGAGCGTGCTGACTCCTGAGCAAAAAACAAAGCTAACTGAGCTACAACAAGAGCGTATGGCTAAGTGTGTAGAGAAAATGGAAAAGCGTGCTAATAAAGACAGCTAATCATTGAGCGTGACACCACACGTGAGTTAGATGAGCAAAATGAAAGAAGCGACCATGTGTCGCTTTTTTTGATCGCGATTACAAAAATTTAAGTGATTGACTGTCATATTCAATCGGTTGTTGTCAGGTTATACTTTGTACAATAGATCAAACAACAGTCAGAATATGAAAGCAGAATACGCTCGTCTTGTGACACTTGCGGCTTGGGCAGCCACTATCGTCGCGACCTTCTTATTGGTCGTAAAAGTTGCCGTTTGGTGGGTAACAGGGTCGGTGAGTCTCTTGGCCTCGGTAGTCGACTCACTGCTCGACATAGCCGCCTCGTTAGTCAACCTCTTGGTGGTGCGTTATTCGCTGCAGCCAGCTGATAGGGAACATACTTTCGGTCATGGTAAAGCCGAATCATTGGCGGCGTTGGCGCAGGCAATGTTTATCTCTGGATCGGCCTGTTTCCTTATCTTAAACGGCGTCGAACGTTTCTTTAGACCTCAAGAGCTTAACTCACCAGAGCTGGGGATCTATGTTAGTCTGTTTGCCATCTTTGTGACCTTTGCTTTGGTTCGTTTCCAAAAGTATGTCGTTAAGAAAACCGGCAGCCAAGCCATCGCTGCAGACTCTCTTCATTATCAGTCCGACCTTTATATGAATGCTGCCATCATGTTAGCTCTGGGCTTGAGCTGGTTTGGTGTTACTCAAGCAGACTCAATCTTTGCTGTAGCAATTGGCGGTTACATTCTTTATAGCGCTTATCAAATGGCGATGGAGGCGATTCAGTCTCTGCTCGATAGAAAGCTACCCGATGAAGAGCTGGCTCAAATTAAAGAGACGGCACTGAGTATTGAAGGGGTTTTAGGGGTTCATCAATTAAGAACTCGACGTTCGGGTCCAGTGCGTTTTATTCAGCTGCATTTAGAGCTGCAAGATGAGATGCCACTTATTGAAGCGCATCGCATTTCCGATGAAGTTGAGGACAAGTTGTTGTCGGTTTTCCCGGATGCTGATGTACTGATCCATCAAGATCCATATTCGGTGGTGTTTGGTCCAGAGAAGCAACAAAAGTTTCAATCTTGGTAGCTAGATTCTCTACTTAGCCTAAATGGTAAGTGGGGGATTTTTGGGCTACATTGACTAAAATTCACTAACACTTTGGTGATATAAAAATCAGCCAATAACAATTAATGTTGATTCTGATGTGAATCAACAAAGTTATTGAGTAAAACTGTAATACTCCTACAGAAGTAGAAAAGTTACATAATTTTGTGCGATTTGAGTGGTATTCCTGTTGAGGAAATGTAACATAGCGCACAAATATAGATTTAAAATCTTGTTGATATACAATCAACAAGAGCAAGAATTGAATAATAAATTCCCAAATATTGAGGGTGAGCATGATTAAGAAAATCGGTGTTTTAACAAGTGGCGGTGACGCACCTGGTATGAACGCAGCAGTTCGTGGTGTTGTTCGTACAGCGTTGTCTGCTGGTATCGAAGTTTACGGCATTTACGATGGCTACCTAGGTCTGGTTGAAGATCGTATCCAGAAGCTAGATCGCTCTAGCGTATCTGACGTGATCAACCGTGGTGGTACTTTCTTAGGCTCTGCACGTTTCCCTGAGTTCAAAGAAGTTGAAGTTCGCCAAAAAGGTATCGAAAACCTGAAAAAACACGGCATTGAAGCACTTGTTGTTGTCGGTGGTGACGGTTCTTACATGGGTGCGAAGAAGCTGACTGAAATGGGTTACCCATGTATCGGTCTACCTGGCACAATCGATAACGATATCGCTGGTACTGACTACACAATCGGTTACCTAACTGCACTGAACACAGTTATCGATAACATTGACCGTCTACGTGATACTTCATCTTCACACCAACGTATCTCTATCGTTGAGATCATGGGCCGTCACTGTGGTGACCTAACTCTAATGTCTGCGATTGCTGGCGGTTGTGAATACATCATCACACCTGAAACGGGTCTAGATAAAGAGCAGCTTATCCAAAACATCCAAGACGGTATTGCGAAAGGTAAGAAGCACGCAATCATCGCGCTTACTGAGTTAATGATGGATGCAAATGAGCTAGCGAAAGAGATCGAAGCAGCAACGGGTCGTGAAACTCGTGCAACGGTTCTTGGTCACATCCAACGTGGTGGTCGCCCAACAGCATTCGACCGTGTATTAGCTTCTCGCATGGGTAACTACGCAGTTCACCTACTTCAAGAAGGTCACGGTGGCCGTTGTGTTGGTATCGAAAAAGAGCAGCTTGTTCACCACGATATCATCGACTGTATCGAGAACATGAAAAACCCAGATCGTTCAGACCTATTCAAGGTTGCTGAAGAGCTATTCTAAGCCGATCTTGGTCTAAAAATGTAAAGAGCCGCTGCGTTGTCAGCGGTTTTTTTTATGCCTGAATATTAGAAAGTTAGGCTTGGATGACAGGCAATAAAAAAAGGCCAACCTAAGTTGACCCTTTCTTCAATTTAAACTGAGAAGTCTAAATTAAGCTTTTGCTTTAGCTGCTGCTTTAGCGATAGCTGCGAAACCAGCTGCGTTAAGAGCTGCACCGCCAACTAGAGCACCGTCGATGTCTGGTTGTGCGAAGTAAGCTTCAGCGTTTTCTGGCTTAACAGAACCACCGTATTGGATGATTACTTGCTCAGCTACTGCTGCATCTTTTTCAGCGATCATTGCACGGATAGAAGCGTGGATGCGTTGTGCATCTTCAGCTGTTGCTGCTTTACCAGTACCGATAGCCCAGATTGGTTCGTAAGCGATGATTGCGCCGTTTAGTGCTTCAACGCCGTAAGCGTCGATAACTGCGTTGATTTGACGTGCACATACTGCTTCAGTTTCGCCAGCTTCGTTTTGCGCTTCAGATTCACCGATACAGAAAACTGGCTTCAGGCCGTTCTCTTGTAGGAATTTGAATTTCTTAGCAACGAACTCGTCTGATTCGTTGTGGTATTCACGACGCTCAGAGTGACCGATGATGATGTGAGAAGCACCGAAGTCTTTCAGCATTTCTGGAGACATGTCGCCAGTGAAAGCACCGCTGTTGTTTAGGTCAGTGTTCTGTGCACCTAGGATGATTTTGTTACCGCCTTCTGCGATAAGACGCTCAGCTAGATCGATGTAAAGTGCTGGTGGAGCTACTGCTACGTCTACACCTTCAACGCCTTCAAGTTCAGCGTTAAGACCAGTTAGCAGCTCAGTTACCATTGCTTTGCTACCGTTAAGTTTCCAGTTACCCATCACTACAGGACGACGCATAGGAATATCTCCGTATTTAATCAATTAATGTAAAAAATCTTCGTAAGAATATAACAGATAAAACGCGTTAGATCATGATTGTGGTCATGTCTTTATGGGATCTTATCGATTGGTCAGAGTAGATAATAGACAGATATCAGTGATCCAACAGACAGAATAATAGTGAACTCCTCGGATTTTTCACGGTTAATTGATATTAAAGGACAAACGATTGCGTGAAGAATAGGAAGTAACCATGCCAAATTTAGTTCTTGAGTACTCAAACTCGGTGGATGAGCGAGTGAATGTACAAGGTTTGCTAGAAGATCTCCATCAAGTTGCATTACACTGTGGATTGTTTGATGCGCCTTCTGTCAAATCTCGTTCTCTGCGTTGCCACAATTGGTTGGTAGGGGAAGAGGACGACAGTGTGGACTTTATTCATATCAGCTTCGAGTTACTTTCTGGCCGCACTGATGAGCAGAAAAGAGAACTGTCACGAGCATTGATGGTGGTGCTGCAAGAGCAAGCAAGCCATGTAAGAAGCCTGACAGTGAACATCCGCGATATGGACATCAACAGTTTTCAAAAAGTGATTAATTAAATTTTTGCAGCCCTTTTTGGCCGCATCCCAAATTAGAGTGTATTTAAGATGTCGATGAAAGAGTTACTGTTTTCCTTCCAAGGAAGAATCAGCCGTAAAACCTACTGGATTTGGAACGTATTTTACTACGTTGCGATTACTGGCTTTGCCTCCGGTATCTCTGTGTTGTTCCCAGCATATTCATACATCTTATTGCCAATATTCTTGCTGATGCTGGTGGTTCCTGATCTGGCAGTTACGGCAAAACGCTGGCATGACCGCAATAAATCAAATATGTGGCTGCTGTTGAATGTGCCTTTAGTTTTAGGACGTTTGGCATCACCAATGGCGACACCAACCGCTGAAACTGTATCGCCAATTCATATGGTGGCGACGGTCGCTGCTTTGGTATGTGGCCTGTGGATTTTGGTTGAGTGTGGCTTTTTGAAAGGCACTGAGGGTCGTAATGATTACGGTGACGAACCGCAGTAGCTTGCAGAGATGCATTAAGTTAAAAAGTGTTAGGAAAGAAAAAGGAGGCATATCGCCTCCTTTTTTGTATCAGGTTCCCTAAGGGTTAGTCGGTGTTTCTTGGTTTAAATGCAATGATGGTAGCTTGTGGTGGCTCAGGGTTAGAATCGTTGCCCTGAAGCGCTTCCTGAAATTTACACACCTGACAGCGCAACTCCCGCATTAAGACAACGTTGGTTTGATGAGGGTTTTTACAGCGACTGACCACTAAGTCGATATGGCTCTGTTGAGCGCGCAGCCTGTCCTGCATGATGTGAGAGGCAGAACAAATCATCTGTTCGCACATATCTTGCTTGAGTTGGTTGAACGCATTCGGATCTCGCTGAGCAAGTTCAACCAATTCATCGAAAGGGGGCAGTTTGAGATCGGGTTGAGGATGTCCCATCTTTCTTTCCTTAGTGATGCATCGTGAGTGAGATACTTTAAGCTTAAGAAAGAAATCTGGTTATTTTTTGTTCGGTTTGTGTTCTTCTCAAATTTGAGACAGCAATAGTCGATAGCGCTAAAACGGAATCACAGTGTATGTACAGCGACGTTCACCCGCAATAATGTGTTCGGAACGACTGATATTACAGTCATTTTTAAGCAGTTCGGTAAACACATTTAGCTCTGATTGGCACAAGCTAGGACAGCGTGTTGCGGCTTTACAGATAGGGCAGTGGTTCTCGATCAAGACATAGTGATCGCCTTCGTCGTGCAGCTCGGCCATGTAGCCTTCATCTTCACGCAATTGAGTGAGGGTTTGGAGCTTGCTAAGAAGGTCATCACAATTGACTAAGGCTTGTTGATACTGCTTTAGGGTCGATTGCTCACGCTCTGCAGCGACTTTGGCTAGGCCTTCTTTTCCAAACAGATTCTCAACGGCATCGATAACTTGAATGGTCAACTCGCCATGACGATCAGAGAATTGACTGTGTCCTTGTTGGGTTAGAGACCAGTGACGCGTTGGGCGACCAACTTTTACCTTAACGTCATGAAACGCCAGAATACCATCATCTTCTAGGCTTTGGAGATGCTGCCTTGCACCCATGGTGGTCATGCCAAACTCTTGTGCGAGCTGCTTAGCAGTAACGGCTCCATGGCGCTTAATGGTGTGTAAAATTCTGTCGCTTGTTTTCATACTATCCCTACCTCATGAACACTACTATTATGAGGCAAGGCATTTATAAAGCAAACCATTTACTATAGCCACTTGACAGCATCGTTATAAAAAGAAAAGGCCAGCATTAAAGTGCTGGCCTTGAACAAAGTTTACGTGGTGGTCGTTATTAAAGAATGTGACCGATCACTTCTGGGTCTTTGCGCTCAAGGTAGTGAATCGACTTGATGCGACGAATTGTACGACAGCGGCCACGAATCAGCAGAGTCTCTGTGGTTGCAATGTTGCCTTGGCGAGTGATGCCCTCTAGCAGATCACCTTTAGTGATGCCCGTTGCCGAGAATACGACGTTATCGCTGCGCGCCATGTCTTCCATCTTTAAAACCACACCTGCAGTTACGCCCATTTCAGCACAACGCTCAAGTTCCAGTTCACCGTGCTTACGGTTCTCTTCGTTGTCACCTTTCACTTCATGACGTGGCAGCAAACGACCATGCATGTCGCCATCTAGTGCGCGAATTACTGCTGCTGATACCACACCTTCTGGCGCGCCACCGATGCAGTACATCACGTCCACTTCGCTGTCAGGCATACAAGTTAGAATAGAAGCGGCGACATCACCGTCTGGCACAGCAAACACACGCACGCCCATCGCCTGCATTTCTGCGATCACTTGGTCGTGACGAGGTTTAGCTAGCGTGGTTACCACAAGCGTATCTAGAGATTTGCCCAGTGCTTTAGCGATGTTCTCTAGGTTCTCTTTTAGTGGCTTTTCTAGGTCGATAGCACCTTTAGCTCCAGGGCCAACAACCAGTTTTTCCATGTACATGTCAGGCGCTTTTAAGAAGCTGCCTTTTTCACCCGCTGCTAGTACAGCCAGTGCGTTTGACTGGCCCATAGCCGTCATACGTGTCCCTTCGATTGGGTCAACGGCGATATCAACGGCATCACCACCAACACCGACATTCTCACCGATGTATAGCATCGGAGCATCATCGATTTCGCCTTCACCAATCACGATTTCACCGCTGATTTCGGTTTTGTTGAGCAGGCTGCGCATGACTTCTACTGCGGCACCATCGGCAGCGTTTTTATCACCACGGCCAAGCCATTTATAACCTGCTAGTGCTGCACCTTCAGTGACACGAGAAAATGCCATTGCTAAATCGCGTTTCATGCGGACTCCAAAATTTTCAAAGGGGGAATAGAAATTTCGCGGCGGATTTTACCATAGTTCAAAGGAAACGTTTGCTTTTTTGCTTTTGTGGCTTTGCTTACGATCAAAGCAGAGCTGAAATTTTGAAATATTCACTGAAATAATCAGTTAGGTAATAGTGCTGGCACAATTAACGTCAATATTCGGTAAAAAGCGATGTTTTTTTCATCGAATGGCGCAAAATATCGAAGATATAGAGTGTTTATCCGTGCTCTGCTGAGTAGAATGGGGCAATAAGTGGAGTGAACCTTCAACATCAAATGGATAACTTAAAGGTAGGCCAGAATGTCTTTTGAAGTACTAGAGCAACTAGAAGCAAAAATTCAAACAGCAGTTGATACTATTGCACTTCTGCAAATGGAAGTAGAAGAGCTAAAAGAAGAGAAGCAGCAGCTAGCGACAGAAGCTGGTGAGCTAAAAGCAAGCCGTGAAGAGCTAGAGCAAAAAACTCAGCAAATGCAGCAAGAGCATGCAGCATGGCAAGATCGCATTCGCAGCCTACTAGGCAAGATGGACGAAGTTGAGTAATCCACTTTTGCTGCGATAAACGCTGATGAAAAAAATGCCCGCTCTGTTAGCGGGCATTTTTGTATCAACTATTCGTTTTCATCGTCTTCAGCATCAAGCTCAAACTCTACATCGAGTGGCTCTGGTGACAGAATGATACCGGTGTTATCGGCATAGAGGTAATCTTCAGGTAGGAAGCTAACACTGCCAAAGTTGACTGGAACATCGACTTCACCAACGCCATCTTGTACAGCGCCAACTGGAATAGAAGCAAGGGCTTGAATACCTAGGTTCATATCTTCTAGTTCGTCTACTTCGCGAACGCAGCCATACACCACGATACCTTCCCACTCATTGTCTTCGGCCAACAGTGCTAACTCGGCATCAATCAGCGCTTTACGCAGTGAGCCACCACCATCAATCAACAACACACGACCCAAGCCGTCTTGTTCTAGCACAGAGCGGATCAGCGCGTTGTCCTCGAAACATTTGAGTGTCGTGATCTGTCCAGCAAAGGAGGCTCTTCCACCAAAGTTGCTGAACATCGGCTCTACGACATCCACTTGGTCTAGATAGATGTCGCACAGTGCTGAAGTGTTGTATTCCATTCGCGTACCTTTTGAACAATGAGCTTACTTTGAGTATATCGGTGCTCGATCCCTTTGCAATGATTAGTCTGAATTATGTCAATAGAGTTTGAGCTACAACAACACCAGCAAACAATAAGTTAGTCACCAGAGAGCATTTGACGATAACTGGCATCATAGGTGCGATTTGTGCGGGTTTGTCCGTATCCCAAACCGCCTTACCATGTTTGTAAACGGTGATGATGCTCAGTGAAAACGGCAGGCTAATCCAAGCGGGCTTATCTTGAATAAGCAGGTAGCTAGCGAAAGCAATCACTGCCACGCTCAGGAGGACAAAATGATACTGCTTGGCTTTGCGCTGTCCTAGTCGAACTGCCATGGTGCGTTTACCACACTCACTGTCGTTTTCGATGTCACGCATGTTGTTGATGTTTAGTACGGCCACCGCCATCAAGCCACAGCCCAAAGCGGGTAAGAATAGGCTTGGTTCGATGTGCCCTGTGTGCAGGAAGTAAGTTCCGGATACACCAAGCAGACCAAAGAAGATGAATACTGACAGGTCGCCTAAGCCGATATAACCATAAGGCTTGTTACCGACGGTGTAAGCAATCGCTGCTGCAATCGCCAGCACACCCAGACCGATGAAAGAGAGAATACTCTCAATAGAGGATAGGGCGTGGAAAATTAAGATAAGCCCAGCAATCATGGTAAACACAATGTTTAGGATGATGGCTTGCTTCATTGTTGCGGCTGAGACAGCACCCGACTGCATCGCCCTCATTGGGCCTAGACGTTTATCATTGTCGGTGCCTTTTACCGCGTCGCCATAGTCATTGGCGAGGTTGGAAAGGATCTGCAGTAAGGTCGCGGTGAGAAAAGCCAACAAAGCAATGGAGAGAGAAAACTGATCGCTAGCGAACGCTAAGCTACTTCCTGTAAGAATAGAGACGAGTGCGAGAGGCAGAGTTTTTGGTCGTGCGGCATCAAGCCAAATCAGTAGAGATTGTTTCATCGTAGGTCTATTTGTCGTTGTAAGGACACTGTGTCATACCGTATTTCGAGTATACGCTCATTTTTTAGGTAATAAAAAGCCCACTCGAGAGTGGGCCTTGAAATCGGTTATCAGCTTGCTGTTTCTTTGCGTTAGAGCAACAAGTTGGATATTTTTGTGCTACAGAATGAAGCGGCTTAGGTCTTCGTCTTCAACGAATTCGCCTAGCTTAGACTTCACGTAACCTGCATCAATCACTAGCTTGCTGCCGGCTTTGTCTGTCGCTTCGAATGAAATCTCATCCATTAGACGTTCCATTACCGTGTGTAGACGACGTGCACCGATGTTCTCAGTGGTTTCGTTAACTTGCCATGCTGCTTCTGCGATCTGAGTGATGCCGTCTTCAGTGAACTCAACGTCCACCTCTTCTGTCTTCATTAGAGCGATATACTGCTCAGTCAGAGACGCTTTGGGCTCAGTCAGGATACGTTTGAAGTCGTGGCTTGATAGCGCTTCAAGTTCAACACGGATTGGTAGACGGCCTTGTAGCTCAGGGATCAGATCCGATGGCTTAGCCACTTGGAATGCGCCTGAAGTAACAAACAGGATATGGTCTGTTTTCACCATGCCGTGCTTAGTCGATACTGTGCTACCTTCGATAAGAGGCAGTAGGTCACGCTGAACGCCTTCACGAGACACATCTGGACCCGAGCTATCACCACGCTTACAGATCTTGTCGATCTCATCGATAAACACGATACCGTTGTTCTCAACGTTGTAGATTGCGTTCTCTTTCAGCTCTTCTTGGTTAACAAGCTTTGCCGCTTCTTCTTCAGTCAGTGCCTTGAATGCGTCTTTGATTTTCAGCTTGCGCTTTTTCTTAGTATCACCAGCAAGGTTTTGGAACATGCCTTGTAGCTGGTTGGTCATCTCTTCCATGCCTGGAGGCGCCATGATTTCAACGCCCATCTGCGGTGCCGCAACATCGATTTCGATCTCTTTGTCGTCTAGCTTACCTTCACGCAGTTTTTTGCGGAAAATCTGACGCGTGTTTGATGAGCCTTCATCAGCTTGTTCGTTTTGGCCCCAAGCGTCACGAGCAGGTGGAAGAAGGGCATCAAGGATACGCTCTTCAGCTTGCTCTTCAGCGCGGAATTTTACTTTCTCCATCGCTTGTTGGTGAGTCATCTTGATCGCAACGTCGGTCAGGTCACGGATAATGGTCTCTACTTCTTTACCCACGTAGCCGACTTCAGTGAACTTGGTCGCTTCTACCTTGATGAAAGGTGCGTTTGCAAGTTTCGCTAAGCGGCGAGCAATTTCAGTTTTACCCACACCGGTTGGACCGATCATCAGAATGTTCTTAGGAGAAACCTCAACACGCAGGCTCTCTTCTAGCTGCATACGGCGCCAGCGGTTACGTAGGGCGATAGCCACAGAGCGCTTCGCATTTTCTTGGCCAATGATGTGGCGGTTCAGTTCATGAACAATTTCACGAGGGGTCATTTCAGACATGTCTATTCCTTAATTCTTGAATCACTGTTGGGTGCGATATTGGTTTGAGTCTTATTCCGGCTTCGGTAGCTCAACGGTGCTTTCTAGTTCTTCAACAGTGTGGTGATGGTTGGTGAATACACAGATGTCGCCAGCAATGGTCAGTGACTTCTCTGCGATTTCACGTGCATCTAAATCGGTATTTTCTAGTAGTGCTGTCGCCGCTGCTTGTGCAAAGTTGCCGCCTGAGCCAATTGCGATTAGGTCATGCTCTGGTTGCACTACGTCACCGTTACCAGTGATGATCAGAGATGCTGTCTCATCGGCAACAGCCAATAGGGCTTCTAGTTTGCGCAGAGCGCGATCGCTACGCCAATCCTTCGCCAGCTCAACGGCAGCTTTGGTTAGGTGGCCTTGGTGCATTTGCAGCTTGCTTTCAAATTTTTCGAATAGCGTGAAAGCATCTGCCGTACCGCCAGCGAAACCTGCCAGTACTTTATTATTGTATAGGCGACGTACTTTACGGGCATTGCCCTTCATTACGGTGTTGCCTAGAGATACTTGTCCATCACCCGCGATGACGACTTTATTATTACGACGTACAGATACAATGGTAGTCACGAGTAGGGCCTCTTTATCTTTTTATCTTTGGGTATAAAAACAATATGAGGATGGCCTGCTGAGAATTCAAGTTGCCATGGTAGATGTAGGGCAATTTATACCGATAGGGCAGTAGAAAACGGTGGGGGCTCAAAAAGCAGAAAACCTCCGAAAGCGGAGGTTTTCATTACGGAATCTATTGGTCTTTCCAAATCGCACAAGGTTCGATTTTGGCTCTTTGTAGCTTATGGCGATCACGCTCAGCATCACGCTTAAGTTTGTAAGGGCCAAGTACCACACGGTACCAGCTGCTGCCTTCTTTCTTGCGGATATCGCTTGAGATGCCCTGGAAGGCGATGTCGAGTTTACGCGCTTCAGCTTGAGCGGATGTCTTGTAAGCGCCACATTGCATGATGTATGGCACTTTAGAAACCTCTTGCTCTTTGGCTTTCACTTCAACTTCGCGGCTTGGTAAGGTCTCTACGTAATCCCACTTTTCTTCGGGTGGAGGCGGGATAACCTTAGCTGGCTTAGGTTTTGGTTTGGGCTTAGTCACCACAGTCGGCGGTGGTGGCTCAGGATCATTGCTCAACAGATACAAGCCGTAGCCAAAGCCACCGGCCAGTAAGATCGCCAAAAGACCACTGCGCCATGGTTTTCGGCGAGGGGCAGGTTTTTTAGCCGTGCGTTTATTTCCACGACCGCGCTTTACATAATCTCTATTAGCCACAAGTCTTTCAAATGTTGGTGATTCTGCACCCATGGTAATCCAGAATGCGCGAGGATAATAGTGTAGAAATGGAAGCGGCACATCAAAATGTGCCGCAGATTTATGAGTCTATTTTCAGGGGTTAAATGCGCGGTGGCGCCGTACTTCCACGAACGACCAGTTTCGCTTCAAGCAGACGAGAACCGGCTTGAACATCATTACCTTTGAGCATATCAAGCATCATCAGCATCGCCTGACGTCCAATCTCGTAGCGAGGCTGAGAAATCGTCGTCAACGGTGGATCGCAGTATTGTGCGAATTGAATATCATCGAAGCCGACAATAGATAGATCGTGCGGAACGCGCAGACCTAGCTTCTTCGCTTCTTGAATCGCACCAATTGCCATCGCGTCATTGTGACAGAAGATAGCAGTTGGTTGTTCTGGCAGTGCAAGTAGCTGGCGAACCGCTTGAGTACCCGCTTCAAAGGTAAAGTCACCGACCGTGCTGTAGGCTGGGTTCATGGTTACTCCTGCACGGCGCAGGGCTTGCTGATAGCCTTGTTGGCGGAATTGACAGAGAGTCGCTGATGTTGGGCCTGAGATTTGAGCGATGCGCTTGTGACCCAGCTGAGCAAGGTAGTTTACTGCTTCAAATGCCGAGGTCAGGTTGTCGATGTGTACCGTTGGTAGCTCAAGTTCTGGAGCGAATTCACACGCCATAACCATTGGTGGCAGGTTTTTCTGCTCTGCTTTGCTAACATCGAATGGGTGATCAGTTCCGAGGAGTAGCATACCGTCGGCTTGCTTGGTGAAGACCAAGTTTACAAACGAGCTCTCACGTTTTTTCTGCTGTCCGCTATCACCTAGAAGAACCAAGTAGTCGTTTTCAACGGCAGCGTCTTCAATACCGCGAATGATTTCAGCGAAGTAGGGATCACAGATATCAGGAACGATGGTGATGATGGTTTTAGATTCGTTGCGACGTAAGTTTCTAGCTAAAGTGTTGGGTGAGTATCCAGCTTCGAGTACCGCTGTTTCAACTCGCTTTCGAGTGGTCACCGATACTTTTTCAGGGTTCATTAGCGCTCGTGATACCGTCGCTGTTGAGACACCTGCCAACTGGGCAACATCCTTCATTGTCGCCATAAATTAAACCCTCTCTAATTCCTTTATTGCCTCTGACTAAGGCGTGAATAATTATATAATTGATTGATATTATGAAAGTGTTGCTAACACTTTTTTTATTGCAATATTTTATGTGTTTAGCCGATACAAAGTTACGGCTAGATTAACAAAAATCACATGACTAGTGTGAAGTTGCTCACGATAAATATGAAATTTCCGTGAATAAACCTATCAGTAATTTTAAGCCAGTAAGGTTTAGCTGAGATCTTGCGGCTCAATGTCGAGCGACCAACGTACCTTTTTTGCGAGTGGCAACATGTTTATCGCAGGTTTTGCACTCATGAGTAACTTCTGCATAAGTGAGCGAGTTTGGGTTTGCAAAATCAACTGCCAACGCGACTTTCCTGCACGCTTGGCCAGCGGTGCTGGAGTGGGCCCTAGTGCCATACAGAACTGATCAAACAGTGGGTGCGACTCTAAGGTGTGACGCACCTGTCTTAAGAACTCTTCAACAAGGTGTGGGTCATTGGCTTCCGCGCGGAATAGCGTCATAAAGGTATAGGGCGGTAGCATCGCCTGTTTACGCTCGGCGAGCGCAGTCTGAGCAAAGTGGTTGTAGTCTTTGTGTAGCAACGCCTGCAGCAACCCGTGTTCTGGGTGATGAGTCTGTAGAATCACTTCGCCAGGCTTGCTTGCTCGCCCAGCACGGCCTGCAACTTGAATAAACAGTTGAGCTAGGCGTTCTGAGGCTCGAAAGTCACTGCTGTAGAGCGAACCATCGACGTCGAGCAGTGCTACCAGAGTTACGTCCGGAAAGTGGTGTCCCTTGGCAAGCATCTGTGTGCCAATCAGAATCTGGTACTCACCGCGGCGAATCGATTCTAAGGCATTCTCTAGGCTGCCCTTGCGACGGGTACTGTCGCGGTCAATTCGTATGGTTTTGTATTCAGGGAACAGCTGCCCAAGCTGTGTTTCAAGCTGCTCTGTGCCAACACCTACGGTCACTAGATTAGCCGAGCCACACCCTTGGCAGTTATGAATAATGTGCTGCTGAGAACCACAATGGTGGCAGCGCATCTCATTACTGTATTGGTGATAGGTGTAGTAGGCATCACAGCGCTTACACTCTGCCGTCCAACCGCAGTCATGACACATCAACGCTGGAGAGAAGCCACGACGGTTTAAGAACAGCATCACTTGGTTGCCGGATTTGAGGTGTCTTTGCATCTCAGCAATTAATGATGCCGATAAGCCACTCTCAAGATACTCCCCCTTAACATCCAGAACCTTGTTAGTGGTTGGTACGGCTGCACCCGCACGTGAGCTCAATGTCAGATGGCCATACTTGCCAACTTGCGCGTTGTGTAGGGTTTCAAATGCAGGGGTTGCTGATCCAAGCACAATTGGAATCTGCGCTTTGTGGGCGCGCATGATAGCAACATCACGAGCGTGGTAACGCAGGCTGTCTTGCTGCTTATATGACGCGTCATGTTCCTCGTCGACAATAATGATGCCGAGGTCAGCAAATGGCGTAAACAGAGCCGAGCGAGTGCCGATCACAATGCCTGCGATCTTATCGCGAGCAGATAGCCAAGCGTTTAGGCGCTCAGAGTCATTTAACCCTGAATGCACGACTTCAATCGGCACGTTAAAGCGTTTTTTAAAGCGGTTGATGGTTTGCGGGGTCAGGCCGATTTCAGGAACCAAAACTAAGGCTTGTCTGCCTTGCTCTAGCACCGGCTTAATCATGTTTAGGTAAACTTCTGTTTTGCCCGAACCCGTAACACCCTCTAATAGGAAACAGCCAAAGTCGGTTTGGCTATTGACTGTCGCAATCGCGATAGCTTGCTCTTCGTTGAGCTTTGGCTTGTCTTGGTCGTTTTCAAGATCGCTCGGCCATGCATAACGCGTCGGTTTTTTCTCGCGAGACTCTATCCAGCCTTTCTCTTCAAGGGTTTTGAGTACTGAGCTTGAGATCTCTTGGTCAATAAACTCTTGATGCGGAACAGGGCCATTCTCAAGCAAGTGCATTACTTTGGCCTGTTTGACTGCGCGTCCAAAGCCTTGCATTAACTGATCTTTACCCTGTGGTGTGATTTGCCACTCGACCAGTGTCGCGAAGTCTGCAGGTTTACCTTTACGCAATGCGCTTGGCAGGGCGTTAGCAAAGGTTTCGCCTAATGGGTATTGATAGAACTGGCTGCACCATACCAACAAGGAGTATACCGAGTCAGGCCATACGGGTTGATTGTCGAGTAGGGCTTTAATTGGTTTAAGCTTGTCGAATTCAAACTCAGATTCATTGACCAACGCAGTGACAATGCCTGTCAGAGTTTGGCGGCCAAAAGGAACCGAGACGCGCCCACCAATGATAGGAAACAAATGACCTGGGATTTTGTAGTCAAACTGTCTATCTAGGGGGACTGGCAGAGCCACTCGGGCAATCGTTGGACGCATAAATTCGCTTGTTAATTCTGGAGAGTGCAGGGCGACCAGTCTAAAGGATAAGAACGTTAAATTCGAGAAGCAGTTTGTTTGCTAAAGTCGATGATGGAGTTATGCAAAGCATAAAAAGGTAATAAAAGAAGAAATCATGCAATAGTGGCGAAAAAATCATCCAAACTGGTTGATCCTGCCTCACAGATTCATTACTATACTGCGCCTTAAAGGTATGGCTTCATCACGTTTTCGTGAGATGCGGTGTCTTTAATCTATTTTTTAACAACGTGTGGTGTCCGGCTTAGAATCGGATGGCGACACGGCCTAATTGAGGTTTTCCCATGAAAGTTGGTATCCACCCAGAATACAAAGCTGTAACAGCTACTTGCTCTTGCGGCAACACATTTGAATTCAACTCTACTCTAGGTAAAGATTCTATCCACCTAGACGTATGTGACAAATGTCACCCATTCTACACTGGTAAGCAACGTATCGTTGATACAGGCGGCCGTGTAGATCGCTTCAACAAGCGTTTCGGTGCTCTATCTAGCAAGAAGTAATTCTCGCTTAGTAGACATGAAAAAGGACACTTCGGTGTCCTTTTTTGTTATCTGGCGTTTAGTAATTTCAACTGGGCACTGGTCTTATTAGTAGTGAATTCTCGTTTTTTAATGAGACAGGGGGCTTTACCACCTAGGAACTTTGAAGTACATCCATTAATATAAAATGGATTCCCCCAAATAATAATATTCTAGGAAACCTACACCCATGTCTGATGACACTCTCCAAGCTCAATCTGAAGAACTATCACCTCAAGAACAATTCCGTCAGCAAGCTCTTGATTATCATGAGTTCCCAATTCCTGGCAAAATTGCCGTTGAACTGACAAAGTCTGCAAATTCTGCAGAAGATCTGGCCCTTGCTTACAGCCCAGGTGTGGCTGAGCCAGTTCGTGAAATCGCACAGAACGTGGATAACGTTTATAAGTACACAGGTAAAGGCAACATGGTTGCAGTTATCTCTAACGGTACAGCGATTCTTGGCCTAGGTAACCTAGGTCCTATTGCTTCTAAGCCAGTAATGGAAGGTAAAGCGCTACTGTTTAAGCGTTTTGCAGGTTTAGATTCTATCGATATTGAAGTAAAACACCGCACAATCGATGAGTTCGTTGACACGGTAGCGAACATTGCCGATACATTCGGTGGCATCAACCTAGAAGACATCAAAGCACCAGACTGTTTTGAGATTGAACGCCGTCTAATCGAGCGTTGTGACGTTCCAGTATTCCACGATGACCAACACGGTACGGCGATCGTAACTGCTGCGGGTATGCTGAACGCGATCGAGCTTCAAGGTAAGAAGCTGGAAGAGTGTAAGATTGTTTGTTTGGGTGCAGGTGCAGCGGCAGTTGCGTGTATGGAACTGCTGATCAAGTGTGGCGCGCAGCGTGAGAAGATCTACATGCTAGATCGTAAAGGCGTGATTCACACTCGTCGTGACGATCTGAACGAATACAAGCAGCTGTTCGCGAACAACACGGACAAGCGTACTCTAGAAGATGTCATTGAAGGTGCAGACCTATTCCTAGGTGTATCAGGTCCTAACCTGCTACCAGCAGAATCGCTGAAGCTGATGGCTGACAAGCCGATCGTATTCGCGTGTTCTAACCCAGATCCAGAGATCAAGCCAGAGCTTGCTCACGAAGTTCGTAGCGACCTTATCATGGGTACTGGCCGTAGTGATTACCCGAACCAAGTAAACAACGTTCTGTGTTTCCCATTCATCTTCCGTGGTGCTCTTGATGTTCGTGCAAGCGAGATCAACGATGCAATGAAGCTAGCGGCAGTGGAAGCGATTCGTGAACTTGCGAAAGAAGAAGTACCTGCAGACGTACTAAAAGCAGCAGGTGCTGATGCACTTGAGTTTGGTAAAGGCTACATCATTCCTAAGCCAATGGATCCACGTCTATTGCCTCGCGTGGCAAAAGCAGTTGCACAGGCGGCGGTTGATTCAGGTGTGGCTCGTATTGAGATACCAGCAAACTACATGGCATAGCCATCGTGTAGTAGAGCGAAGAGAATAATAAAAAACCGACTCATCTGGAGTCGGTTTTTTTATGCCAGAAATTCATGCTAGATGATTTCGGCAATCGATATGGTTCAGCTAAAGCGAATCAAATGTTGAAGGTAGTGACTGAGTTATGATTATTCTTCATCAAACGCTTCGAACTCGATACCCATCTCTGTCATCAGCTTTTTCACTTCAGCTGGGATATCGTCTGGGCGGTCTTTACGCAGGTCTTCATCTGTTGGTAGAGGCTGGCCAGTATATGCATGCAGAAAGGCTTCACATAGCAGCTCACTGTTTGTTGCATGGCGTAGGTTGTTAATCTGGCGGCGGGTACGCTCGTCAGTTAGAACCTTTAACACTTTTAGAGGGATAGAAACTGTAATTTTCTTTACTTGTTCGCTTTTCTTTCCATGCTCAGCATATGGGCTTATGTATTCACCATTCCAGTCGGCCATTGCGTACCTTCATCACTTTAGTTGTTAGATTAAATTAATAGGGGTGATTTTAGCGGGATTTACCGCCATAAGCAAAGACATATAGACGTCTAGAAGTGTTGACGTCTCATTCTTATGAAAGTAAAGTGAATAACATATATCTAACACAGCCGCAAAACCCCGACAAGCTGCTGTGATTCTCAGACGCCAAAACCTGTAAGGAAACACCTATGAGCAGCCGGAAACCAGCAACCATCGCCGTACGTACTGGTATCGAGTCAGACACTCAACATCATGCCGTTGTTCCACCAATTTATCTGTCGACTAACTACGGTTTTCCCGCTTTTGGTGAAGTGCCTAAGTATGATTACACTCGCTCAGGTAACCCAAACCGTGGCTTGCTAGAAACAGCCCTGTTTGAGTTGGAGTCTGGTAAGGGGGCAGTTGTGACCAACTGTGGTACTTCTGCATTAAACCTTTGGGTTTCCGCTTTCCTTGGTAGCGATGATCTGATCGTGGCACCACACGACTGCTACGGTGGTACTTATCGTCTTTTCAATACACGCTCACAAAAGGGTGACTTTAAGGTTCTGTTTGTCGATCAATCGGATCAAGCCGCATTCGATGCAGCGATCGCACTCAAGCCTAAATTGATCTTGTTGGAAACGCCATCAAACCCACTGGTACGTGTCGTCGACATTGAAGAAACCTGCCGCAAGGCAAAAGAGGTGGGGGCGCTGGTGGCGGTTGATAACACCTTCTTGACTCCTGTGTTCCAAAAGCCTCTAGAGCTTGGTGCTGACTTTGTTATCCATTCAACGACTAAGTACATCAATGGTCACTCAGATGTGATCGGCGGCGTAGTGATTACTAAAACCGAAGCGCACGCTGAAGAGCTGGCTTGGTGGGGTAACTGTATTGGTGCAACGGGGACACCATTTGATAGCTACATGACGCTGCGTGGTATCCGTACACTAGGTGCGCGTATGCGTGTTCATGAAGAGAGCTCTCGTGAGATTCTAACGGCGCTACAGAAACAACCTTTGGTTGATACCATTTATCACCCGAGCCTGCCTGAGCATCCGGGTCATGAGATTGCTAAGAAGCAGCAGTCTGGTTTTGGGTCTATGCTGAGTTTTGAATTTGCTGGCTCTTTCGAGGCGTTGAAACACTTTGTTGGTGAGTTAGAGCTGTTTTCACTGGCAGAGTCTCTGGGTGGTGTCGAGAGCTTGATTTGTCACCCAGCTTCAATGACACACCGCGCAATGGGCGAAGAAGCTCTGGCGGAAGCGGGTGTGTCTCATCAACTTCTGAGGCTCTCGGTAGGCCTTGAAGACGCAGAAGACCTGATTGCTGACCTTGAACAAGCCTTTGCCAAAGCGCAGCAGTTCATCGATAACGGGGAGAGCAAGTAATGGCTAACTTTCGCCAATTGCATAAATTTGGTGGTAGCAGTTTGGCAAACCCTGAGTGCTATCAACGTGTAGTCAGTATTCTCAAAGAGTACTCTAGTGAAACAGACTTGGTTGTGGTGTCTGCGGCAGGCAAAACCACTAACCGATTGATCGAATTTTTAGAGGCGCTAGATAAAGATGGACGCTTGGCTCATGAGTGTCTGCAATCTCTGCGTCAGTTCCAACTAGAGCTGGTTTCTGAACTATTAGAGGGCGAAGTAGCAGAGCAGTTAACTGCAACCCTACAGCGAGAGTTCACGGCTTTAGGTGAACTAACCGCGCCATTGAATGAGGCGCAAAAAGCGGCGGTATTGGGGCATGGTGAGGTGTGGTCGTCTCGCTTACTAGCGGCACTTCTTTGTCAGAGCGATCTCCAAGCGGTAGCTCAAGATGCACGAGATTTTCTACGTGCAGAAGCGGGCGCTCAACCGGAAGTAGACCGCGCTCGCTCATACGCATTGATTAAAGAGTCTCTTGCTCAACACTCGCATTGTCGTGTAGTGATTACCGGTTTTATGGCGCAAAACAGTGTCGGTGAAACCGTACTACTAGGTCGCAATGGTTCAGATTACTCAGCGACAGTGATTGGTGCATTAGCAGAAGTCGATCGTGTGACTATCTGGAGTGATGTTGCTGGTGTTTACAGTGCCGATCCAAGATTGGTTTCTGATGCTTGTCTGCTGCCTTTACTGCGTCTCGATGAAGCAAGTGAGCTAGCGCGTCTGGCGGCGCCTGTGCTCCACAGTCGCACTTTACAGCCCGTCGCTCAGAGTGCTATGGATCTCAGCTTACGCTGCAGCTATCAGCCGGAGTCAGGTTCAACACAGATTGAGCGTGTATTAGCGTCGGGTCGCGGCGCTAAGATCATCACTTCTCTAGATGATGTATTACTTATTCAACTGACTTTTGGTCACGGTCATGACTTTGAGCGCCTTGAGACTGAAGTGCTTGAAGGGCTTAAGCGTGCTCAACTTGAACCATTGGCTTATGAGCTACAAGCGGACCAAAACTGTTTGCGTCTCGCCTACACTGAAGAGATCGCGGGTGGAGCGCTTGAATATCTCCAAGACCACGCGATTGAAGCGGAAATCAAACTTAAAGAGGGTTACTCACTGGTTGCTGCTGTAGGGGCTGGTGTAACTAAGAACCCGAATCACTGCTACGGTTTCTACCAACAACTTAAGAGCGCACCGGTTGAGTTTATCTCAGAGTCTCAATCACGTTTAAGCTTGGTGGCCGTCGTTCGTAAGTCGGAAACTGAAACCTTAGTGAAAGGTATTCACTCTCAATTGTTTCAAGCTCAGAAGCGCGTTGCGATTGCGCTGTGTGGTAAGGGTAACATCGGCTCAAGCTGGCTATCACTGTTCGCTGAGCAAAAGGTTGAGCTAGAAAAGCGTCGCGGCATGAACTTTGAGTTGGTTGCGGTGGTGGATAGTCAAACTTATTGGTACGACGAACAAGGTATCGATGCTCGTGCAGTCGTCGATCGCTTTGGTGACGAGGCAGTCGAGTATTCGGACGGCGAGTGGTTAACCAAGTTAGGTTCAATTCAAGGCTATGATGAAGTGGTGGTATTGGATGTAACGGCGAGCAAGGTACTGGCTGACAAGTATTTGGACATCGCTCAACAAGGTATCCACCTAATTTCTGCCAACAAAGTCGCGGGCTCTGCATCGAGTGATTACTACCATCAGGTACAAGACGCGTTCGCGAAGATCAGCCGCCATTGGTTGTACAACGCGACAGTAGGTGCAGGCTTACCGATCAACCATACTGTTCGCGACTTGCGTGAGAGTGGTGATGACATCATTGCGCTGTCAGGCATCTTCTCTGGCACTCTATCTTGGTTGTTCCAACAATTTGATGGCTCAGTACCATTTAGCGAATTGGTGGACCTAGCGTGGCAACAAGGCTTAACTGAGCCAGACCCTCGCTCTGACCTTGATGGTTCGGATGTGATGCGTAAGCTGGTTATTCTGGCGCGTGAATCTGGTCTAGATATTGAACCTGAGAACGTCAAAGTGGAATCTTTGGTACCTGAAGAGCTGCAAGATCTCTCTGTCGATGACTTCTTTGATAAAGCATCAGTATTGAGCGAAGTGCTGGCTGAGCGTCTAGAGAAGGCTCAGTCACAGCATAAGGTACTACGTTATGTTGCACGCCTTGAGAAGAATGGTAAGGCAACGGTAGGTGTAGAAGCGCTATCGAAAGAGCACGCCCTGGCGAACCTGTTGCCATGTGACAACATCTTTGCGATTGAGAGTAAGTGGTACAAAGATAACCCATTGGTGATTCGCGGTCCTGGTGCAGGACGTGAGGTAACGGCCGGTGCGATTCAGTCTGATTTGAATAGAATGTCGAGCTTGTTCTAAGACTAAGAACGATTATTCTAAAGCTCGGATCGATGGTTTGTTAGCGTAAATAGCATACTATCCACTAAGATAAATAAGGCTGAAAGCACAATGTGTTTTTCAGCCTTTTTTGTACGTTATTATTGCTTTGTGACCCACTTATCGACTTGAAGATTCCTCACGATCAACTTGAGAAAAATTCATAATGGATCTGTTGACATTAAATCGTATTCAATACATTCTGTGGACATATAGACGTCTAAACGTCGGTTTGAAGGTTTGAGATTTTAGTGGTTGAGTTGGCCACAGGGAGAGTAAGATGGGATACACGCACGCAAGTCATATAGACGCTTTGAATCAGAACATTGCTGAGCTTTCTGACAACATCAATGTGTCATTTGAGTTTTTTCCGCCAAGCAATGAGAAGATGGAAGAGACACTGTGGAACTCTGTACACCGTCTGAAAACACTACAGCCTAAGTTTGTATCGGTGACTTACGGTGCTAACTCTGGTGAGCGTGACCGCACCCACTCAATCATCAAAGAGATTAAAGACCAGACGGGCCTTGTTGCAGCGCCACACCTAACGTGTATTGATGCAAGCCGTGAAGAGTTGATTCAGATCGCTGACGATTACTGGGCGAATGGTATTCAAAGTATCGTTGCACTGCGTGGTGATATTCCTCCAGGTGGTGGTGCGCCAGAAATGTATGCCTCAGACCTTGTTAAACTGCTTAAAACTCGTCATGACTTCGATATCTCAGTTGCCGCTTTCCCTGAAGTTCACCCTGAAGCGAAGAGCGCACAAGCCGATCTGCTTAACCTAAAACGTAAAGTTGATGCAGGTGCTAACCGTGCGATTACTCAGTTCTTTTTTGATGTAGAGAGCTATCTGCGTTTCCGTGACCGCTGTGTGGCTGCAGGCATCGATGTAGAGATCGTTCCGGGCATTCTACCTGTATCTAACTTTAAGCAAGCGTCTCGCTTTGCGGCGATGAACAATGTGAAAGTACCGGGTTGGATGGCGAAGCAATTTGAAGGCTTAGACGATGACCCAACAACGCGTCAGCTAGTAGGTGCGAGCCAAGCGATTGATATGGTTAGAACGCTAAGCCGTGAAGGGGTGAAGGATTTCCACTTTTATACACTGAACCGTGCTGAGATGACTTACGCACTTTGCCACACTCTAGGTGTGCGCCCTCAGGTTGCAGCACTGTAAGCTTCAACTCTATACAGCAGATACAAAAAAGGCTTGAATACTCAGTATTCAAGCCTTTTGCTTATCTAGTCTCTGGTGAAATCACCAGTGTCAAACTTACGCTAACGTTTCAAGCTCTAGTAGAACTTCTTCAGCCCACATGATCCAAGCTTCACGGATCAGTAGGTTACGACGCAGTGTTAGTCGCTCTAGACGTGCTTGCTTATCTAGTGTTGACGGCGTTGCGTAGTAAGCTGCTTCAATCTCTTTGTAGTGAGAAACCAGCTTGCGTGATTCTTCAACTAGCTCAGAAAGTTGTACTTGGTATGCAGCAGATGGTTGAACGGCACAAGCCATCAATTTTGCTGAGAATTCATCACGTACAGTTGGGTGAGCAGTTGGCTGTTCAAACCACTCGCCTAGTGCGCGACGGCCAGCGTCTGTGATTGAGTAAACTTTACGGTCAGGTTTGCCTTCTTGAGGTTCTAGTACGCAAGTTACCTGTTCATTTTGAGCCATTTTGTTGAGCTCGCGGTAAACTTGTTGGTGGCTAGCTTTCCAGAAGTATCCAATGCTTGCTGAGAATTCTTTAGTGATATCGTAACCAGTAGCATCGCGTGTACTTAAAACGGTTAGAATTACGTGTGGTAATGACATGTCTTCAATCCAAATGGTCAATAAACAGTAAACAAAAACTTAAACATCAAGTGTGCTTCTTGCGGCACGATATATTGGGTTATGTCTAAGTTGCACCAACACTCTTTGTTGTTGGTTGTGTCACCTTATAAAGCCGTTTATCACCTAGTCGGACTAGCTTGCCTAGTCCAATGCTACGAAATATTTTGATTGGAGTGTTCTCGCAGCGGAGCAGTAGTATATCTAAATAATAAGCATAAAGTAGAATACATGGACAAAATAACCCAAAAAACTGATAAAAGACTCAATAGTGTTTTCTGAGTAAAATAAAAAGGTCGCCATGGGCGACCTTTTGTTCTTTATTTAGAATATTATTCTGCTTAACCAGTGTTGCGCATGCCTGCTGCAATGCCTGCAATCGTCACCATAAGCGCTTCTTCTAGCTCTGCTGGTGGCGTTTCACTCTGACGAGTACGGTATAGCAGCTCAGCTTGAAGCATGTTCAACGGCTCAACGTAGATGTTACGTAGGCGGATAGACTCTTGTCCCCAAGGGTCGCTCTGCATTAGGTTTTCATTGTTCTCTACATTTAGCACCGCTTTGATGTCTTTTTGCAGTTGTTCGCGAAGCTTCTCACCTAGTGGCAATAGTTCTTCGTCTACCAAACGCTGGTCGTAGTACTTAGCGATCTCCATATTACACTTCGAGTAAACCATCTCAAGCATACCTAAGCGAGTCGAGAAGAATGGCCACTCGCGACACATCTCTTCGAGCAGGGCTTGATGGCCTTGATCAACCGAGTATTGAATCGCTTCACCAGCACCTAACCATGCAGGTAGTACTAGACGGTTTTGGCTCCAAGAGAAGATCCAAGGGATAGCACGTAGGCTTTCTACGCCACCATTTGGATTACGTTTAGCTGGACGAGAGCCTAGAGGCAGTTTACCAAGCTCTAGCTCTGGGGTTGCTTGACGGAAGTAAGGAACGAATTTTTCTTCGCCACGAACTACGTTGCGGTAAGCTTCACAAGAAACCTGTGATAGTACTTCCATCAGATCGCGCCACTCTTGCTTCGGCTCTGGTGGTGGAAGTAGGTTAGCTTCTAGGATTGCGCTTGCGTATAGGTTAAAGCTGTTCACTGCGACATCTGGTAAGCCAAGCTTAAAGCGAATCATCTCGCCTTGCTCAGTTACACGCAGACCACCTTTCAAGCTCTTTGGTGGCTGAGAAAGTAGTGCGGCGTGTGCAGGAGCGCCACCACGACCTACGGTACCACCACGGCCGTGGAATAGAGTCAGCTCAATGCCTTCCTCTTCACACGCTTTAACAAGCTTATCCATTGCATCGTATTGCGCCCAACCTGCAGACATTACGCCAGCATCTTTTGCTGAGTCAGAATAGCCGATCATGACCATTTGGTGGTTCTGGATAAAGCCACGGTAAAGGTCGATGCTCATTAGCTGCTTCATTACCGCTTCAGAGTTGTTCAAGTCGTCTAGCGTTTCGAACAACGGACATACGTCCATGCGGTACGGACAGCCTGATTCTTGAAGTAGTAAGTGAACTGCAAGCACGTCTGACGCTGTGCGAGCCATTGAGATAACGTAAGCACCAAAGGCTTCACGAGGTTGTGCAGCAATCACCTTACAGGTGTCTAAAACCTCTTTGACTGGCTCCGATGGCTCCCAATCGCGCGGAAGTAGTGGACGCTTAGAGCTTAGCTCGTTGGTTAGGAACGCAATCTTGTCTTGCTCGCTCCACTGATCGTAGTCACCGATACCTAGGTAGCGAGTTAGCTCAGAAAGAACGTCTGAGTGACGTGTGCTCTCTTGGCGGATATCAAGACGAACTAGGTGTACGCCAAATGCTTTGATACGGCGCAGTGTATCTAACAGTGAACCGTCTGCGATGACGCCCATGCCGCACTCATGTAGCGATTGGTAACATGCGTAAAGCGGTGTCCACAGTTGGTCGATATTCTGTAGTGTGGTCTTCTTCGGTACTTCTGCGTCGTGCAGTTTTGCGTCAAGTACTTCGAGCGTGTCCGTAAGCAGCGTACGTAGGCTCTTAAGGATCGCTCGGTAGGCTTCGTGCTCGTCGCCAGCCAGTTCTCGTACAGTGTCGTTGCACTTCGTCATCGACAGTTCAGTGATCAGCTCGTTGATGTCACCTAGGTAAAGATCAGCGGCTTTCCAGCGAGATAGGCGCAGTACTTCTTTAGTGATTGAGTGCGTAACAAACGGGTTACCGTCACGGTCACCACCCATCCAAGATGAGAAGTGAACCGGGCGAGCATCGATAGGTAGGCCTTCGCCAAGGAAACCTTTTAGGCGACCATCCATTTCACGTAGGAAATCTGGTACGGCTTCCCAAAGAGAATTTTCTACGACTGCAAAGCCCCATTTCGCTTCATCAAGCGGAGTTGGGCGCTGTTGGCGAATCACGTCTGAGTGCCAGCCTTGAGCGATCAGTTGCTCTAGACGACGTTCAGTTTTCACGCGCTCTTTGTTTGATAGGTCGCTCAGCTCAAGCTTTGATAGACACTCGTTGATCTTAACTAGCTTGTTGATCATGGTGCGACGAGTGATTTCAGTTGGGTGAGCGGTCAGTACTAACTCGATATTCAGGTCGCGAACGGCTTGAGCAGCATCGAGTTTGCTGATGTCATTTTGGTTTAGCTTAGAGAACAGAGATTGAAGTACGTCTGGTTCACAAACGTGCTCTTCACAGTGGCGAGAAATGGTGTGGTATTGCTCCGCCATGTTGGTGAGGTTTAGAAATTGGTTGAAAGCACGAGCGACAGGGGTGAGTTGCTCGTTCGGTAAATTTTTGATCTCTTCAACTAGGCTGTCGCGGTCAGCTTGGTTGCCTGCTCGAGCTGACTTGGAAAGTTTACGGATAGTTTCCACTTTCTCTAGGATTACGTCGCCATGCGCGTCTTGAATAGTGTTACCTAGCAAGCGTCCTAGCATGCTCACGTTACTCTTGAGAGCGGCGTATTTCTCGTTCATTGTCATCCTGCCTCGTAAAAAAATTACATCCATTGTTCCTTGTTAGGTACACAATCTAGCGAAAACTGCTGTATCTAGTCAAATAAAGCATCCTAAGTTTGCAATTATTGGTTATATAAATGGCGAAGCGATAAATTTTCTTTTCTGAGAGAACGAAGGTGAAATTTAATTACAAATTCACGATGATGATATCAAAACAGCACAAAAGCGACCTTTCGAGGTCGCTTTTGTTCGATACTGCGAGCGATATTGAGTTATCGCGCAATAGCTAGAAACAATATTTATAGATCGACTTACTCAAAATATTGATGGTTGGATCGATGAAGTCAAAGCTCAAGAATTCATCTGGCTGGTGTGCTTGGTCGATAGAACCCGGTCCTAGCACCAGAGTTGGACATAGCTGCTGCAAGAAAGGTGCTTCAGTACAGTAGTTCACGGTTTGTGACTCGGTTTCACATACCGACTCCATGCCACCAATAAATGGATGATCATGCTGACACTCATAACCCGGAATCGGCTCGTGCAGCGGAGTGATCTCAATTCTTCCCGGCCACTTAGCCTCTACTTCTTTAAGCGCATTGCGCAGCATGTTGTCCAAACCATCCAAACTAATGCCTGGAAGAGGACGCACATCGTAGTGCAGTTCACAACAGCCACAAATACGGTTGGCACTGTCGCCACCGTGGATGTGACCAAGATTGAGTGTCGGGCTAGGAATCGCGAATCCTGGGTGGTGATACTCTTTGATGAGCTTGTCGCGAAGTTGCATCAGAGCAAACAGCACTTCATGCATGATCTCAATGGCGTTCACGCCGAGCGCTGGGTCAGAAGAGTGGCCGGATTTACCGGTTACTCGTACCGCATTCGCTACATGGCCTTTATGACCACGAATCGGCACTAGGCTAGTCGGTTCACCAATGATGCAGTAATCCGGTTTAAAAGGGGCATTATCGGTGAAGTGACGAGCACCGAGCATAGTGGTCTCTTCGTCACAAGTCGCCAGTACATAGAGAGGCTTGGTCTGCTTACTCCAGTCAATCTTCTTTACCGCTTCATAAATAAACGCGAAGAAGCCTTTCATGTCTGCTGTGCCCAATCCGTAGAAGCGATTGTTGTGTTCTGTCAGTGCATGAGGGTTGAAGTTCCAACGCCCTTCATCAAACGGAACCGTATCACTGTGACCTGCGAGCAGTAAGCCACCTTCGCCAGAGCCCATCTTTGCCACCATATTATGCTTGCCGGGCTCGACCTCCACGACTTCAACATTAAAGCCTAAGTCTTTAAACCATTGAGCCATCTTCTCGATGACCTTCTCGTTACCGTGATCCCAACTTGGATCGGTTGAGCTGATCGAATCGGTGGAAATTAGGCCCTGGTAGACCTCAAGAAAACTGGGTAATTGCATAATATCTTCACTTCTACTATTGACAGAAAAACCATAAGGCGGTAAAACACATATTAAATCATATTTAGTGAATAAAAAATCAAATAAAACCAAAAATTAAGTATGATTAGTCAAATTTGAACTATAACTTACCTCAAGAATGGATGTGTGAGAATGTTGAAAACCACGATCATTGGCGCAAGCGGCTACACAGGAGCAGAACTGGCTCTGATGGTAAACAGACACCCTGAGTTAACGCTATCAGGTTTGTTTGTCTCCGCCAACAGTGTAGATGCGGGTAAACCGATTTCTAGCCTGCACGGAAAATTGGCAGGTCTAATCGATATGCCAGTCGAGCCATTAGTCGACCCAGTTAGTGTAGCTAAAGAGGCGGATGTGGTTTTCCTAGCGACAGCACACGAGGTTAGTCATGACCTTGCGCCGATTTTTCTAGAGAACGGTTGCCAAGTTTTCGACTTATCAGGCGCGTTCAGAGTTAAGGGTGAAAACTTCTATCAAGATTTTTACGGCTTTGAGCATCAGCATGAGCAGTGGCTAGATAGCGCTGCCTATGGACTGGCTGAGTGGAATGAAGCTGAAATTAAAGAAGCACAATTGGTTGCTGTCGCAGGTTGTTACCCAACAGCTTCTCAACTGGCAATTAAGCCTTTGGTAGAAAGCAAGCTGCTAGATGAGAACCAATGGCCTGTGATTAACGCAACCAGTGGTGTAAGTGGCGCAGGTCGCAAGGCAAGCATGGTCAATAGCTTCTGTGAAGTGAGCTTACAGCCTTACGGTGTATTCAATCACCGTCACCAACCTGAAATTGCAGCGCACTTGGGCTGCGATGTTATTTTTACGCCGCACCTAGGAAACTTTAAGCGTGGCATTTTAGCGACCATCACCATGAAGTTGGCAGATGGCGTGACTGAAGAGCAAGTACAGCAGGTGTTTGCCACTGCTTACCAAGATAAGCCAGCAGTGAGATTGCTCGAAGAAACACTGCCAAGAATTCAAGACGTTGAACATACTCCTTTCTGTGATTTGGGATGGAAGGTTCAGGGTCAACACATCATCGTTGTTTCAGCGATTGATAACTTATTGAAGGGTGCATCTAGCCAAGCGATGCAGTGTTTAAATTTACGGTATGGCTTTGCGCCATTAACTGCGCTAGTGTAAGGAATTCTCTAATGAGCCAAAATAATCAACCATTAATCATAAAGTTAGGTGGCGCTGCACTGTCTTGTAGCGAAACGTTGAGCAAGCTTTTCGGGGCAATTTCACAATACAAACAGCAAGCGCAGCGACCTATCGTCATCGTTCATGGCGGTGGCTACCTGGTTGATGAGCTGATGGGCAAGCTCAATCTAGAGACCGTAAAAAAGCAGGGCCTACGTGTGACGCCTTATGATCAGATTCCTGTGATTGCTGGCGCACTAGCAGGAACAGCAAATAAGCTTCTTCAAGGCCAAGCGATCAAAGATGGTCTCAATGCTGTAGGTCTAAGCCTTGCTGATGGCGGCCTATGTCAAATAAGCGAGTTAGATCCTGAATTGGGCGCAGTAGGTAAAGCAGCACCGGGTAATTCTCAGGTTCTGCAAGCCATCCTTGATACGGGCGCACTGCCAATCATCAGCTCGATCGGTCTGACAGACCAAGGGCAACTGATGAACGTCAATGCAGACCAAGCTGCTGTTGCTGTCGCGGGGGCATTGGATGCAGAGCTGGTACTGTTATCAGATGTGAGCGGCGTTCTTGATGGAAAAGGTCACCTTATTCCGAGCTTAAGCCAACAACAAGCGGATGAGCTGATTGAAGGCAAAGTCATCACCGACGGCATGATCGTTAAAGTACAAGCGGCACTTGAAGCAGCCAATGACCTTGGCCGTCCGATTGAAGTCGCGACCTGGCGCTACCCAGACAAGCTAGCACAACTATTTTCAGGTGAAAGCATCGGTACTCAGTTTTTACCTCAGTAACATGTTTTTATCTCAGTAGCTTCTGAACTCAGAAAGTGAAGTTAAAGAATTAATTAAGTCGAATGGATAAACCCCGAGGAGCTGACCGCCAAAGTGCAGGCCCGGGAATTTAGGAGAAACTCAAATGAGCAAGGTTAAAGTTAATAAAGTTGTTGTAGCCTATTCTGGCGGTCTAGATACTTCGGTAATCATTCCGTGGTTAAAAGAGAACTACGACTGTGAGGTTGTGGCGTTCGTGGCCGATGTTGGTCAAGGCGCAGAAGAGCTAGAAGGCATTGAAGAGAAAGCAAAAGCGTCTGGTGCGTCTGAGTGTTACATCGCAGACCTAAAAGAAGAGATGGTTGCAGACTACATCTTCCCAACGCTAAAAACCGGTGCTTACTACGAAGGTAAATACCTTCTAGGTACTTCGATGGCTCGTCCAATTATTGCTAAAGCGCAGGTTGAAGTTGCACGTAAAGTGGGTGCAGACGCACTATGTCACGGCTGTACGGGTAAAGGTAACGACCAAGTTCGTTTCGAAGGCGCATTTGCTGCACTAGCACCAGATCTACACGTAATTGCACCATGGCGTGAGTGGGATCTTGTGAGCCGTGAAGAGTGTCTAGACTACCTAGCAGAGCGTAACATCCCTTGTACTGCTTCTCTAACTAAGATCTACTCGCGTGACGCGAACGCGTGGCACATCTCTACAGAGGGTGGCGTACTAGAAGATACATGGAATGCACCAAACGAAGATTGCTGGGCGTGGACAGTAGATCCAGAGCAAGCACCAAACGAATCTGAAACAGTAACGCTGAAAGTTGAAAAGGGTGAAGTGGTTGCAGTAGACGGCGAAGCAATGACGCCATACAACGCACTGGTTTACCTAAATGAAAAAGGCGCGAAGCACGGTGTTGGTCGTATCGATATCGTAGAAAACCGTCTTGTAGGTATGAAGTCTCGTGGTTGTTACGAAACTCCAGGGGGCACGATCATCATGGAAGCGCTGCGTGCGGTTGAGCAACTTGTGCTAGACAAAGCAGCATTCGAATTCCGTGAAGAGCTAGGTGTTAAGGCTTCTCACCTTGTATACGATGGTCGTTGGTTCACTCCGCTATGTAAGTCAATCCTAGCGGCAACAGAAGAGCTAGCACAAGACGTGAATGGTGAAGTGGTTGTTAAGCTATACAAAGGCCACGCAACGGTGACTCAGAAGCGTTCTGACAACAGCCTATACTCAGAAGAGTTCGCAACCTTTGGTGAAGATGAAGTTTACGACCAAAGTCATGCAGAAGGCTTCATCCGCCTTTACTCTCTATCAAGCCGTATCCGTGCTCTAAACAGCCAAAAGTAACAAATATAGTTACTTAAGATACTAGAAATTGTTCAAAGCCCACTCGCTATTGGTTTAGCGAGTGGGCTTTTTGTTGGGTGATTGAGCATCGGTTTTTAAGTTTGGATGGCATATAATCGGCCCATTATGGCTATTAGTCGCATCAGTATGGTGATGAAAAATCGTTTTTATCAGCTACCGGTGAATAAATATGTAAAAATAATGAATTTATACTTTATTTTTAATCTGATTTGCCGTAAGTTTAAACCATTAGAAAAAGACTGAATTTCTATCAGACTTATTATTTGCAAAACACAGTGAGCACTGGGCAATTAGGAGATACGCAATGGCATTATGGGGCGGGAGATTTACCCAAGCAGCAGATACACGGTTTAAAGATTTTAACGATTCACTTCGTTTTGACTACCGCTTGGCTGAGCAAGACATTGTGGGCTCTATTGCCTGGTCAAAAGCTCTACTATCAGTCAACGTTCTAACTGCAGAAGAGCAGCAAAAGCTTGAGCTTGCGTTGAATGAGCTGAAGTTAGAGGTGATGGAAGATCCTGAGCAAATCCTACGTTCAGACGCAGAAGATATTCACAGCTGGGTTGAACAACAGCTGATCGGTAAGGTTGGTGACCTTGGTAAGAAGCTACACACTGGCCGTTCTCGTAACGACCAAGTGGCGACCGACCTGAAACTTTGGTGTCGTCAGCAAGGTCAACAACTGTTGATTGCGCTTGATCGCCTTCAAAGCCAAATGGTGAATGTGGCTGCGCAGCATCAAGGAACCGTGCTACCGGGATATACCCATCTTCAACGTGCACAGCCTGTCACCTTCGCTCACTGGTGTCTGGCATACGTTGAGATGTTCGAACGTGATTACTCGCGCTTGAATGATGCAATTAAGCGTCTTGATACTTGTCCTCTGGGTTCTGGTGCGCTTGCGGGTACTGCATACCCAATGGACCGTGAAGCGCTGGCGCATAACTTAGGTTTCCGTCGTGCAACACGTAACTCTCTAGATTCAGTGTCTGACCGTGACCATGTGATGGAGCTGATGTCGATTGCTTCTATCTCTATGCTTCATCTGTCGCGTCTTGCTGAAGATATGATTTTCTACAACTCTGGTGAATCAAACTTCATCGAGTTAGCTGATACAGTGACATCTGGTTCATCTCTGATGCCACAGAAGAAAAACCCAGATGCGCTTGAGCTTATCCGTGGTAAAACCGGCCGTGTATACGGTTCACTTGCTGGCATGATGATGACAGTTAAAGCTCTACCTTTGGCTTACAACAAAGACATGCAGGAAGACAAAGAGGGTCTATTTGATGCTCTAGATACTTGGAACGACTGTATGGAGATGGCGGCGCTTTGTTTCGACGGCATCAAAGTCAACGGTGAGCGTACACTAGAAGCAGCGAAGCAAGGTTACGCAAACTCAACTGAGCTGGCTGATTATCTTGTAGCGAAGGGTATTCCTTTCCGTGAAGCGCACCATATTGTTGGTGTAACTGTTGTCGCAGCGATTGCCAAAGGCTGCGCTCTGGAAGAGCTGTCTATCGCAGAGATGAAAGAATTCTCTGAGGTGATTGAAGAGGATGTGTATGACATCCTGACGATTGAATCGTGTCTTGAGAAGCGTAGTGCTCTGGGTGGCGTATCACCAAAACAGGTGGCTTTTGCTGTCGACCAAGCCGAGAAGCGTCTCGCGCAGCGTGATACCTCTATTGTTAAGGTGCGTCCTGCGCGCTTGACTGATGTTGAAGCGCTGGAAGGCATGGTTGCTTACTGGGCGAATATGGGCGAGAACCTGCCACGCTCACGCAATGAACTCGTGCGCGATATTGGCTCATTTGCGGTAGCTGAGCATCATGGTGAAGTGACAGGTTGCGCATCGCTTTATGTTTATGACTCTGGTCTAGCGGAGATTCGCTCTCTGGGTGTCGAAGCGGGTTGGCAAGGTCAGGGACAAGGTTCAGCGATTGTTCAACATCTTGTAGAGAAAGCGCGCCAAATGGCAATCAAGAAAGTCTTTGTTCTGACACGTACTCCAGAGTTCTTTATGAAGCATGACTTCTTGCCAACATCGAAGTCGTTACTGCCTGAGAAAGTACTTAAAGATTGTGACCAGTGTCCTCGTCAGCATGCTTGTGATGAAGTTGCACTGGAAGTAAATCTAGTCGAACAAGTGATTGCTAAGACAAACGTTGCATAACGTGTTGATTTTAAAGTTCTTAGAAAAAAGATAAAAAAAGATCGTTTTTCTGGGAACAAATTAAGGGAAGCACGGTCTATTAAAGTACCACTGCTTTTTCTTAGAATTTTCTAAGAAAGCCCTGAAACCGATTGGCTTCAGGGCTTTTTTTATGCCTGCGATTTGCTCCGAGCTATTTTCTAATTATTGAGCCTAGTATCGGCCTTGTTTATCTTGTCGACGATCTTTTTCGCTTGCTTCTTCTTGGTAGGATCAACCACTTCATGATCCAATGGATCATAAGCAAGCCACTAAAGGCGCTGGCGGCCATCAAAAGAGCGATAGCATTAATGCTCTTGGGTTGGTCTGAGAAAAATAGCCACCAAGTTCCCCAACTTAAAATCGACAACACCATGAGCTGATTCATGCAGCGCTGACATCGTCCGAGCTTATCGCGGATTTTTTCGCTTTTATTGCAATGCTTACATGTCATCTTGGGTTGAATTCGCGTTATCCTAATGGTCTTTGATAATAACACGTCACCCTATGGTTAATCACGGTGACACCGAGAGAGAAAGTGATGATTGAACGTCAAGAAACCAAACAACGTATGAGCCGTATCGTAAAGCACAACGGTACGATTTACCTATGTGGTCAAGTGTGTGCAGACGCAACTCAAGGTATTAAAGAGCAAACTCAAACTATGTTAGACAAGGTTGAGACTCTGCTTGAGCAAGCGGGCAGTGACAAAGAGCACATGCTGTCAGCAACGATCTACCTAAAAACAATGGACGACTTCCAAGAGATGAACGCAGTATGGGACGCATGGGTTCCAGAAGGTCACGCACCAGCTCGCGCTTGTGTAACGGCTGATATGGCTCGTGAAGCGCTATTGGTTGAGATCTCTGTGATTGCTGCAGAGAAGAACAGCAGCTGCTGTTAATCTTTCGAGCAACGCAAGAGATCCCAGACATCTCGTTCCTCGATTCTGGAATGACGGGTTAAAGCTTGATGAGCTGATGCGCTGTTCTTATAGGTCTTCGGGTTTGCTATGTAATAAAAGCAACGTCATTCCCGATAGTGACGAAGGAACGTGGTCGGGAATCTCTGTTTATGTGTGACGAGAGATTCCAGATACCTCGTCCCTCGGTTCTGGAATGACGGCTTAAGCCTTGGTTTAGTTGCTTAATTAAATCACGTCATTCCCGATAGTGACGAAGGAGCGCAGTCGGGAATCTGTTATTTGCTCGCTGCCAAAAACAAAAAGGAAAGCCATTGGCTTTCCTTTTTAGTATCTAGTGTTTTCTATCTGTTTTAATTAACAGCAATTAACAACCTGGACCACAGTCTAGACAGTGTTTCACCATCTCTGGGCCTAAGTGCAGTTTCGCATTCAGATCACGCAGTGCAGTTCGAACGCCTTCTTCAATCACTGGGTGGTAGAACGGCATGTCCAGCATTTCTGAAACTGTCATCTTGTTCTGGTGTGCCCATGCTAACAAGTGCGCCAAGTGTTCTGCGTTTGGTCCCATCATCTCAGCACCAAGGAACCTACCTGTACCTTGCTCGCCGTAGACGTGCAGAATACCTTTGTTGCGTAGCATCACTCGTGATCGGCCTTGGTTCTCGAAAGAGACTTCACCGGTTGCGAAACAGCCACATGTGCCTAAACGCGTGGTGATCTCTTTGTAGGTTTCGCCAACCATCGCGATTTGCGGGTCAGAGAATACAGCTGAGATTTTAGAGCGGCGTAGCCCTGCTCGAATCTCTGGGAAACGACCTGCATTGTCACCGGCGATGCGTGCTTGGTCTGCTGCTTCATGTAGCAGAGGTAGTTGGTTACTTGCATCACCCGCAATAAATATTGATGGTAGCGATGTTTGAAGCGTGTAATGGTCTGCAACTGGCACACCACGTTCATCAAGCTCAAGAGAGGTGTTCTCTAGACCAAGTTTATCAGTATTAGGACGACGACCTGTTGCTGCTAGCACGTACTCAACGATGTTGGTTTCTAGTTCACCTTGTTGATTGATGAATTGGATTTCGACACGTGGCTCACCGGATTCAGTGGTAATACGCTTCATGCTTTCGATTTTTACGTCAGCATCTAGGTAAAACTCTTCGTTGAAGGCCTTATCGGCGTAAGCCATGATCTCTGGGTCAGTTACTGGACCAACTTGACCACCCAAACCAAACAGTTTGGTCTTAACACCTAATCGATGTAGCGACTGACCAAGCTCTAGGCCAATAACACCAGGGCCAAATACGGCAACGGACTCTGGTAAATCATCCCAGCTGAATACGTCGTCGTTAATGATTAGGCGGTCGCCTAGTTCATTCCAAACGGCAGGGTATGCAGGGCGAGAGCCAGTTGCTATCACAATGCGTTTCGCATTCACGATCGTATGCTCATCCACTTGAAGCGTGTTGTCGTTTAGGAACTTGGCATAGCCAACGATTTTGTCTTGCTCTGGGATTTCATCCACGCCTTCTAAAACAAAACCAACAAAACGGTCACGTTCGCGTTTCACTCGGTCCATCACTTCGCGGCCATTGATGACAATTTCACCTTGCGGATGCACACCAAATGCCGGTGCTTTTTCGATTTGGTGAACACTTTCCGCTGCTGCAATCAGCAACTTAGAAGGCATACACCCAACTCGAGCACAAGTGGTGCCGTATGGGCCACCCTCAATCATCACTACACTGTCAGTGTGTGCTTTTGCAGCACGGTACGAACCTAGACCAGCTGTACCGCCCCCGATAACTGCGACATCTACATTGACTTGTTTCATAATAATTTCCCGCAATGATTAAATTAAACGTAAACGAATCCCTCCAACTCCGATGATGTATTAAGAGTCAGGATGGTGACGTTTTGTGGTTTGTTTTATTAGGTTTAGCTTGTGACTGTGGATAATGCGAGCCACAAGCTTGATTCAACCCGATAGGGTTAGCCAACCCACAAGTGAGCGGGTTGGCCGTTTAGCAGTGATTAGCCTAGGAAAGCTTCTAGCTCTTCGCTACCACCGATGTGTTTACCACCGATGAAGACTTGAGGAACCGTAGAGCGACCAGAGATAGCACGTAGACTTACTGTTGTTGCATCTTTACCTAGTACCACTTCTTCGTAGTTTAGGCCTTTGTCGATAAGGTTCTGTTTTGCTTTCATACAGAATGGGCAACCTGGTTTAGTGAATACAGTGATTGATTCTTGCTCTTTGTGCTCAGGTGCAATGTAGTTAAGCATAGTGTCAGCATCAGAAACCTTGAACGGGTCGCCTGGTACGTCTTCTTCGATGAACATTTTCTCTACCACGCCGTTTTTAACCAGCATGCTGTAGCGCCATGAACGTTTGCCAAAGCCAATATCGTTCTTCTCAACTAGCATGCCCATGCCGTCTGTGAAGTCACCGTTACCGTCTGGAATGAAGGTGATGTTTTCAGCTTCTTGGTCTGCTTTCCAAGCGTTCATTACGAAAGTGTCATTCACTGATACACACAGAATGTCATCAACACCATTTTCTTTAAATACCGAGTAAAGCTCGTTGTAACGCGGTAGGTGGCTTGAAGAACAAGTTGGTGTGAACGCACCCGGTAAGCTAAATACGATAACCGTCTTGTCTTTGAATAGCTCTTCTGTTGTAACGTTTACCCAAGCATCACCTTGGCGAGTAGGGAATGTTACTTGAGGAATTGATTGACCTTCTTTAGATGCAAACATAATGGTTTCCTTAGAGATTACTTTTAATTTGGTTCGTATAGAGCTTAGCGTTTTTCTGCGCTCTGTTTCGTTTTGTTGAGCCCATTATTAGATAAATCCTTTGATAGCTCTAATCGTTTGATGTTATGGTTTTGATAGGTATTTTCTATTAAGAGCTTTCTTTTACAGGAAGTGCATTTTTTACACCTTAGGTAAGAGACCAATCATGAACATTCGTGACTTTGAATACTTGGTGGCTTTAGCCGAGCATAAACATTTTCGAAAAGCCGCAGAGGCGTGCTTTGTTAGTCAGCCTACTTTAAGCGGTCAGATCCGTAAGCTTGAAGAGGAGATTGGATTACAACTGACTGAACGCAGCCCAAGGAAGGTGATTTTTACTGAGTCTGGTTTGCAGCTGGTGGAGCAGGCGAAGCGTATCTTGAATGAGGTGAAGACCTTTAAAGATATGGCGAGTGGTCATGGCGATGCGATGACAGGGCCTATGCATATCGGCTTCATTCCGACAGTGGGTCCATACATATTGCCTAAGATTGTTCCTCACCTAAAAGAGCAGTTCCCAGAACTTGAGCTGTTTCTTCACGAAGCACAAACACACCAACTCGTGAGTCAGCTAGAGGATGGCAAGCTCGATTGTCTGGTGTTAGCTGCGGTAGATGAGACAGCTATTTTTAAAGAGATCGATGTTTACGATGAGCCATTAAGTGTTGCGGTTCCATGTGACCATGAATGGGCGGAACAAGATAGCGTCGATATGCTCCAGCTTAATGGTAAAACCGTACTCGCACTGGGTGATGGCCACTGTCTGCGCGACCAAGCATTGGGTTTCTGTTTCGCGGCAGGAGCAAGAGACGATGAGCGCTTTAAAGCGACCAGCCTAGAGACCCTGCGTAACATGGTTGCAGCGGGGGCGGGTATTACACTACTGCCAGAGCTTTCTCTGCCAGCTGAGAAGAAAAAGGATGGAGTATGTTACGTACCTGCGGTTAATCCAACGCCTTCTCGCCGTATTGTTGTGGCATACCGACCGGGTTCACCACTGCGTGGTCGATTCGAACAGCTTGCAGAAGCGATTCGCACACAACTTGAAAAATAACATCTGAGAGCTTAAAGCTATAGATAAAAAGAGGGCTGATACTTATTAGGTATCAGCCCTCTTTAATTGGTGCTTAGTGTTGGATTAGAACAGTTCTTCTTCCGCTTCACCCGATGATGAGTAGATATCATCACCAAAGCGCTCGCTGATGTACTCAGTAGGCTCAGTGCCTTTTACGAAGTACTCAAACATCGAAGAACCATCTGACTTGTTGGTCAGGAGACCAGTATCTCTATCGATACGCACACGCACAATATCTTCTGGGATATCTTTGCGCTGTGCTGGCACATCTTTCAGAGCTAAGCCCATAAAGTCGACCCAAGCTGGTTGAGCGGTTTTAGCGCCTGCTTCTGCACCTGTGATTTGGTTCTTACCTAGATTGCTGTTGTTCTTAGTGCGACCTAAGTTACGGTTATGGTTATCAAAACCAACCCATACTGTCGCGACAATGCCAGGGCCGTAACCACTGTACCATGTGTCTTTTGAGTCGTTGGTAGTACCGGTTTTTCCACCGATGTCTCGACGTTTTAGTGGTTGTGCACGCCAGCCTGTACCGTTCCAACCCGTACCTTCACGCCAGTTACCACCACCCCAGATGTTGCTGTACAGCATCTCACGAACTAGGAATGCATTCTGTTCAGAGATAACTTGCGGTGCATATTGGGTTTCTGCATCCACGTCTTGCTCTGCGAACTCGTCAGCAATTGGATCCGTTTCTAGAGTCGTTTCGCAATCTTGGTGACAAACCACTTTTGGTGATGCTTCAAACTCTACCTCACCAAATGGGCTTTCAACGCGGCTGATGTAGAAAGGTTCAACATAGTAACCGCCATTAGCAAATACCGAGTAACCCTGTGCAACTTTCATTGGCGTTAAGCTACCAGCACCGAGTGCGATGGTTTCAGAACGAGGTACTTCATCAATATCAAAACCAAAGCGAGTCAGATAGTTACGAGTATCATCTAAGCCCACTTCGCGCAGTACACGTACCGCCATTACGTTTTTCGATTGCGCTAAACCAATACGAAGACGAGTTGGACCTACATACGTTGGTGGAGAGTTCTTTGGACGCCATGCAGTACCTTGGCTCTTGTCCCATTGGTTAATTGGCGCGTCGTTAATCAGTGATGCCAGTGTTAAGCCTTTGTCGATAGCCGCTGAGTAGATGAAAGGTTTGATACCTGAGCCCACTTGACGGATTGATTGAGTCGCGCGGTTAAACTTGTTGTGAACAAAGTTAAAGCCACCCACCATAGATAGCACAGCACCATTGTCTGGGTTCATCGCAACAAACGCGGTGTTTGCGTTTGGCACTTGGCTTAGACGCCAGTTAGTTGGTGCCGCTTTAGCGATTTCAGTGGCTTCTTCACTCTCTTCGGCTGTCGCTTCTTTACCTGAGATCGCTTCGCTGCGTACCCAGATCTGCTCACCAACAGCTAAGATCTCTTTTGCGTTTGATGGGGCAGGGCCTTGGCGGTCGTCAGTTAGGAACTTACGAGCCCAGTTCATGCCTTGCCACTCAATCACGCCTTCGCCTTGGTTTTTAACCCAAACGTGAGCGCTTTGAGCATCTACTTTGGTTACGACTGCAGGCGTTAGATCACCATAGGTTGGTTGTGATCTTAGGTGTTTAACAATTTGTTCTTGTTCCCAAGCCGCTTGTTCGGTTTGCCACAGTACTTTTTCTGCACCACGATAGCCGTGTCGCTCATCGTAGTTAAGAAGGTTCGTAATAGCGGCGCGGTTTGCTGCATCTTGTAGAGTTGAATCAACTGTCGTGTAGACCTTCATACCCGATGTATAAGCGTCTTCACCGTAGCGCTCTACCATCCAAGCACGAGCGACTTCTGCGACATAAGGTGCGCTCAATTCGATCTCTGCACCGTGGTATTTTGATACTAACTCTTCAGCACGCGCTTCATCATACTCTTCCTGAGTAATGTACTTCTCATCCAGCATTCGGCCTAAAACTACATTACGGCGATTGGTCGCACGCTCTAGTGAGTAGATAGGGTTCATCGTCGATGGTGCTTTTGGCATACCAGCCAGCGTTGCGATTTCACTTAGGGTTAGATCCGGAAGATCTTTACCAAAATAAACGCGTGCAGCAGCACCGAAGCCATAAGAGCGGTGACCCAAGAAGATCTTGTTCACGTACAGTTCCATGATTTCTTCTTTGCTGAGTAGCTGCTCAATGTGGATCGCAATGAAGATCTCTTTAATCTTACGCATGATCTTTTTCTCATTCGATAAGAAGAAGTTACGCGCAAGCTGTTGGGTAATGGTACTAGCCCCTTGCTTTGCTGAGCCTGACATAGCAACAACAATCGCAGCACGAGTAATGCCAATCGGGTCGATACCTGGGTGGTCGTAGAAGCGGCTATCTTCGGTAGCGATGAGTGCTTCAACTAGATGACGAGGGATTTCGTCGTAGCTGACAGGGTTGCGTCGCTTTTCACCAAATTGAGAGATCAATTTGCCGTCTTGACTGAAGACCTGCATTGGCGTTTGAAGCTCAACATCGCGTAGCGTCGCGACATCTGGCAATTCTGGTTTTACGTAATAGTAAAAACCAAAAATTGTACTGACTCCAAGAATCATGCAAACCAATGTAAATATGAATAATCGCTTTATGAACTTCACCGGATAATCCCTGATTAGTTAAGGCTGATAAGCAGCAAACCCTTGTACTCTAGACTAAAAACTTAGCTTTCGTTTATTAACGCTTATTTAACCAATAATCACAACCCCTATATAAGCAACGAAATGCTTGGCATGTCAGGAGCTGGTATGGGTTCGTCATTAGTTACAGGTATAGATATAAACAATCACAGCATCAAAGCTGTGGTATTAAAGCCCGTTGGAGAGTTATATGCCGTAGTGGGATACAAAGAACTGCCTATTACGGACGACATTTTCACAGATAACCACACCTTGGAGTATCAGAAAACTGTAAAGAAACTCAAAGAACTTAGGAAAGGCTTACCCTTTGGCTGCCGTCACGCTGCTATTTCAGTCCCAGATAATACCGTGATTAGCAAAGTATTGCAGATAGAAAGTGACCTAGAAGACCGAGAAAAAGAGTTTTCTATTTATCAAACTTTTGCCCACCAATCACCTTTTCCGATTGAGGAGCTGAGCCTAGATTTCATTAAACTGGACGATAAGCGATTTGGAAATGGCTCAACCACCAGTTATCAGGTTTATGCAACGCGCAAAGAAGTGGTGGAGAGTCGCTCCCAAGCGCTGACTAAAGCTGGTTTTCGTCCGATTATGGTAGATACCCAAGCTCATGGACTACTTCACATCTGGCAGTTGGCAACCCGGCTTTATCCAGAGAAGCAGAGCTGGATAATGATCGATATTGGGGTCAATCAAACCTCACTTGGTCTCATTCCGCAAAGCGGGATTCCATTTTTCAAAGATATAGCCTTTGGTACTCAAGCGCTTTATCAGGCAGGCCACATTGGGGAGCACATGACTCCCTTTACCTCTGCAGAGCAGACTCAAGCCTTTACCGTGAACTTGATCGAAAAGCTCAAACGCCAGTTTCAGCTCTACGCATCGGCCAACTCTCTTCAAGCACTGAAAGGAATCTGGCTGATGGGAGAGGGAGCGGAAACCCCGATGCTTGCAGAGCAGTTGGAACGCCATTTTCAGCTCGCGTGTGAAACGCTTAATCCCTTAGCGCTCTTTGAGAATAAAGCCTCTAACAAACGCTACAAGAGCATGGACCGTCATGCCTTTGGTATTGCGGCTGGCATTGCAGTGAGTGGTGTGAAGTGGCAAGGAGTGAAGCATGTTGCATCAAATTAACCTTCTTCCTTGGCGTGATGAGCTAAGAGCACAGCACAAGAAACGCTTCATTCAATTGGTGATCTTAGGAACCTTAGTTGCGGTTATGGGGCAGTGGGCCATCGGGCATTACTTCCAACAAGAGAAAGCTCGTCAGCAAGCACGTCTTATCTATCTTGAGCAATATATCGACCAGCTAGATAAACAGATTCGTTCTTTGAAAGTGGCGGAGCGTGAGCACAAAGCCATTTTAACTCGCCTAGATGTCGTTGAATCACTTCAGTCTGGTCGCAACAAAACCACCCACTTTATGAACCTGATGCCCGAACTTATTCCGGAAGGAGTTTACGTCGATAAGATTAAGATGAATGGGCAAGAGATAGAGATGTCGGGTATCAGTGACAGCACAGCACGGCTCGCCACTATGCTCGATAACCTAGAACGTTCCGCCTCCCTCAGCAATGTTGAAATGCACTCAATTGTGCACAATCGCAAGCGCTTTAATAAAGAATTTCAAACCTTTAAGGTCTCATTTGGCTTTGTCTCGCCCTCTATAAAACAGACGCGAATACGAAGCAAAGCTCAAGAGGCGTCGCATGGTTAACTTTCAAGATCTCGATGTTGACGAAATCACTGAGTGGCCACTGCTACCACAGATGTTGGTGATTGTTTTGTTGATGCTGGTTATTCAAGGTTTCGGCGCTTGGTTCTATGTGATGCCACTCAATGACGAACTTGATCAGATGAAGCAGCAAGAACAGACCTTAAAGACCACCCTCAGGATCAAAGCCAATAAAGTGGCCACCTTGCCTGCGTTACAGAACCAACTTGATGAATTGACCAGTCGCTACGACTACCTACTTGAACAGCTGCCAGTTCAAAAAGAGTTAGCGAGTATGTTGGCCTCGGTGAATGAGCTCGGCTTAGACAACAACCTCACTTTTACTCGTATTGACTGGGGGGCGAAAGAGAACAAGGCCTTTCTGTATCGACTACCACTGAATATTGAGCTGACGGGTGACTACCATGAAATCGGTGATTTTTCTGCCGCTATCGCCAAGCTACCGCGCATTATCAGTTTTGATGATGTGACTTGGCAAAGAGTTAGCCAAGAGAGCAGTACTTTGCATTTCCGTGTTCGTGCATACACCTACCAATTCAAGGCAGAGGTCAAAGATGAGTCTCGTTAGATCGCTGCTGGTGCTGTTGATTGTTTCTACCGTCGTCGGGTGTAAGGCAAACCAAGACTCTCTAGAGGAGTTTGTTGTCCAGGTCGAGGCAAGAGCACGCAAAGACGTCGAGCAGCTAAGTCCTACTTCTGAGTTCATTGCCGCGCAATATCAGCAAAGGACGCATCGTCCACCATTTGAACTGCCCAAAGAGGCGCTGGTACTGACTCAGCCCAAAGCGAAAAAAGATTGTTGGCAGCCAACTCGACGCAGTCGCACGGGCAAGTTAGAAAAGTATCCGCTAGAGCAGTTGCGGCTCAAGGGAGTCATGGGCAGCGGCAGTCAAATCTCTGGTCTTGTTCAAACTCCCAAAGGGAGCGTCGTCAAGGTTCAGAAAGGCCAATTCATCGGCTTGAACAGTGGGCGTATTACCAAAGTCACCAGTCAGTACGTATTGATTAATGAAACCCTTCCAGATGGTCTAGGTTGTTGGCATCGACGCAGTGTCCGCTTAGCTCTCAAATAAACCAACCACATGCCGTGGATAGAGATGTAGATATGATTAAAGGATTAAGTCGGTTATTGAGCCGGATGCACCAAGCTGTTTTCGTTGTGTTGCTATGTTGCGTCACGGTTGGGGTCAAAGCACAAACGCAACCCAATGAACTAAAGAGTATCGATTTTAGAGTTAATCAAGCTCGTGAAGCTGTGATTGTTATTCAGTTGGCCACAAGTAGTACGGTCGTCGACGTGCAGAAAGCTCAAGAGGGACTCAGTATTGAGCTACTTAATACCCAAGTCGCAGATGACAAACTCTACCTTTTAGATGTGAAGGACTTTTCAACCTTGGTGGAAGAGATTGAGGTATTTAGAGAAACACCGAGTACCCGTTTATTCGCAAGCATCAATGCTGATTACGACTATGAGTATCAGATTAACGGGCGTGAAATCGAGGTGGTGATCAGCGCCCCTACAATAGCTGAGGATGAACCTAAGAAGAGTATTCTTGACAGAGAGGGCAAGCTCATCTCGATTAACTTCCAAGATATCCCTGTGCGGAACGTATTGCAGCTTATCGCTGACTATAACGATTTTAACTTGGTGGTGTCTGATTCTGTATCTGGCAACCTCACACTGCGCCTTGATGGTGTGCCATGGCAGCAAGTGCTGGACATCATTCTTCAGGTCAAAGGGCTCGATAAGCGAGTTGATGGTAATGTGATACTGGTAGCTCCGAGAGCCGAACTCGATCTACGAGAACAGCAAGCCCTTGAAAAATCAAGACTAGAGCAAGAGCTAGGGGAGTTGAAGTCAGAGATCATTAAAATTAACTTTGCCAAAGCCACAGATATTGCCGATATGATTGGTGGTGATGGAACCGTTAGCATGCTCTCTGATAGAGGCAGCATTACCATTGATGAACGCACTAACTCTTTGTTGATTCGAGAGCTCGCTGAGAACATTTCGGTGATCCGAGAAATTATCGAGTCACTCGATATTCCAGTAAAACAGGTTCAGATTGAGGCGAGAATCGTTACCGTCACCGAAGGGAATCTAGATGAGCTTGGTGTGCGTTGGGGCGTTTCATCAACCAATGGCAGCTTTAAAGTCGGAGGCTCGATTGAAGGTAATTATCCGACAATCCAGCCCTATAATGGTGGCGATAGCGGTGATGATTCCAGCGCGCTCGATAACTATCTCAACGTCAACCTTGGCGCAACCTCCCCGAATGCATCGAGCATTGCTTTTCAAGTGGCCAAGCTGGGCTCAGACACCTTGCTTGATTTGGAATTATCGGCACTTCAACAAGAGTCAAAAGCGGAGATCATCTCCAGTCCTCGTTTAATCACCACTAATAAGAAACCTGCCTATATTGAGCAGGGAACAGAAATCCCTTACTTAGAATCGTCTTCGAGTGGTGCGACATCGGTATCATTCAAGAAGGCAGTATTGAGCCTTAAGGTGACGCCACAGATAACCCCAGATAACCGCTTGGTGCTGGATCTCAGCGTGACCCAAGATAGGCCCGGACAAGTAGTGAAAACCGGTACAGGCGAAGCGGTGGCAATAGATACTCAGAGAATTGGCACACAGGTTTTGGTCAACAACGGAGAAACCGTAGTGTTGGGAGGGATTTTTCAACATAGTGTGAGTAATACCGTTGATAAGGTGCCAGTTCTTGGTGATTTACCGCTTTTAGGCGCATTATTTCGCCGAAGTTATGAAAATGTAGGGAAAAGTGAGCTGTTGATCTTTGTTACACCTAAAGTTGTGATTCAGTAACGGACAATTAGATCAAAAATAAAGTTGCATTAGTGGCACCTAACCTTGATAATTTCGGGTCTTATCACGAATTATCTGTGAGGAATCGGTGCCACGGGCCTTTTAATTTCAGTATTACTACTGACCTACCTTGTGGCGATGTCATTGAATTAACGTTGTAAATTACTGCTAAACATGGCTGAGAAACGCAATATTTTTCTTGTTGGCCCAATGGGCGCCGGCAAAAGTACAATTGGTAGACACCTAGCTTCCCAACTGCACATGGAGTTTCTAGACTCTGATACTGTGATCGAAGAGCGCACTGGCGCAGACATCGCTTGGGTATTTGATGTAGAAGGTGAAGAAGGTTTCCGTAAACGCGAAGAATCTGTAATCAACGATCTGACAGAAGAGCAAGGTATTGTTCTTGCGACAGGCGGTGGTTCAGTAATGAGCAAAGAAAATCGCAATCGTCTATCTGCACGAGGTATTGTTGTTTACCTTGAAACAACAATTGAAAAGCAACTTGCGCGCACAAACCGCGATAAGAAGCGCCCTCTACTTCAAACGGATAACCCGCGTGATGTGCTAGAAGATCTAGCAATGACTCGCAACGCACTATACGAAGAAGTGGCGGACTACACAGTTCGTACTGACGATCAAAGTGCAAAAGTGGTAGCCAACCAGATCGTAAAAATGCTAGAAGAACGTTAAGTTCAATTTTTTCGGAGAGCAAACCATGGAACGGATTACGGTCAATCTAGCTGAGCGTAGCTACCCAATCTCTATCGGCGCCGGGTTATTTGAAGACCCGGCGTACCTTTCTTTTTTATCTGGCAAACAAAAAGTCGTTGTGATCAGTAATGTCACAGTTGCGCCTTTGTATGCGGATAAAATCTTATCGCTTTTAAGTGATGTTGGCTGTCAAGCATCTCTGCTAGAGCTGCCTGATGGCGAGCAATACAAGACGCTTGAAACCTTTAACACCGTAATGAGCTACATGCTTGAAGGAAATTACAGCCGCGATGTGGTCGTGATTGCTTTAGGTGGCGGTGTGATTGGTGACCTTGTTGGCTTTGCGGCGGCTTGTTACCAGCGCGGTATTGATTTCGTTCAGATTCCAACAACTCTGCTTTCACAGGTTGACTCGTCGGTAGGTGGTAAAACTGCGGTTAACCACCCTATGGGTAAAAACATGATCGGTGCTTTCTATCAACCGAAGTCAGTGATCATTGATACCAACTGTTTATCGACTCTACCTGAGCGCGAGTTTGCAGCGGGTATTGCTGAAGTAATCAAGTACGGCATCATTTATGATGAAGCCTTCTTTAGCTGGCTTGAAGAGAATCTTGATAAGCTGTATCAACTTGACGAGCAAGCACTAACTACAGCGATTGCTCGTTGTTGTGCGATTAAAGCTGAAGTTGTGGCGCAAGATGAGAAAGAGTCAGGAATCCGTGCGTTATTGAACCTAGGTCATACATTTGGTCATGCGATTGAAGCAGAACTAGGCTATGGTAATTGGCTACACGGTGAAGCGGTTTCATCCGGCACGGTTATGGCTGCGAAAACAGCACAGCTGCAGGGTTTGATTACCGAGCAGCAACTTGAGCGCATTATTTCTATACTCAAGAGTGCGAAGTTGCCGATTCATACGCCAGAAAGCATGTCTTTTGAAGATTTCATGAAGCACATGATGCGCGATAAAAAAGTGCTCTCTGGTCAGCTCCGCCTCGTTCTACCAACCAGCATTGGTACAGCCGATGTGGTTGCCGATGTACCTCAGGACATCATCAAACAAGCGATTGATTTCTGTCGTACGCTTTAAGCAAGAAGCAACGTTACTCTGAGCTATTGTGGCTCAGAGTGACAATCTCGATGTTTGGTTGATTTGTCAGTAGGGAAGCCTAATGAGTTTGGCTCATGAATTAAGAGTATTGGAGTTAGAGTCTCAGGTTGAGCTGCTAGAGCGGTTACAACTACTCACCAATTTTGGTTCAAACTTAGTAACTGTAGCGGGTAAGCCCGGTTCAGGAAAAACATGGTTAGCGCAACGCTACCTTGAAGCTTGGGCGACTGATAAAAATCAATGCCTACTGTTTTGTCATCCCAATCAAGACGACCAACAACACCGTGCGCTCATTCTGAGCCAAATCGTTTCCGATCCTCTTTTTAATCAACATGACTCCCTAAGCGATAGCCTAACGCGAATCCTTGATGGTGATTCGTGCGATGTGGTGATCGTGGTTGATAATGCCCATCGATTATCGGAAGTGTTGGTGTCGGAGCTGTGGTTGTTGGTACTCGAAGCGCAAAATAACCCTCAATGGACGATTAATGTTGTTCTGTTTTCAGAAGCGGGACATTTAGATTCTCTCTTAACTCGCTTGAGTTACGGGCAAGAGCATAAGCCCATTGACCTTGAAATTGAGCCTCTATCGGAGCAAGAGGCACTGCAGTTTTTTGAGTCGTTGGTGGTGCGTTATGTGGAAGACGATATGGAAAATCGGGTACGAAGCGCATTTAGGAAAGCTGCGCCTCTGCCGGGTGAGTTAATGGCTCTAGGAGAGTTAAAAGTGGAAAAAAGGATTATTATTCGCTCAATTATTGGCTCACCAACCAACATCGCAATTTTGGTCGCCTTGTTATTGGTTGTGATTGGTGGTGGTTACTGGTGGATGCTTAGTCAGCCAACCCCCGACGATAAAGCAGAATCTCTGATTGCCCCAATTGAGCAGACCGCGATTCCTACCTTTGAAACCAAAGAAAGTGAGAGTGACGAAAATTTGGAAGACGTGACTGCGCCTGAATCTGATGGTGGTAATAGCTATGTCGGTGCAGAAGATGATACCTCCTCTCTACCACCTGTTGTGGTTGAAGAGACAGTAAGCGTAGGGGCAGAGCAAGATACTCAGCAACGTGTGGTTATTACTTCTGATGTTGTTGATGCGCTTCTGGAAGGCAAACCAGAGACGGTCGATACCCAGAATATTGATGATGTTATTGAGGCAAACAGCTCTCCAAGTACTGAAGTTACGGCGCCATCACAAGCGGCGCTTGAAGCCTCCAGTAATGATGAAGGTGCTGCTCGTGAACAAGCAGAACTGGCAGCCCAAGAGGCAGCACAAGCTCCAGTGAAAACCATCACCTTCTCGTTTGCCAGAGATGAACTCAAAGCCTTGTCGCCACGAGCTTATACTCTTCAGCTAGGCGCTATGACAGAGCTTGAAGATGTTCAATCTTTCATTGAGCAGTACGACATTGCTGATGACGTTCGTATCTACCCGACAGTTCGTAATGATATCGAGTGGTTCATTGTCACTTACCAAGATTACCCAACCATTCAAGTGGCTCGAGATGCGGTAGAATCGCTACCAAAAGAGTTACAAGCACTGGAACCTTGGGCAAAATCGATGAATCAAGTACATCGAGAGATAGAACGTGCGAAATAACGCTGAGCTTCGCCTCAAAATATGTTACATTCCGCAGCCTTATTTTTGAGTTGATAGATAGAGCAGTAAATGAAAAAGCAGCGTGCCTTTCTAAAATGGGCTGGTGGTAAATATGGCCTAGTAGAAGATATCCAACGCCACTTGCCGCCTGCTCGTAAATTGGTGGAGCCATTTGTTGGTGCCGGTTCAGTGTTTCTGAACACGGATTATGACCAATACTTATTGGCTGACATCAATCCTGATCTGATCAACCTATACAATCTCCTCAAGACCGATCCTGAGACCTATATTACGGAAGCCAAACGCTGGTTTTGCCCTGAAAACAACCGTAAAGAAGCGTACTTAGATATCCGTGCACAGTTCAACGATACAGATAACGTGATGTACCGTTCGTTGGCATTTTTATACATGAACCGCTTTGGTTTTAATGGCTTATGTCGTTATAACAAAAAAGGTGGCTTTAACGTGCCGTTCGGTTCTTATAAGAAGCCTTACTTCCCTGAAGCTGAGCTAGAGTTCTTTGCTGAGAAAGCTAAGAAAGCGACGTTTGTTTGCGAAGGTTATAGCGAAACCTTTAGCCGCGCTCGTAAAGGTTGTGTAGTGTATTGCGATCCTCCTTATGCACCGCTTTCTACTACTGCTAATTTTACCTCTTACGCAGGTAATGGTTTTTCACTAGATGACCAAGCTGCACTCGCTGACATCGCTGAGAAAACAGCAATAGAGCGTGGCATTCCTGTGTTGATCTCTAACCACGACACCACTTTGACACGCCGCTTGTATCACGGTGCTGACCTTAACGTTGTGAAAGTGAAACGTACTATTAGTCGTAACGGAGCTGGGCGCAATAAAGTCGATGAGCTACTGGCGCTGTTCCGTGCAGAGAAGAACCAACAAGCTGCAGAGTAGAGAAGGTTTAGTGAGCCAATCAACCAATTACATTGCTAGATCCGTTGACTTGGCACTTTGATAAACAATTCCCTTGAACTGCTAGGATCTCTTTCATCGGTTAGGTAGAATTGCGCACCAGATAGTCTTGGGTTTGAGCCTTGTATTTGTGTATGAGATGCCACCAAGGCGGTGATATTCGCATTTTTACTCACTCTTAAGAGGTCTGGTATGAAAGATTTTCTAATCGCTCCATCTATTTTGTCTGCAGATTTTGCTCGTCTTGGTGAAGACGTAGAACGCGTACTTGCAGCGGGTGCTGACGTTGTGCACTTTGATGTGATGGATAACCACTACGTACCAAACCTGACTTTTGGTGCACCTATCTGTAAAGCGCTTCGTGATTACGGTATTACAGCACCGATCGACGTTCACCTAATGGTTAAGCCAGTTGATAACATCGTGCCTGATTTCGCTAAAGCGGGTGCATCGATGATCACGTTCCACGTTGAAGCCTCTGAACACATTGACCGCACACTGCAGCTTATTAAAGAGCACGGCTGTAAAGCGGGTGTAGTATTAAACCCAGCGACACCGCTTTCTTGCCTAGATTACATCATGGACAAGGTTGACTTGATTCTACTGATGTCGGTAAACCCAGGCTTTGGTGGTCAATCTTTCATTCCTCACACTTTAGATAAGTTGCGCGCTGTTCGTAAGATGATCGATGAATCAGGCCGCGATATCCGTCTTGAGATTGATGGCGGTGTAAAAGTGGATAACATTCGCGAAATCGCAGAAGCGGGCGCAGACATGTTTGTTGCGGGTTCTGCAATTTTCAACCAGCCAGATTACAAAGAAGTCATTGATGAGATGCGTGCAGAGCTTGCAAAAGTTAACGCATAAAAGTAGAACTAGGGTCTGTTGACCTAAACTAAAGAATTTAGATAAAGGGGCTGATTGGCCCCTTTTTTACGTCTTATTGCTCAACTCATAAGGCGAATACAAAAATAGGAAAGTAAGATGTCATTAAGCTCAATAAAACTGATTGCCTTTGATTTGGATGGAACCTTGTTGGACAGCGTGCCAGATCTTGCTGTTGCAGCGGACCAAGCGTGTCAGGCGATGGGATTTTCTGCGGTAAGCGAAGAGGAAGTGCGTGATTACGTAGGTAACGGCGCAGATGTTCTGATCGGACGTTCCCTGAGTCGTAGCCTCACGGTCGACCCTCAGCTAGATCCTGAGTTACTAAAGAAAGCTCGTGTGATGTTTGATGACTTCTATGAGCAAGGTGGCCACAAGCTAAGCCACTTGTATCCATCAGTAAAAGAGACACTGGCTGAGCTGCATAAAGCTGGCTTCACTATGGCATTGGTAACTAACAAGCCATCGAAGTTTGTGCCAGATGTGTTAGCGCAGCACGGGATCGATAAGTACTTTGTTGATGTGCTAGGTGGTGATTCGTTCCCAGAAAAGAAACCCAACCCAGTCGCTTTGAACTGGCTGCTAGAGAAGCACAATGTAAAAGCGGACGAAATGCTGATGGTCGGTGATTCAAGCAATGACATTAAAGCGGCGAAGAATGCGGGCTGTTACTCGTTTGGTCTGACTTACGGTTACAACCATGGTGAGCCTATTTCAGCATCAAAACCTGACTACGTGGCAGATAGCGTTGCTCAATTACTAGATGTCGTTCTCGTTTCAGCATAATGCGGACAAAAGTTAGCTAACCTACTAGCAAAATACTTGTCAATGAGTACACTGGATGAGCCGTACAGAAAGAGCTGTGCGGCTTTTCTATATTTAAGTTAAGAAGCTAGTCTGTAAGACGCAACGTTAAACGATTTGAGTTCAAAACTAGCGAACAAGCAAAGGAATTAAAACCATGAGCAAGCCCATCGTATTGAGTGGTGTTCAACCATCAGGTGAACTAAGTATCGGTAACTACTTGGGTGCTCTACGTCAATGGCAACAGATGCAAGATGACTACGATTGCCAATACTGTGTTGTAGACCTTCACGCGGTTACGGTTCGTCAAGATCCTAAAGCTCTGCATGAAGCGACTCTAGACGCACTAGCTATCTGTCTTGCTGTCGGTGTTGATCCAAAGAAGAGCACGCTATTTGTTCAGTCACACGTACCAGAGCATGCTCAACTTGGTTGGCTTCTTAACTGTTACACGCAGATGGGCGAACTGAGCCGTATGACTCAATTCAAAGACAAGTCTGCGCGTCACTCGAACGACGTAAACGTAGGTCTGTTTGATTACCCAGTGCTGATGGCGGCAGATATTCTGCTTTACGGTGCTCACCAAGTACCAGTAGGCAGCGACCAGAAGCAACACCTAGAGTTAGCGCGTGATATCGCGACTCGCTTCAATAACATCTACTCTCCTGAACAGCCAATCTTCGAAGTGCCAGAACCGTACATTCCAACCGTGAATGCACGTGTAATGAGCCTACAAGATGCAACGAAGAAGATGTCTAAGTCTGACGACAACCGTAAGAACGTGATTACACTTCTGGAAGAGCCTAAGTCGATCATCAAGAAGATCAACAAAGCGCAAACCGATGCTGAGATGCCACCGCGCATTGCTCATGATTGGGAAAACAAAGCGGGTATCTCGAACCTGATGGGTCTGTACTCTGCAGCAACGGGTAAAACGTTTGAAGAGATTGAAGCGCAATACCAAGGCGTAGAGATGTACGGTCCATTTAAGAAAGACGTTGGCGCAGCAATCGTTGAGATGCTAGAGCCAATCCAAGCTGAATACCGCCGCATTCGTGAAGATCGTGCCTACATGGACGCAGTAATGAAAGCGGGCGCAGAAAAAGCTTCAGAACGCGCAGCAGTTACCCTGAAGAAAGCTTACGAAGCCGTAGGTTTTGTAACTCGCCCATAGCTGAACTACTTAAGTTAATCGCCAAAAGCCCCTGCGTCTTGCAGGGGCTTTTTGTTTCTGTTGATTTTATTTTATAAAGAGGTTTATTCACCATCTCAATATATAACGCCAGTAATTAATATATATATTTGTAAGCGCGCGTAATCAAAATCACCTTAATTGTTATATTATACCAATTTTCTAAACTATAAAATCAAGCCTTATTAATAATTCACTTAACACCAAATTAATTAACTTTCTGAGATGTAGGGCAATATTTTGAAGATTTAGATGAAATGCTCTATCACACATCACCCATTCTGTTGAATTTATAATCAACGCCGTAATATCAGCGACATAAATGTGAAATAAACCTCATTTATGGTGTTTATCGCTTTATCTAATTACATAAAAGTAAGAGATTACACAGGTTTAATATAACTAAGTAAGCTTGGCTACATTCAGAATCACCCTTGTGAATCTGTGCTTTTTTACGCGTAAATTTCAATCGAAACCATATTTATAAAATAAATGGTTGGAACTTCTGCGCGCTAATTGGCTTTGGAACGATATTCCATTACGAGTGTTGAATTTAAGGAAATAAGTGATGTTAAAAAGAAATGCAGTGGCGCTAGCTATTTCTTCTTTGTTTATGGCATCGGCTGTAAATGCCGTAACTATTTATGAAGATGAGAATGGTGACTTCGTAAAACTCTATGGTGAGGTCGGCGTTGGTGGTCATATTGGCGCTAACTACGAATACGGTGAGTTTTACGCAGACCAAACTTTCATTGATGACTCATTCGCAACCATGGGTGTGAAAGGTAAACAAGACAAGATGCACTATCGCTTAGAGCTGGACTATGAGCGTGAGAACTGGGAATACGGTTCAGGTGATATGGTTCTGGCTATCGATAAGGTCTTTATTGGATACGACCTGTACAAGAGCAAGAATCAAGAACACTACGTAGAGGTAGGTCTAACCGATACTGCATTTGATGATTACGACAAGTGGGGTGACTTCACTTTTGATACCACGGTTGAAACGGGTGAAGCTGGCGACCAAGACATGACCGCAAAGTATGAAGGTAAATACTTTGGCGCAATCAAAGTTGGCGCTTCGTACACCAACCGCGCTGAGTCATCTTCTGGCTCTGAGCTTGGCGAAATCGTGAATGGTTACATTGGTTACTTTGGCGATCGCTTCTCTGTCGTAGCTGGTGCGGAAGGCCGCGGTGGCTCTGATGGTAAATCGAAGTATGGTGAGCAGCGTCTACTAGGTGCGGGCGCGCGCCTTGCTGTGACGGAAACTTTCCACCTTGGTGTTAATGCGTTCTTCGAAGAAGAAGATATTGCACAGTCAAGAACACTGGTTTCAGTTGATCCCGTTACTGGTGAGAAAACATACGTAAACAATGATTTTCAAACTCTAGAGAACAAAGGTTACCTGGCTTCAGCGAAGTACCAGTTTACTGATAATTGGGAGTTCACTGCTTCATACAACTACGAAGAATATGAGCAATGGGCGATTGACAATCGCAATGAGCAAGCAGCAAGTGGCAACGACAAGCACAGCTGGGGTGATGAGCGCGTATGGGGCACATTGGGTGTCAACTACCGTCCAACACGTTCTAGTGTGATTGCACTTGAGTGGAACACTGGTGAAGCAGCTCAAGACGCTTACGCTTACGCTCGCGTTTACTTCTAATTAAATCAGAGAGATATCGAAATGAATAAAAAAATGACTCTACTTGCTGGTGCGATTAGTAGTGTGCTTAGCGGCGCAGCACTGGCTGACATCAATAATATTCTGATTACAGAGTATGTAGAATCGAGCGTTGATAGTTACGCAATCAACAGTGCAATCGAGATCACCAACACAGGTACTACGCCATTTACCTTTACCGACCATGCACTGTATTACAGCAGCTACAAAAACAAAGTTTTAAAGCCGGATGATGCAACCCCAGTACTGAAAGATGTCACTATTGCTGCTGGAGAAAGCATCGTAGTGGTTGGCGACAATGCGACTGCTGATCTGAAAAACGCAGTTGCAGCAAATGGTGCGACGATCGTTTACTCGGGCAGCTACGGCGGCATTGGCCATGACGCACTGAACTTTAATGGTGATGATCCAGTTTGGATTGGTGCGGATAGCAACCCAGATACTATCCACGACATTATTGGTGTTAGCGGTTCAACTTGGGGTAAAGAAGTTACTCTGCGCCGTACAAAAGACGCGACAACTCCAGACAGCTCTTATGTAGAACTACACTGGGCTAACGTAGGTACAGATGTTTACGATGATCTTGGAAAACTAACGCTAGAAGAGCCACCAACACCTCCGCCGCCACCGGTTGAAGTAACTATTGCTGAAGTACAAGGCACAGGTAAGTTTTCTCCACTAGTAGAAGCGGAATTCGGTACGTCTTTAAAAGAAGACAAGTTCTATGAGACAGAAGCATCATACAAGTTAACTGCTTATGTGGGCTACGTACTGCCGAGTGCAGCTAGCGGTCTTTCTAAAGGCTTCTTCCTATACGATCACGATGGTAACCCACTGACTTCAGATGGTCTGTTTGTATATTCAAGCACTCAACCAGCGGTGGGTACAGAAATCACTGTAGTTGGTACTGTCCGCGAATACTTCGGTCAGACACAGTTTAATATGTCAGGTAACTGGGTAGAAACTGGCAATACTGTTACTCCTCCAGGGCCAGTTGAACTAAAACGCCTACCGGAAGACGGTGCTTCTTTTGCGAATACGCTTGAGCGTCACGAAGGTATGTTCGTTAAGCTTGTTGAAGACATGGACGACACTAAGACAGGCAATCAAGATATGCGCGTAACTCGTGCATTTGCCTTCGACTTCGAGCTTTACCACAAAGGTCAGTTCCGTAATAACTTAGCTCTAGCTTATGAAGAGCCTAACTTTCACCCGAACCAAGAGTACGTAGCAGGCAGCTTCGAGTCGATTGCTAAGATCGAACAAAACCGCGATGCGACTCTATTCCTTGATAGTGAAAAAGCACCAAGTAACGGCAAAATCCCGTACTACGCAGACTTTAGTTACGACAACCCAATTCGTATCAATGATGGTATTAAGAACGTAGAAGGTGTTATCGCCTATACCTACGATGAATACCGTCTGGTCGTGAAAGATCCGGCTGCTGGTGGTTATCAGATGACAAGTGCGGATATTACGCCAAATACGCCACGACCAGTTTCAAGTAATGGTGAGTATGACATCGTTAATGAAGATTACGATGCAGGCTTTACGATTAAGGTTGCAACACAAAACGTATTAAACCTGTTCAACTCGCCTTACGGTGGCAGTGCAAACCAGCATGGTGACAACCGTGGTGCAGAGTCGGAAGAAGAGTACGAGCTACAGAAAGCGAAAATCGTTGAAGCTATTTATGGTCTAGACGCAGATATTCTTGGCTTGATGGAAATCGAGAACAACGGTTTTGGTGACTTTGGTGCAATCAAGACGCTTCTTGCTTCTGTTAACGCAAAATACAATGAAGAAGATTACGCTAAGCGCGGTGACCAAGACTCAATCCACAATCGCTACGTTTTTGTTGGCTTCGATAGCAATGGCGACACCATCCTAGATGAAAACGACACGATTGGTACCGATGCAATTACATCAGGTGTAATTTACCGCCCATCGAAAGTCTCTCTTACATCAGGTCGTATTATTCAAATGCCTGAGCAGCATGCTCCGCTAGTTGAGTACCCGGAAGGTGGTGCGATTATTGACGGCGATGGTGCTGTTCGTGAAAGTGGTGACAACTACCAGCGTAATACCGTTGCAGCGACATTTAATGTTCTTAATACAGGTAAGAGTCTAACTGTTGCAATTAACCACTTGAAATCGAAAGGTTCAACTTGTCATGAAGACTGGGTTGGCTGGGAGACTTGGGCTGATTTTGATCCAGTGAACGATGACGTTCGCAACGATGACTACCAAGGTTCTTGTGAAAACTTCCGTGTATCAGCTGCATACCAGCTAGGTACAGAAATGGCGAAAATTGGTGGCGACCAAGTTGTATTGGGTGACATGAACTCATACACCTACGAAGACCCAATGCTTGTTCTTACCGATAACCCAACGGGTAAAGAGATTTACGCATCAAGCTACACCTTTGTTGGCGATGAAGTGTTTGAAAAGAATGGCCAAAAGATCACGACAACATTTGGTTACCTAAATGCAGTTGATTTGAAAACACCTGCTGGCAAAACAGCTTGGAGTTACTCATACAACAACGAAATTGGTTCTTTGGACCACCTTCTAATCACACCTTCACTGAAAGATCGTTTGGTTGATGCTGCTGACTGGCATATCAATGCAGCTGAATCTTCATTGAATGATTACAGCAACTATAAGAAAGCATCTGATGAGGTTTCTAACCCATTCGGCAGAGAAACACCAATCCGTTCTTCTGACCACGATCCAGCAATGGTATCGCTAGGCTACAAGTACGGTGAAGCGGGTGAGTCGAATGTGAACATTGCTGTGAAGAGTGGCCGTGCTGACATCGCATTCCCAGTATCAGCTGATGCGAGATCTGGTGATGTTGCTGAAATCTCTATCTCTCCACAACCACAAAATGTCTCTTTGCCGAAAGTGACGTTGAGTCAAGACGGCGCACAAACAGTAATGTTTGACGTGGTTGGTCTGGATACGGGTACTTACACGATTTCGATGAAGCTGATGGGAGACCGTGTCGCTGCACAAAATGCTGGGGCATCTTCGTCTCAAGTTATTGAGTCGATGACAATGGCAACCAACATTAGCAAGCAAGATTCAAGCAATGTGTCGCCAGTGACACCTGAATACGATGGTTCAGGTGGTAGCTTTGGCTTCGGTGCTCTGTTGTCACTGATTGGCCTTGGTTTCCTACGCCGCCGCCGTCAGTAATTGATAAAAGGGTTAGTAATTTTTACTAACCCTTTCTTTTGAGTAAAGCCGAGGAAACACAGCGTTACCTTGGCTGATATGGATATAAATTTGTTTACCTTTGAGGTTCAAACATGAAAAAAAGTTTAATAGCAATTGCTGTTGGTGCGGTTATCGCGCCTATGGCAAATGCGAATATTGTTATTTCAGAAGTCGTCGAAGGCTCAAGTAACAACAAAGCGATTGAAGTCGCAAACGTTGGTTCATCTTCAGTACAGCTGTCAGGCTATAGCCTTTTTATTGAGTCTAACGGTAGTGGTAACTGGTCAAATGAATACGACCTGTCAGAGGTTACACTGGGATCAGGTGAAACACATGTGGTTACTCACGCTCAAGCAACTGACGATTTGCTAGCGAAAGGTGATGCGACAGGTACGATTACTTACTTCAATGGCGATGACTCTATTTCGTTGCAAAAAGATGGAAATATTGTCGATATCTTGGGATACGTTAACGATACGGACTACAACAAAGATGTCACGCTAAAGCGTATCGATATGACGCCAAGTACAAGCTATGACCCAGCAAAGTTTGAAGTTCTTGAAAAAGATAATTGGGAAGATATCGGCAAAGTTGAGCTAGGCGGCGGTGGTGCCGGTGAAGTTGTCATTACTGAATACGTAGAAGGCAGCTCAAACAATAAGGCAATTGAACTCTATAACAATGGCTCTGAAGATATTGATTTAACAGACTATAAATTAGTTCGTTATAAAGATGGTGACGAGACACCATTGGATATGGTGAGCCTTGATGGACAAACATTACCTGCGAAGTCGGTACTGGTTGTTCTACATGACTCAGCAACTATCACTCTAGATGATGGCGTAAGCTCTATTACCGGTGGCTTATATCATAATGGTGGCGATGCAGTCGGTCTTTTCAACGGTGATACACTTGTCGATGTAGTAGGCGCGGTCCCGACAGCGAGTGGTTGGGGTAAAGATGTTACATTGCAAAGAAATGGCACATCACCGTCAGCGACTTACAATGAATCAGACTGGACAGAACTAGCCAAAGATACATTTGACGGCCTAGGTAAAGTGAACGGTTCAGTTGACCCAGACCCTGATCCAGATCCGGACCCAGATCCATCACCGGATACACTGATCAGTCAGCTTCAAGGTGACTCTTGGGCTTCTCCATACACAGATCCAGCCAATGGTAAATTCATCTCTGACGAAACCTTTACCGTTGAAGGCGTGATCACCGCGATTCAGAGCGAAGCGCTTGATGGTGATGTTGCTGTCGGTTTCTACATGCAAGATGAAACGCCAGATAGCGATCCGAAAACCTCTGACGGTATCTTTGTTGTTGGTGATGTAACAGGCTTAAGTGTGGGTGATAAGGTTCAGGTAACTGGTCCGGTTCAAGAAAACTTTGGTTGGACTCAAATCCCTGCAACAGCCATTAAAGCGGTCGGCACTGGCTCTGTATCGGCTGTTAACCTTGAGCAAATTGCTTCAGACTCTGAGTTCGATTTCACCTTAGAACGTCATGAAGGCATGCTGGTTAACCTGACTTCAACCGTTGATATGCGCGTTTCACGCAGCTACAGCTTGGACGAAGGACCTAAGCGTTACAACCTCGTTCTTAGCCAAGGAAAAGCAAATGTTCACCCGAACCAAGCGAACTTCCCGGGTACTGACGAAGCTGCAAAAGCAGCGGACTGTAATGATGATGCACGCTTAGTCGTTGAGTCATTTAAGAAAGATACGGTTGGCGCACCAGCGTGGTACCCAGATTTTGCTAAAACCGATATTGATCAAAATGGTTCGACCGAAGATTTCATTCGCGTAGGCGATCGTGCAAGTAACCTTCAAGGTGTGCTTGGGTACTCATACTCAGACTACCGTTTCTACGTAACAGAAGATGCGAACAACGACAGCTTTATTGCACGTGGTAACAACCGTGATTTGGCGCCGAAAGTCGATGACGGTGACGTTCGTATCGCAACGTTTAACGCTCAAGAGTACTTCAATAGCCTACAAGGTAGCGGTGAGAGCAATGACTTCTTGGCATTTGATGCAACACCAGGTGCGCAAGATTCAACTCAGTTTGATCACCAAACAGCGAAGCTTGTTGCGGCGTTAACCGCTCTTGATGCGGACATCGTTGGCTTGATGGAAGTTGAAAACAACGGCTTTGGAGACAGCTCTGCGATTTCTTACCTAGTGACTCAGCTTAATGCTGACCTTCCAGAGACTAAGCAGTACAACATTGCTAGCAGTGAAGGACTAACAACGGTAGGTGAGCTAGCGACAGCGAACTTTGTTATTTTCCGTCCTAGCACAGTAGGCTTAGATTCGTTACAAGTAATTCCAATGCCGAAACAAGAAGCTGAAAATGGTGAGTTTACGACTCAACATGCAGCTGTTGTCCCTGTCTTCTCGTTTAAAGATCGTGAAGATAAGCTTGTGGTTGCGGTTAACCACTTTGCGGATAAAGACCAAGTTTGTCTAGAAGATACATCGGATGACGATCGCCAAGGCGGTTGTGAGAATCTACGTGTGTCTGCGGCGGATTATCTAGGCCAGAAACTGGCTGAAATGGAAGGCGAAAAAGTCATCCTTGGTAGCCTAAATGCCTTCAATAACGAAGATGCAATCACCGTACTGACTGATCGTTCAGGCGCACCTGAAAACTACGAGATCAAGACGGCTGAAAAAACCTTCATCGGTGATGAATCTCTACACGAAGAAGGTGTGGTTGTTGCTGATAGCTACGGTTTTGAGAACGTAATGGAAATTGTAGATCCAAATAGCTACAACGTCGTTCAAGGAGATGAGAATGGTAGCCTCGACTATATTCTGACTTCTGCAGGTCTTAAGTCGAAAGTTGTTGGTGCAACCCATTGGAATATTAACGCCGGTGAATCTCAAACACTGGATGCTAAGCACGAACTGGGTCAAGCCTACTCTGACTCGTTCCGCGCTGCAGGGCATGATCCAGTAGTACTATCGATTGCCTTTGCGGGTAAACCAATTGACCCAGTTGATCCAGTGTTCCCGGATCCTGATCAGCCAGTACAACCGGGTACGCCAGTAGAGCTTCCCGATGAGCCAATCAATGAGCCTCGCCCTGAGTCTCCGATTGGTGGCGGTACCTTTAACCACTTTGTTGATCTGACTAAGTACTCAGACTCTGCTTACTTGAAAGTGGGTGATGAAGTATCCGTAAGCTTCAACAACGCAACTCAAGCGTTTGTGGCAACTTCTTCAAATGTTCAGAAAGACGTTCTTGATCAGTTCGAAATTGCGCTGGGTTGGACGGAAGTGTCTATCTCAGGCTTAGAGGTTGGTGACTACACAGTAACAACAGCTGTTGAAGGTAAAGTGATTGAAACGCAGCAAGTGTCTATTACTCAAATGAGTGACTCTGGCAGCGATGGTGGTTCATTTGGCCTAGGCGGTCTATTGAGCTTATTGGGACTTGGCTTCCTACGTCGTCGTTTTAACAAGTAACCTCATTGCATTAAGGAGTAGGGGCTTCGTCGCCCCTAATTAAAAGTATGAAAAAGACACTACTGACTTTACTTATCCCGTGTGCATTCAGTGTTAATGCGGCATATGAACAAGCACATGATCCACATGTTGTCGGCACGCTACCTAAGGTAACTTGTCAAACAACGATTGTTGAGCCACCAGTTCCACCGGGTGAAGTGCACAACCCTGATGGCTACTACGACAGCGCATTGAACAAAACAGGTGATGAGCTGAAAGAAGCTCTGAACAACATCATCTCGACGGGGATTACACAGCTTTCTTATGGTGATGTGTGGGATGCTCTTGCTACGACTGATGAAGACCCAGACAACAGCAGTAACGTTATTCTGATGTATACCGGCCGCTCACAGTTGAAAACATTTACCAGCAGCGGCAATAACGATGGTGATGCTTGGAACCGTGAGCACAGTTACCCTAAATCGAATGGTGAGTTCAATGATAGCCGTGCTGCGGCATACACCGACATTCACCACCTTCGCCCAACAGATGCGTCTATTAACTCTGAGCGCGGCAACCTAGAATTTGACAATGGTGGTTCGCCAACTTCAGAGTCTCCAGAAGCGGGTAACTTAAAAGATGGCGATTCGTTTGAGCCTCGTGATGAAGTGAAGGGTGATGTTGCTCGTATGATGTTCTACATGGCAACACGCTATGAAGGCAAAGATACCAGCGATGTATCTAACCCAGACCTTGAACTTGTGCCAAGCGTAACCAATAACGGCACTGCTTTAGGTAACGTTTGTGTACTTCTGGAATGGAATGAGCAAGACCCAGTTGATCACTTTGAATTCAACCGCAACAGCAAAATTCAAAAGATTCAGGGCAACCGTAACCCATTCGTAGATAACCCTCATTGGGTTGATACCATCTTCGAGAAAGATTGTAAGTAATCTAAGAAAAATGATATGAGGCGCCTAGTGCGCCTCTTCTTTATGGGGCTCATTTAAATAGTAAATAAGTGGAAAGACTTGCCTTTCTAATCTCTTACTGCACAATACACATCCTATTGTTCTCTTCAATATGGTTACGATTTACGTATGTTACTTATCATCGACAACTACGACTCTTTTACCTACAACCTGTACCAATACTTTTGTGAGTTGGGTGCAGAGGTCAAGGTTGTGCGCAATGATGAGATTGATATCGCCGGTATAGAAGCGCTCAATCCCAATCACCTTGTGATCTCTCCAGGGCCATGTACACCTGATGATGCGGGTATTTCGCTTGCAGCGATTGAATACTTCGCGGGTAAGCTGCCTATCTTAGGTGTGTGTCTTGGTCACCAAGCTATTGCTCAAGTGTTCGGTGGTGAAGTGGTGAGAGCCAGACAGGTAATGCATGGAAAAACCTCGCCAATTCGTCATACTGGTAAGAGCGTTTTTCAAGGACTGAACAATCCGCTAACAGTCACTCGCTACCACTCCTTGGTCGTGAAGAACGGTACTCTGCCGGACTGTTTTGAACTGACGTCTTGGACTGAGTTTGAAGATGGCAGTATGGACGAAATCATGGGCTATCAACATAAGACTTTGCCGATCGACGCAGTACAATTTCACCCTGAATCGATTAAAACAGAGCAAGGGCACCAACTGCTTGCTAATTTTCTAGCACGCTGAGTGTTTGAATCCTTCTGACACCGATCACTTTTTATAACATTTATAGATGTGAATAATGCTTTTTCTGCCTATGCAAAGTTATTCGCGTTATTTCCTCTCGATCCCCTCTCAGAGCCTGTTTTACCTGCATTTCTTCTTTCCTAAAGCGTGTATAAGTAAAAAAAGCTTCATAAAATAGATACCTTGATGCATAAATAGTCATAGGTAGTAACGTTCGCCTGGCTGTTTAGCGTGGCGAAAGAATAATCTACTATTGAAAAGGTTAATTAAATGTAAATATAATGCTGCAGCAGGATGATGGCGAGACAAAATACCTTTGTCTCGGATATGAACCATTACGCTTATTTTGCGAAGCTTGCAGTATCGAGAAGGAATGTGTGATGACAGTGGAAAATAAAGTGGAACGTAGTCTATTTGATGAGGTCATGGTGCCTTGTTACAACCCTATGGAAATGATCCCAGTAAAAGGGGAAGGGGCACGCGTTTGGGATCAGCAGGGTCGTGAGTATATCGACTTCGCTGGTGGTATTGCGGTGAGCTGTTTGGGTCACTGTCACCCAGCGATGGTTGAAGCGGTGACTGAACAAGCGAATAAGCTGTGGCACCTAAGTAACGTAATGACTAATGAGCCAGCACTGCGCCTAGCTAAAAAGCTAACAGACGTATGTTTTGCAGAGAAAGTATTCTTCGCAAACTCAGGTGCAGAAGCGAACGAAGCGGCACTGAAGCTAGCTCGTCGTTGGGCTGCAGACGTTCATGGTCCAGAAAAATCTGAGATCATTGCGTTTAAGCAAGGTTTCCACGGTCGTACATTCTTTACGGTTACTGTTGGCGGTCAAGCGGCATACTCTGACGGCTTTGGTCCTAAACCGGGCGACGTTACTCACCTTCCATACAACGATATCGAAGCACTAGAAGCACATATCTCTGATCGTACTTGTGCCATCATGATGGAGCCTCTGCAAGGTGAAGGCGGCATCATTTCTCCAACATCAGAGTTTGTGAACACTGTGCGTGAACTGTGTGATAAGCACAATGCACTGCTGATTTTTGATGAAGTACAAACTGGTAACGGCCGTACGGGTAACTTCTACGCTTACCAAGGCTTAGGTGTGACTCCGGATATCTTGAGCACTGCAAAATCACTTGGTGGTGGTTTCCCAATCGGTGCGATGCTAACAACTAATGAGCTAGCACCACACCTGAAAGTGGGTACTCATGGCTCAACTTACGGTGGTAACCCACTAGCATGTGCAGTTGCAGAAGCGGTTGTTGATGTTGTTAGCCAACCTGAAACTCTAGAAGGCGTGAAGGTGCGTGAAGCGCTATTCCGTGATGGCCTAGAGAAAATTAATGAAAAATATCAAATCTTTAGTGAAGTTCGTGGTAAAGGTCTGCTACTAGGTGCAGCCCTGAATGACGAATGGCAAGGCCGTGCGCGCGACGTATTAGTTGCTGCGGGTAAAGAAGGTCTAATGGTGTTGGTTGCGGGTGCAAACGTTGTTCGTTTTACACCATCACTTGTAATCACTAAAGAAGAAATTGAAGAGGGCTTAGCAAAACTAGATAAAGCAATTGCTTCGCTAGTATAAGCCTCAAGCGGCGTCATAGAAATGATCGCCACAAGAGCGATCTCATGACGCACAGCTCAAGGCCCAAGCTTAATGTTTTGGGCCTGTTTTGCATCTGGAGGGAATAATGATGCTTGTTGTACGCCCAATTAAATTATCTGATTACGATGCGCTACACACTTGTGCGGTCGAGTCAGGACATGGATTCACATCTCTTCCGGTTAACGAAGAACTGTTAACCAATCGAATTACACACTCTGAATACAGCTTTGCTAAAGAAAACGTAACTGAACCGGGTGACGAAGGATACCTAATGGTCGGTTTTGACGTTGAAACGGGCGAAGTTGCTGGCACGACAGGCATTGAAGCTTCGATTGGCTGGGATGTGCCTTTTTACTCTTACCACATCAGCAAAGTGGTGCACTCTTCACAACGACTTAAAGTAAATAACGTTGTTAAGCTACTGACTTTTGGTAATAACTACACAGGTTGCAGCGAAATTTGTACGCTGTTCTTACGCCCTGACTTCCGTAAAGGATTAAACGGCCGCTTGATGTCTAAGTGTCGTTTCCTACTTATGGCTGAACACCCAGAGCGCTTCTCTGAGACTATTTTTGCGGAAATGCGCGGTGTATCTGATGATGATGGTAACTCACCATTCTGGCAGTGGCTTCAAGAGCACTTTTTCTCAATCGACTTTACATTGGCGGATTATCTAACGGGTATTGGTAAGAAAGGCTTCATTGCTGATCTGATGCCTAAGCTACCAATTTACATCAACCTGTTGAGTCAAGAAGCACAAGATGTGATTGGTCAAGTACACGAGAAAACACGCCCAGCATTGAAACTGCTTGAGCGTGAAGGCTTTACTAACCGTGGTTACGTCGACATCTTCGATGCAGGCCCTACGGTTGAGTGTGATTTGCGTAATATCGAATCGGTGCGCCATTCAATTCGTGCTCAGGTTGAAATCAGTGAGCATGCAAGCTCCCAAGATTACCTGATTGGTAACACCTCATTTGAAAACTTCCGCGCGGTCGCTGCTAAAGGTGCTTATGACCAAGCTAGCGGTAAAGTAATCCTTGCGCCGAACGTGGCCGAGGCGTTGGAAGTTCAAGAAGGCGATTTTGTTCGTATGTTGGCTCAATAGAGCTCGATGGTTAGTCAAAGAAGGATAGAAGTATGACTCAGTGGATTGCAGGGCAATGGGTAGCCGGTCAAGGCGAAGCGATGACATCAGTTAGCCCATACGACAACCAAGTAGTGTGGAAAGGCGACAGTGCGACACCAGCTCAAGTTGAATCAGCGGTAGCTGCGGCGCGCGAAGCGTTCCTAACTTGGAAGAAACTTAGCTTTGCTGAGCGTGAAGCGATTGTGCTTAAGTTTGCGGAAAAAGTGAAAGAGAACAGCGAAGAGATCGCACAAATCATCGCTAAAGAAACGGGTAAACCAATCTGGGAAACTCGCACTGAAGCGGGTGCGATGGCGGGTAAGATTGCTATCTCAATTCGTGCATATCACGACCGTACTGGTGAATCATCACGTGAAGCGGCAGGTAACCAGATCGTTCTGCGTCATCGCCCTCTAGGTGTAATGGCAGTATTTGGACCTTACAACTTCCCGGGTCACCTGCCTAATGGTCACATCGTTCCTGCGTTGCTATCGGGCAATACGATTGTATTTAAACCATCGGAGCAGACACCGTGGACAGGTGAGTTCGCGATGAAGCTTTGGCAAGAAGCTGGCCTACCTGCTGGTGTCATTAACCTTGTTCAAGGCGCTAAAGAGACAGGTATTGCTCTAGCAGATGCTAAAGGCCTAGATGGTGTGCTATTTACGGGTAGTGCTAACACGGGTCATATACTGCACCGTCAGTTTGCGGGTCAACCGGGTAAGATGCTGGCACTAGAAATGGGCGGTAACAACCCTATGGTAATCAGCGAGCACTTTGGTGATGTCGATGCTACGGTATACACCATTATCCAATCAGCCTTTATCAGTGCGGGTCAACGTTGTACTTGTGCGCGTCGTCTGTATGTTCCAGTGGGCGAGAAGGGTGATCAGCTGCTCGATAGCCTAGTAGCAGCAACCAAGAAGATTCGTGTAGACCAGCCTTTCGCTGAGCCAGCTCCTTTCATGGGGCCACAAATTTCAGAAGCAGCGGCTAAGTTTATTCTAGATGCGCAAGCAAACCTGCAATCTTTAGGTGGTGTAAGCCTTGTTGAAGCGAAAGCTGGTGAAGCTGCATTCGTTACTCCGGGCATCATCGATGCAACCAATATTGCAGAGCTGCCAGACGAAGAGTACTTCGGCCCACTGCTGCAGGTTGTTCGTTATGAGTCACTGGAGCAAGCGGTTGAATTGGCGAACGATACACGTTTTGGTTTGTCTGCAGGTCTTGTATCAACAGACGACTCTGAGTGGGAGTACTTCGTTGATCACATCCGTGCAGGTATTGTTAACCGTAACCGTCAGCTAACAGGCGCAAGTGGTGACGCACCATTTGGTGGCCCAGGTGCTTCAGGCAACCTACGCCCGAGTGCTTACTACGCAGCGGACTACTGTGCATACCCAATGGCATCGATGGAAGGCGCTGAAACGCAACTTCCAGCGACCTTTAGCCCGGGTATCGAATTGTAGAAAGCAATTAATCACCACTAACAACGTAAACCATCAATTGGAGGCAGGGAAGTTTGGCCTCCTTTGGATTACTCGCAAGGCGTCTGACCTTGCGAGATATAATTATAAAATAAGTATGTCACAAGCTGATGGCTGCTGACGCCTCGTCGCAGCCACACTCTTTCTAATCCAACTCTCTAGCTTGCTAGAATCCGACAAGGAGTCACCATGACACCCGATCTACTGTTCAAATCCCTATGGGATGACTACATCGAACGCCTCTGCCCATCTGCTGAGAAGGTACATCAGCTGTTGAAAGAAGAGGAAGACCTTATCAATGATCACATCGCGCTGCGTACGTTTAATGTTGCGCCTTTGGGGATTGATACGCTTGCTAAACCTTTCTTAGCACTTGGTTACAAAGCGTGTGGTGACTACCTGTTTGAAAGCAAGAAACTCGTGGCTAAGCACTTTGAACACCCAGATCCAACGCAACCAAAAGTGTTCATTAGTGAACTGAAAGTGGAAGAGTGTTCTGCAGAGCTACAAGCGATCGTTGCTAAGTTGGTTGCGCAAGTGGATGCAAGCAAGTTAGAAGGGCAGGACTTCCTATATGGAGGTCGTCTTTGGGACTTGGATTTCCAAGATTACAAACAATTGGCGACAGAGAGCGAATACGCGTCTTGGTTGGCCGCGCATGGTTACGGTGCTAACCACTTTACCGTGAGTGTGAATCAGCTAAATGAGTTTGCCGAAGTGCAAGCTGTGAATGATCACCTGAGTGAGTCTGGCTTTACAATCAACAGTGTTGGTGGCCAAGTGAAAGGCTCTCCAGAGGTTCTGTTGGAGCAATCTTCAACAATGGCGGACAAAGTGAAGGTTGAGTTCTCAAAGGGTGCGGAATTAGTTCCAGGCGGCTTCTATGAGTTTGCTAAGCGCTACCCAATGGCCAATGGCGAGCTTTACACAGGTTTTGTTGCAGCATCGGCCGACAAGATCTTCGAAAGTACTAACGGGTAACGAAAGGTACGAGCGCTGGGCTGTCCTAGAGATTCGGGGACGCTTAGCTTCGATAGTGTTTACAAGGCGAGAGCCTCATGTGCTCCATTCGTATCTCGTATCTCGTATCTTCTATCGATAAAGAAAAAGCCACCAAATTCGCATTTGGTGGCTTTTGAATTTTTGCTCGGTTAATCGAGATTAACGAGTACCGTAAACAACGATAGTTTTACCGTGAGCAGAAATTAGGTTTTGCTCTTCTAGCATCTTCAAGATACGACCTACAGTCTCACGTGAACAGCCAACAATCTGACCGATCTCTTGACGAGTGATCTTGATTTGCATGCCGTCTGGGTGAGTCATCGCATCAGGCTGTTTCGCTAGGTTTAGTAGCGTTTGTGCGATACGACCAGTAACGTCAAGGAACGCTAAGTCACCAACTTTTTGGCTGGTTACTTGAAGACGGCTAGCCATTTGCGCAGAAAGACGCATCAGGATGTCTGGGTTCACTTGGATAAGTTGACGGAATTTCTTGAAAGAAATCTCTGCAACTTCACAAGGAGATTTTGCACGAACCCATGCAGTACGCTCTTGGTCTTCTTCGAATAGACCAAGTTCGCCGATAAAGTCGCCTTGGTTTAGGTAAGAAAGAATCATTTCCTTACCTTCTTCGTCTTTGATAAGAACTGCCACAGAACCCTTAACGATGTAGTACAGGGTCTCTGCCTTTTCACCAGCGTGAATCAGAGTACTCTTTGAAGGGTACTTATGAATATGACAGTGTGAAAGGAACCACTCTAATGTTGGATCGGTTTGAGGTTTACCTAGAACCATAATATCTCACTTCCTCTGCAGGGTATGCTTGCCGCTTTCCATATTTTAGCTAAGCCTGAATTTGACTTCTTAGGATAAGAGCACTTGTTCTGTGCTGCAAGCTATCTTGTGTTTCGGTTAAGAATAGTATCCTTTTTCAGTCACTATTTCTTGATTTTAATCGTGACCAAGCTACGATTTTTTACGCAAAATTGTGCACATGATCACGGTATGAAAAGTAATCAACCGGAATGCTGTTCCGTTAGCCAATTTTTCCCGTTTCAATGAGCTGTTGTAAGATTGGTCTTACGATGAGCTCCATAGCAAAGCTCATTTTCCCGCCTGGCACAACAAGTGTATTGTGACGAGACATAAATGAGCCATCAATCATAGCGAGTAAGTACGGGAAATCGACGTTTTTGATACCACGCAAACGAATAACTACGAAACTTTCGTCAAGGCTAGGGATGCCCTTTGCATTAAGTGGGTTAGAGGTATCAACGGTCGGTACTCGCTGAAAATTGATATGGGTACGTGAAAACTGTGGGGTAATGTAGTTGAGATAGTCATCCATTGAACGAACAATAGAGTCCATTACCGCTTCACGTGAATGTCCGCGATCACGTGTATCTCGGACGAATTTTTGAATCCACTCTAGGTTGACGATGGGTACCATGCCAATCAGCAGGTCAACGTGTTGCGATACGTTCACATCACCATCAACAACCCCACCATGTAAGCCTTCGTAAAACATCACATCAGAGTTTTCTGGAATCTCTTGCCATGGGGTAAAAGTGCCCGGCATTTGATTGTAAGGCACCGCCTCATCAAAGGTGTGCAGGTAGCGTCTGACTTGCCCAGTCCCCTCGTTACCATACTGACGGAAGAACTCTTCAAGCGCACCAAAGTCGTTGGCTTGTGGGCCAAAGTAACTGATGTGCTTGCCTTGCTCTCTAGCCTTTCGGATCTCGACATCCATTTCTGGACGAGTAAAGCGGTGGAAACTATCGCCTTCAACCCAAGCCGCCTTCACATCCATCATGTTGAACATTTTTCGGAAGGCTTCTGAGGTAGTGGTGGTACCGGCTCCTGAAGAACCTGTAACCGCAATAATTGGATGTTTAGCGGACATGACAACCCTTGTCGTTAGAATAACTTACTTGTTAGCAATCGTTTTCCACTATAACACGGCTATTTTTTTATGGCAGCCTAGAAGCGTTTAGTGAGTTGGATATCGACAGTTTCGTGCAGTTCAGAAAAAACAATGCTCGCTTCTCCTGATTTCAGCTGCTGTTTTACTTGGTCGATTTTTGATTGCAGTGAGATCTCAACATCGCCGTAATCGGTACCTTCTCTGAGCACGAACTCCTTGATGAGGTTTTCTAGAGTTTCAGGGGCGATGTCTTGCCATGGAATGATCATAAATACATCTCTCTTTTATGTTCACGGGTATGTTTAAAGGTGACTAACGTTTGGCTCAGTGTTTGAATACCGAGTTCAATGTGGCGCTATTATGCCGAATCCTGAATACTTTCATAGTAGGCAGGCAGTGCCTCTTCCAACCAAAACTTAGGGTTGAAGGTGCTACCAGTAATGAAGCCAACGTGTCCACCCTTCTGGAACAGTCGGTAATCTATGTTATCCGGCAGAATGAATTTCGGAATCACATCATCGGTCATGAAAGGATCGTCTTTGGCATGAATGATCTGCGTAGGAAGCTTAATGCGATTAAGCTTTGGTAATGCGGAGCATTGCGCGTAGTAATCTTGCGCATTCTTAAAGCCATGCAGAGGCGCCGTGATCAAATCATCGAACTCATACAGCTTCTCGATCTTCTTGATCGTGTCTGCAGTGATGCCTAATTTTTCTGAAAGCAACTTCTCTTTCTTAAGCGCGTTGGATTTAAGTGAGTTCAACAAGTACTTCTTGTAGACCTTAGAGAACCCTTTTTCGATTCGACTCGAGCAACTGGCAAGATCAAATGGTGCTGAAACAATAGTTGCCGCAGACAACAAAGGGTCATCAGCGTATTCAGCCAGATAGTTAGCCAACATGTTACCGCCTAAAGAGATACCGACGGCTACCTTAGGATTATTAGGGAACTGAGCATGCAGGTTTCTTAAGAAAAAGCGTGCATCTTCTACTTCACCGGAGTGATACGCGCGAGCTAGGCGATTGGGTTTACCGCTGCAGCCACGAAAATGCATCATTACTGATAACCATCCATCTTCGGCAAAAGCGTTCATAAGACCGTTGGCATAGGGGCTTTCAAAGCTGCCCTCAAGGCCATGAAATAGCACGAAGATTGGTTTACGATCGAGACCTTCGTTGTTTGGGTCTTCGCTCCACGCTAAATCGAGAAAATCATGATCAGGCGTTTCAAGTGTTTGCCAGTGAGGGTGGAACAGCGCCTGCTTACGAATAAACCTAGGGACCAAAGTCTGAAGGTGGGGGTTAGATAGGCCTGTCGCAGCGGTAAAAATTGTCATAGTAGAGGTTCCATCATTCTCTGGGGCTGAGATATCACTCGCGTTTCTCTTTGAGCTTGGTCGATCTTGACGCTGTGTGCAAGTGGTGAGTGATGAGTGTTGACCAAGAATTGACGTAGCTAATGCATTGAAACGTAAGTGACTATAGAGATGTTCAGTTGGTTGCTGTTTGTTCTTGAGGGGATAGTGGTTCTGAAAAGAACTCATACAGCGATTCGGCAGAGAGTAAACGGCAGTACTGCAACACCAGCGGTGTATCTGTGCTTGTTGTCAGGGGAAGACGATTGATACAGTCAACCAGATCTGACTGTTGCTGTTTTTCGAGTTGAAGTTCAAACTGCAGCGCTTCACGATACAATGAGTCGACCACCTGAGGCTTGAGATGTTTACGCAATTCACGGTAGCTGAGTAGTAGTGATTCCGAGCGACTTAAACATTGCTGTATGTGGTGCCACTCGGTCTCTTCGAAAGCCAGTTGCTGCTCGTCTAACCATTTGAGGAGCAGCAGTAGGTTTACGTTACCATGATATTGGTTCTGCAGAGTCAGGCATGCATCTTTAACGCCGCGAGCACTGTAATAACTAAGGCTAAATTGCCAAAGTCTCTCTAGCGTCAGCGTTGTCGGTGCATGCTCTGAACTCATAAATTTTCCATATCCTGTTCCATCTGCTCAAGCTCTTCTTGAACAGACATCCACTCCATTTCAACCTCTTCAAGTTGAGACTTACTAGTGGCTTGTAGTGCGAGTACTTGGTTAAGTTTAGCTTTATTTTCGGCTTCATACAGCGAAGTGTCAGACAATTGCTGTTCAGCTTCCTCTAGATCCGCTGTGAACTTATCCATTTGTTTCTCGAACAGGGTCAGTTTTTTGCGCAGCGGAGCCGTTAGTTTTCTGAATTCTGCCTCACGGCGTTTCTGCTCTTTTTTGGCTGCAGCACTGTTGGTGCCATCTTTAGCTGGTGCTTGCGCCTGTGCCTCTTTACGCTCGATTTTTTGCTGGTCAGTGAGCCATTTGTAATAGTCGTTTAGATCACCGTCGAAAGGCGCGACCTGACGGTCATGCACTAGGTATAAATCATCGGTTGTTGCACGCAGCAGGTATCTATCGTGCGATACAATCACCATTGCACCCTCGAAGGTTTGCAACGCCATGGTGAGTGCTTGGCGCATGTCCAAATCTAGGTGGTTGGTTGGTTCATCGAGTAGCAATAGATTCGGCTTTTGCCAAACCAGCAGAGCCAGTACGAGACGTGCTTTTTCGCCACCAGAGAAAGGTGCGACCTTATCTAGCGCTTTATCTCCTTGGAAACCAAAGCTACCTAGGTAATCACGCAGTTGTTGCTCAGTATGCTTTGGCGCAATCTGCATCATATGTTGCAGTGGCGTCTCTTCCGGGTGCAAGGTTTCTAATTGATGCTGTGCGAAGTAGCCAATCTTGACACCTTGCGAGTAGCTCAGCTCACCGGCTTGTTGCTTCAGCTCACCAGAAAGCAGCTTGATCAACGTCGATTTACCCGCACCGTTGCGACCGAGTAGACCAATGCGGCTCCCCGGAACAAGGTTCAAGCGGATCTTCTCGAGGATCAGATTATCGCCGTAGCCTGCTGATACTTCATCCATCATCAAGATAGGGTTTGGCAGTGCGTCAGGCTCTCTAAATTCGAAACTGAATGGGTTATCGAATTGAGCCGGTAATACTTGCTCCATCTTTTCGAGCGCCTTGATACGGCTTTGTGCTTGGCGTGCTTTTGATGCTTTGTAGCGGAAGCGGTCGATGTAGCTCTGCATGTGCGCCATCTGCTTTTGTTGCTTCTGGTACATTGCTTGTTGCAGCACTAACTTCTGAGCGCGCTGATTCTCGAACGATGAGTAGTTACCCGTGTACTCATTAAGCTTTTGGTTCTCAACGTGAACGATGCGATTGACGATAGGGTCTAGGAAGTCCCTATCGTGCGAAATTAGGATAAGTGTGCCAGGGTAGGTTTGTAGCCAACGTTCTAGCCACATTACGGCATCTAAGTCCAAGTGGTTGGTCGGTTCATCGAGTAGTAGTAGGTCACTACGACATAAAAGGGCCTGCGCTAAGTTCAGACGCATACGCCAACCACCAGAAAACTGAGTCAGGTTCCAACTCATCTGGTCTTGGCTAAAGCCTAAGCCGTCCAGTAGTTCAGCCGCTCTTGCTTTGATGCTGTAGCCGCCAATAGTTTCGATCTTGCCGTGAATCTCGGCCACCAGTGTACCGTTATCCGCTTGTTCTGCTTTCAGCAGTTGTTCTTCTAGACCACGATATTCACGATCACCGTCAATCACATATTCAATTGCGGTTCTCTCGAGCGCTGGCGTTTCTTGAGCTACCCATGCCAGCTCCCAGTGTGCTGGTTTGCTGAATGACCCTGCATCAATCGATAGTTCGTCTTTGATAAGAGCGAACAGTGTGGACTTACCACAACCGTTTTTACCAACTAAACCCACCTTGTCGCCAGGGTGTAGAGTCGCAGATGCTTGGTCAAGCAGAGGTTTACCGCCGCGCAGTAGTTGAATATCCGAGAAAGTAATCATAGAAATCGCAAAGAATTAAGAGGTGAACAGACGCCTGCATAGTAGGCGGAAACCAGATAAAAGTCGATCACAATGCAAATTGGGTTATGATGCCAATAACATATTAATAACTTTTGTTAGAATTTTCTTGGCATTGCCACCGTTTGCCCTGTAAGGAATGTTTCAAAGGAATGAGTGATTTGTTATCTACAAATAACACAGTACCCAAGGTCTTGGTGATTTTTGCTCACCCAGAGCCTCAAACCTCTATTGCTAATCAAGTGATGCTGAAAAAAATAGAGTCGCTTGGTCATGTTAAAATTCATGATCTCTATGCGGCTTACCCGGACTTCTTTATAGATGTTCCGTTTGAGCATGAACTGCTTCTTGAACATGACATCATCGTCTTCCAACACCCTCTGTTTATGTACTCTTGCCCAGCGCTACTCAAAGAGTGGTTTGATCGCGTACTGGGTAAAGGTTTTGCGTTTGGTGAGCAGAGTGCATTGAAAGGTAAGTACTGGCGCAGTGTGATCACGACAGGTGGTAAAGAGGAGGCGTTTGGTGCTTCGGGCTATAATAAATATCCACTACAAGAGATCTTGCAACCCTTTGAGCTGACGGCAGCCCTGTGTCAAATGCACTGGCTAGAGCCTTTGGTCCTGCACTGGGCTCGAAATGTATCAGATATGACCCGTTACCAGCACGCCGAGTCGTACCGAAATTGGTTAAGAGAACCATTGCAACTTCTTGAAGAGCAGCACAGGGAGGCGCAGTAATGGCATTAACTAATGAATTCCTCCAAAGCAGTGTGATTTTTCTATCGGCTGCCGTCGTCGCGGTGCCGATTGCTCAGCGTGCTGGACTAGGCTCTGTACTTGGTTACCTCTTGGCGGGCGTGGCGATTGGCCCTTGGGGACTTGGGTTAATTAGTGACGTCGAAGCGATTCTCCATTTTTCCGAATTCGGGGTGGTGCTGCTGCTCTTTCTCATTGGTCTTGAACTTAACCCCAAAAAACTCTGGACTATGCGAGGGCCTATATTAGGCCTCGGTGGCGCACAGGTGGTTATTACAACACTGCTGATCACGGGCGTAGCGTGTCTCTTTGGGCTGAGCTGGCAAACCAGTTTGGTCATAGGTATGGGCTTGGCGCTCTCATCAACCGCGATTGCGCTGCGTGTTATTGAAGAGCGTGAATTGAGTGGTAAAGAAGCCGGTCAGTCGGGCTTTGCTGTTTTACTATTCCAAGATATCGCGGTGATTCCGATGTTGGCGATGTTGCCACTGCTTGCCGGTAATACTGGTGGTAGTTGGGCAGATATGCTTTGGATGCTTGCTGGGGTGGTCGGCTTGTTGGTCGGCGGTCACTTCTTACTTCGTCCTCTGTTTCGCTATGTGGTATTGAGTGGTGTGCGTGAACTGTTTACGGTTGCTGCGCTACTGTTGGTGATCGGTATTGCGGTTATCATGCAGCAGATTGGACTATCGATGGCTCTCGGTACTTTCTTAGCGGGCGTTCTACTGGCTGAGAGTGAATACCGCCACGAGCTAGAGATTGCGATTGAACCGTTTAAAGGGCTGCTCTTAGGTCTGTTCTTCATCTCTGTGGGCATGGCGGTAAACCTAGGCTTGCTTGCCGAAAGTCCATTTGCAATCTTGATGGCGGTATCTGCACTGGTTGTGATGAAAGGTCTTGTACTTTATGCACTGGCTCGTATTTTTGGCACCCAAGCGAAGGCGCGCAGCCGTATGGCGATGATCTTAAGCCAAGGAGGTGAGTTTGCTTTCGTTATCTTCACGGCAGCAAGCGCTCAAGGAATCCTGAGTATGGAGCAAGTCTCGTTCCTACTGGTAGTTGTGAGTCTATCGATGGTCACCACGCCATTGATGCTTAAATTGCAAGACAAGTTCTTTGCACGTCAGTTGAATCAAATCAGTGAGAATGCGATGTCTTCTGACGTAGTGGATCGTAGCCCGCGTGTGATCATTGCGGGCTTTGGTCGCTTCGGTCAGATCATTGGGCGCTTGATGTATGCCAATAAGATTCGTATCACCATTCTTGAGAGCGACGCGAGTCAAATCCATATCTTGCGTAAGTTTGGTTATAAAGTGTTTTACGGCGACTCGACGCATTTAGAACTTTTGCGTGCCGCGGGCGCCGACAAAGCCGAAGCTATTATTCTTTGTACTGACTCTCCAGACGAAATTATGAAAACCGTCGATTTGTGTCGCCAACACTTCCCGCGCCTTAAAATCTTGGCACGTGCTCGAAGTCGTGTTGAAGCGTACCAACTATTGAATCACGGTGTGACCAACTACTCTCGTGAAACCTTCTTAGGGGCGTTAGACTTGGGTAGACAAGCCCTGACTGAACTCGGCATGCACCCATACAAAGCGAAACGTGCTGAGGCGCATTTCCGCAAGCTCGATAACGCCATGCTAAAAGACCTGCTTCCTCAGCACAGTGAAGATGCTGAATTAGCACAAAGGGCCAAAGAGGCTCGCAAAGAGTTGGAAGAGATTTTTGGGCATGAGATGGAAAATGATCATCAATCTCGAAACTACTGGCAGTAAGCTGCCGATAAAATTATAAGATAACAGCCATAGTTAAATGGCATGCATCCAAGTTGTAAAGGATAGATAACGTGAAACAGAAAAAACGCTTTATTGCTGGCGCTAGCTGCCCAAGCTGCAACTCTCAAGATACTTTGCGCTGGTGGGTAGAGAACAATATTGAGCTGGTTGAGTGTGTTGATTGTGACTTTACAGAGCAACGTAAACCGAAAACTGTAGAGAAATCTGAACACGCAAATCAAGAAATGATCGGTATTTTTAAGCCGGAATGATTGAGTTTCGTTAATTGATCCCCATAATATCCCGGTACAGAATTTTTCCTAAGCTCAATTGTTGGAGCTTAGTCCAAACCTCCTTGGAGCTCTCATGAAAATTGAAAAGAACGTAGTAGTTAGTGTTGCATATCAAGTGAAACTTGAAGATGGCGTAGTAGTTGACCAATCAACTGCAGAAGCTCCACTAGATTACCTTCACGGTCATAACAACCTAATCACAGGTCTTGAAAAAGAGCTTGAAGGTAAAGTTGCAGGCGACAAATTCTCTGCAACAGTTGCACCTGAAGAAGCATATGGCGAGCACAACGATGCACTTGTTCAACGTGTACCAGCAGACGTATTCCAAGGTGTTGAGCAGATTGAAGTTGGTATGCGTTTCCTAGCTGACACAGACCAAGGCCCAATCCCAGTAGAAGTGACTGAAGTTGACGGCGACGAAGTTGTTGTAGACGGCAACCACATGCTAGCTGGCCAAACTCTAACGTTCGACGTTGAAGTTGTAGCCGTTCGTGAAGCGACTGAAGAAGAGATTCAACACGGTCACATTCACCAAGCAGGTCACGACCATGAAGGCGGCTGCTGTGGTGGCGAAGGTCACGACCACGGTGAAGAGAAAAAAGAAGGCTGCTGCGGTGGCGGCGGCTGTGGTTCTCACTAATTAGTGAACCCAAGCTGAATATAGAAAGCCTCCCTCGTGGAGGCTTTTTTGTATCTGCTGTATGGGCGTTGTCGATGCGGGTTTACGTCGTTACTTTTGAGACAGACTCTTCGAGCTGGCTGACCTAAATTATTCGCCTTTACCAGACACAGCCTGATGAATATGGTATTGGTAAGCAAAAGACCAAGACAGGCAAATGGAGAGCATCTATGTCACACCCTTTTTCTATCGCGATACATGGTGGCGCTGGGACGATTTTACGAGAACAGATGAGTGATGAGCTCAAAACTGGCATCGTTGAAGCCTTAGAAAAGTCCGTATTGGCAGGGCATCAAATTCTAAAGTCGGGTGGTGATGCACTGGATGCGGTTGTGGCCGCTGTTAAAGTGATGGAGGACAGCCCACACTTCAATGCGGGTAAAGGCTCGGTTTTGACTCATGATGAATTCGTCGAGATGGATGCATCAGTGATGCATGGTAAAGAGATGAATGCCGGTGCCATTGCTGGAGTGCGTCATATTAAAAACCCGATCGAGCTGGCTCGTGATGTGATGTTGAAGAGCGATCACGTATTACTGATTGGTGAAGGGGCAGAGAAGTTTGCCTTTGAACATGACTATACCTTTACCGAGCAAGATTACTTCTTCACCGAGCGCCGTTATGACCAACTACAGTCGATGAAAGAGAAAGGTATCTTCGCGTTGTCTGAGGCGAAATACGATGAACAGCAAGCCGGCAAATACCCAGATGATAAAAAGTACGGCACGGTAGGTGCTGTCGCATTAGACCAATCGGGCAACCTCGCTGCAGCGACCAGTACCGGTGGCGTAACGAACAAGAAGTACGGTCGTGTTGGTGATTCACCAATCATAGGTGCAGGGACCATTGCTGAGAATGGCAATGTTGCCGTTTCTACGACAGGGATGGGTGAGTTCTTTCTGCGTAAGATGGTTGCCAGTGATGTGGCGGCGCGTATGCGTTACTTGAAAGAAGACGTGCATACAGCTTGTGAACATATCATTCAGGGTGAATTGAAAGAGATGGGCGGAGAAGGCGGCTTAATCGCCATTGATAACCAAGGTGAGATTCACTTCGGCATGAACAGCTCAGGTATGTATCGTGCGAGTGTTGATGTAGATGGTACCGTAGAAGTGAAAATCTACGCCGATGATTAAACGGACTTATCGGCAGGGTTGAGCATTAACTGATTTATATAAAACAAAAAGGGTGACTCATGGCCACCCTTTTTGCATTCACAGAAACTCTCACTGCCGATATCTGAATATCAGTAGTGTGGCGGTGGCGTCTCTTCTGATGCGTCAGCCAGATTTGAGCCGTCGATATTCTTAACCTTACCGACAACATATTTCATTTGGTCTTGCATCTTAGTGATCAGCAATTGTTGTTGGCTCAGTGCTTCATTGAGTTCTTCAATGGTCTGCTCTTGGAAAGCCAGTTGACACTCAAGGTCATTCACTCGGCTCTCTAGTTGTTCAACTAGCTTCTCTGTCATCGTTCTTAATCCACGTTCCAAGCTTGGGCGATGCCCGCTGATGTTCCCGATATTACACGGCTCTGATTATCAAAGGCTGCATCATACACTACCGCACGAGGAGGGCGAGCATCTTTTAACGGCTCCGCTTCGTAGCGAGCGATGCGCTTGCCGGTCTGTGTATCCCAAATACTAACCTGGCTTGATGGTGTACCCGTTACGAGTTGCAGACCATCATCAGAGAAGCGAGCGGTTGAGAAGATCAGTTGGCGCGACCAGCTTTGTAGCTCCGCTTGTGGCTCACCCGTTTCAAGATCCCAAACTATGGCTTGGTTTCCACCATCGGAGGTAAAAGCCAGCTCACCATCCCGCTGGAGTACGACTCGTACAACGCGCTGTTCGTGCTCGAAGGTACGTAAAACCAGCCCTGTTTCTGTATCCCAAAGGTAGGCTTTGTAGTCGTTGCCACCTGAAAGCGCATAGCGGCCATTGGACGAGAGCGACACTGAATTGACTTTTTCTCGGTGAGCAAGGAACTCTAAGCGGCGACCAGTGACTAAGTCCACGTAGATGGCTTTACCGTTTGATAACCCGAGTAGGACTTTCTCGCCGTTACTGGAGATGTCGACATCGCGGATCAATCCGTCAGAGATCGACCAAAGTCCTTCGGCTTGCGTCCAAGTTAGGTCCCAAACGGCAAAGTTCATCTGACTGGCTGTCACCGCATAGCGACCATTGTCAGAGATTTTGATTCGTGTAACAGGAGAGCTTTCTTGATCTTGTTCTCCAAGTTGGGCGAGTTCTTGATTCTCTGCGAGATCCCACAGTAGCAAATGTTTCTGTTGGGAATAGAGCAGGGCAAAGCGACCGTCTCTGCTTAACGCAAAGCTGGTGGCACCGCTGGGTTCGATATCCCAACGTTGATCATCCTCTTGGAAGAAAAAACATCCATTTAACAGAGTGATGACAATTGCATATAGTAATGAGTGAAAAAATATTCGCATCACGTCTAACAATCCGGTTTGTGTCAGAAGACATAGAACTAGTATATTGTTATAACTAACGTATTCACACCAATCTAATCATTAGATTTGTGCACAATAACCAATGGCTTGGCCATTAATTGGAGTATTCAATGAAATCAGTTTTAAAAGTATCACTGCTTGCCGCGACGGTTATGCTAGCAGTTGGTTGTCAGAAAGAAGAACCAAAGGCAGAAGCTCCTCAAGTCGAAGAAGTGAAAGTTGAAGCAGTAAACTTTAAAACAGAAGACGACAAAGCGGCTTACGCAATCGGTGTTTCATTTGCAAACTACCTAAGCACAAGCATTGATAAGCCAAGCGAACTAGGCATCAACCTAGATAAAGAGATGGTACTGAAAGGTATCGAAGATGTATTCGCAGGTAACACTGCACTAAACGAAGACGAGACGCGCGCGGCACTAGAAGCTCTTGATCAGCGTGTAGCAGAAACAATGCAAGCTCAAGCTGCAGAGAAATCAGCAGCAACTAAGAAAGCGGGTGAAGACTACCGTGCTGAGTTTGAGAAAACAGAAGGCGTTCAAAAAACTGACTCTGGCCTACTATACCAAGTAATGACAGCAGCGGAAGGTGAGTCTCCAAAAGATACTGACACTGTACAAGTACATTACAAAGGCACACTAACTGACGGTACTCAGTTTGATAGCTCTTACGATCGTGGCGAACCAGCAACATTCCCACTAAACCGCGTAATTCCAGGTTGGACGGAAGGCGTACAGCTAATGCAAGTGGGCTCTAAGTACAAGTTCGTTATCCCGCCAGAGCTAGCGTACGGTGAGCAAGACACACCAACAATCCCAGCAAACTCAACGCTTGTATTTGAAGTTGAGCTACTGAAGATTGATAACGCAGAAGAAACAGCTGCACAATAATCGTTTCGCGAAGTGTTCTAAGGCCTAACTCAGTTAGGCCTTTTTTTATGCTGTTATTTTGAGTAATTGGTTTTTTAACTTGTTCTAAATCACTAGTTGCAATGTTAGCTAGGTGTGCAATTAAAAATTTCTGATAAACTTACATAAATTTGTTGATTTTTCACACGAAGGTAAGGAATTAAGTGACTACTACAGAAACAGTCAATGCGGATGTGTTACTTGAAATGGAATCAGTCAATGTCATGCCATTCAGTGAACACGATAAAATCATTCTGAGATCTTATGAAGCCGTTGTTGATGGCATCGCAAGTCTTATTGGTCCGTTTTGTGAAATCGTTTTGCACTCGCTAGAGGATCTCAATACCTCTGCGATCAAGATTGCCAACGGCGAGAATACCGGACGTCAGGTGGGTTCTCCAATCACCGATTTAGCGCTGAAGATGCTGAAAGATATTGAAGGCTCTAAGCGTAACTTCTCTCGTTCGTACTTTACACGCGCAAAAGGCGGCGTATTGATGAAGTCGATTACGGTAGCGATCCGTAATGGTGATGACCGCGTTATCGGCCTGCTTTGTATCAACGTAAACCTTGATGCCCCATTCTCACAAGTGCTGCAATCTTTCATGCCAACGCAAGATGCGGATGAAGCGGCGTCTTCAGTGAACTTCGCGAGTGATGTTGAAGAACTGGTAGACCAAACCGTAGAGCGCACCATCGAAGAGATCAATGCTGATAAGTCGGTATCGAACAACACTAAGAACCGTCAGATCGTGATGGAACTTTACGACAAAGGTATCTTTGATATTAAAGATGCGATTAACCGCGTTGCAGAGCGCCTAAATATCTCAAAACATACGGTTTACTTGTATATCCGTCAGCGTAAAACAGAGGATGATGAGAGTTGAGTTCAAACCTAACGTATACCCTGTTAGTTAATGGGCCAATCTATGGCTCCCAATCCGCGAAAAATGCCTACCAGTTTGCGCTTGCTTTGATTGAGAGAGGACACCAACTGAAGAGTGTCTTCTTTTATCAAGATGGGGTGAGTAATGGTTCCGCGCTGACCGTGCCAGCTAACGATGAATTTGATCTTGCTGGGGCGTGGCAAAAGCTTGCATCACAACATGAAGTTCGCTTGGAAACCTGCGTTGCAGCGGCGCTGCGTCGAGGCGTTGTCAGTGAAGATGAAGCGGATCAACATCAGCTTGAAAATCACAACTTGGCGGGTGGTTTTGAGCAAGCAGGGCTAGGCAGTCTTGCTGAGGCGATGTTGACTCAAGATAGGGTAGTGCAGTTTTGAAAAAGTTAGGGTACGTATTTAACAGCTTTCCTCATAGTACAGCATCGGGCAGAGAAGGCTTAGATGCACTTCTAGCGGCTTCCGCTTACACCGAGGAGATTTCGGTGTTCTTCGTCGGCAATGGCGTAACACAACTGCTAGAGCAACAGCAGCCAGGCGAGTCTTTGTCTCGCGATTATATAGCGGCATTTAAGCTGATGGAGCTTTACGATATCGAGCAGGTTTACGTGTGTGAGCGAAGCTTACAGCGCTTTGGACTAGCGAGTGAACAGCTGGTTATTGATACTCAAGTACTGGCACCAAGTGCTATGGCGCAGCAGTTTGCTCAATGCGACCAGATACTCACATTTTAAAGGTTTAACATGCTGCACATCATTAAGACAATCGAAAAGCTTAATCTCGCGCTTGCCTATCGCCAGCCGAGTGAACACTTACTGTTAACGGAAGATGCGGTTTACGCAGCATTGCCAAGCCATGAGCTTGCGCAGCAGCTAATGAATATCGAAGAAGTGTCAGTGCTCGAGCCAGATCTCAACAGCCGTGGTTTGCAAAACCTCGTGTCGAAATCATTAACAAAAGTGGATTACTTGGGCTTCGTTACACTCACTGAACAGCACCAGCAATCCATCACTTGGTAACCCTTTACCACTTTTATCGACCAAATAGAGCATCCTTAGCTCTAGATGGCTAAAAAAGATCTGTATATTTCTTGACACACATCCCACTGCTGAATAGAATTTTGCGTCCCTAATTGCCACGTGTAGTTAGGGATAGATTTTTCACAAAGCTTACTTTCAAGTAAATTTCAGGAGCTAGTTAATGGCAACTATTAACCAGTTGGTACGTAAGCCTCGTGCAAAGCAAGTTGTTAAAAGCAACGTGCCTGCACTAGAAGCGTGTCCACAAAAACGTGGTGTATGTACTCGTGTTTACACTACTACACCTAAAAAACCTAACTCGGCACTACGTAAAGTATGTCGTGTACGTCTAACTAACGGTTTCGAAGTAACTTCGTACATCGGTGGTGAAGGTCACAACCTTCAAGAGCACAGTGTTGTTCTAATCCGTGGCGGTCGTGTAAAAGACCTTCCGGGTGTACGTTACCACACAGTTCGCGGCGCACTAGACTGTGCTGGCGTTAACGACCGTAAGCAAGGTCGTTCTAAGTACGGTGTTAAGCGTCCAAAATCTTAATGGTATCCGTTAAGTAAGGCCAAACACTAAATTAATTTTAATTTTTGAAGAAACTGAAAAGTTTTGGATAACCTGAAGAAGACAACGGAGAAAATCCATGCCACGTCGTCGCGTCATCGGTCAGCGTAAGATCCTTCCAGATCCAAAGTTCAAATCTGAACTGCTGGCAAAATTCGTTAACATCCTAATGGTTGACGGTAAGAAATCTACTGCAGAAAAAATCGTTTACACTGCACTAGATGCAATGGCTGAGAAATCTGGTAAAGATCACTTAGCTGTATTTGAAGAAGCTCTTGAAAATGTTCGCCCAGCGGTAGAGGTTAAATCTCGCCGTGTAGGTGGTTCAACTTACCAAGTACCTGTAGAAGTACGTCCGGTTCGCCGTAACGCACTTGCTATGCGTTGGGTAGTTGAAGCTGCGCGTAAGCGTGGTGAAAAATCTATGGCTCAACGCCTAGCAGCTGAAATGCTAGACGCGTCTGAGAACAAAGGTACTGCGGTTAAGAAACGTGAAGACGTTCACCGCATGGCTGACGCAAACAAAGCGTTCGCTCATTACCGTTGGTAATACCTTTTCAGTGCTGCAAGGTTCCTTGCAGCACTTCTTTAGTTCCTATGCGTATGCTAGGAACTATTGCTATTTCTAGAGGGATGCTTTTTAGCAACTACTCTGGGTATAGCAATAGTCCCTAAGTCTCTAAGTAAAGAGGATTCAACCGTGGCTCGTAAAACTCCTATTGAGCGCTACCGTAATATCGGTATTGTTGCTCACGTAGATGCAGGTAAAACAACCACAAGTGAACGTATTCTGTTCTATACCGGTCTTTCTCACAAAATCGGCGAAGTTCACGATGGTGCAGCAACCATGGACTGGATGGAGCAAGAGCAAGAACGTGGTATCACAATCACTTCAGCAGCAACCACTACGTTTTGGCGTGGTATGGAAGCGCAATTCCCAGATCACCGTATCAACATCATCGACACCCCTGGACACGTTGACTTCACGATTGAAGTAGAACGTTCTCTGCGTGTACTTGATGGTGCAGTTGTTGTGTTCTGTGGTTCATCTGGTGTTGAACCTCAATCAGAGACAGTATGGCGTCAAGCTGACAAGTACCAAGTTCCACGTATGGTTTTCGTTAACAAAATGGACCGTACAGGCGCAGACTTCTTGCGTGTAATTGATCAGATCAAGGATCGCCTAGGCGCGACACCTGTTCCAATTCAATTGAACATTGGTGCTGAAGAAAACTTCCAAGGTGTTGTCGACCTTATCAAGATGAAGGCAATCAACTGGAACGAAGCTGACCAAGGCATGACGTTCACATACGAAGACATTCCTGCAGACATGCAAGAAATGGCTGAAGAATACCGTACAGAACTTGTTGAAGCTGCAGCTGAAGCCTCTGAAGAATTGATGGACAAATACCTTGAAGAAGGTGAGCTATCAGAAGAAGAGATTAAACAAGGTCTTCGTACTCGTACCCTTAACAATGAAATCGTACTAGCAACTTGTGGTAGTGCATTCAAAAACAAAGGTGTACAAGCTGTTCTTGATGCAGTGGTTGACTTCCTTCCTTCTCCAGTTGATGTACCTGCAATCAAAGGTATCGATGAAGACGAGAATGAAGCAGAACGTCACGCAGATGACAACGAACCGTTCTCTGCACTTGCATTTAAGATCGCAACCGACCCATTCGTTGGTACTCTAACTTTCATCCGTGTTTACTCTGGTGTAGTTGAAAGCGGTAAAACGGCTTATAACTCAGTGAAGCAGCAGCGTGAGCGTTTGGGGCGTATCGTTCAGATGCACTCAAACAAGCGTGAAGAAGTAAAAGAAGTACGAGCAGGTGACATCGCCGCTATTATCGGTCTAAAAGATGTGACCACTGGTGAAACGCTATGTGACCAGAACCATAAGATTGTTCTTGAGCGTATGGAGTTCCCAGATCCAGTTATCCAGATCGTTGTAGAGCCAAGCTCACAAGCTGATCAAGATAAAATGACAATTGCTCTAGCTAAGCTAGCAGCAGAAGACCCATCGTTCCGCGTCGATATGGACGACGAAACTGGCCAGACACTGATTTCTGGTATGGGTGAACTACACTTAGATATCATCGTTGACCGTATGAAGCGTGAATTTAGCGTGAACTGCAACGTTGGTAACCCGCAAGTGGCTTATCGTGAAACAATTCGTGGTACAGCGAAAGCGGAAGGTAAATTTATCCGTGAACACGGTGGTAAAGGTCAATACGGTCATGTTTGGCTGAAACTGGAACCATCAGAAGTTGGCGAAGGCTTTGTCTTCGTGGATGAAATTGCCGATGGTACGGTACCTAAAGAGTTTATCGCTTCAGTAGCTAAAGGCGTTGAAGAGCAGATGAACAATGGTGTACTTGCTGGCTATCCAGTTCTGGATATCAAAGCTACACTATACGATGGTTCTTACCATGAAACAGATTCAAGTGAGATGGCGTTTACAATCGCTGCCTCTATGGCTTTCAGAACAGGTGCACTTGAAGCGCAACCAGTTCTGCTTGAGCCTATGATGAAAGTTGAAGTAACTACTCCAGAAGACTGGATGGGTGACGTTGTTGGCGATATTAACCGTCGTCGCGGCATCATCGAAGGTATGGACGAGGGTACAGCTGGCCTGAAGATAATTCGTGCACAAGTTCCGTTGTCTGTCATGTTCGGTTACTCAACTGATTTACGTTCTGCGACACAAGGTCGTGCTTCTTACTCTATGGAGTTTAGTGAGTACGCTGAAGTGCCTAACAATGTTGCAAAAGCAATCATTGCAGAGCGTGGTTAAACAATAGGGCTGCATTTTTTTCATTTTTTTGAAAGATCTAATGCGTCCAAATATTGCGCTAACGAGAGTTGGCGCATAAAATAGCAATTTCTGGCGCGTCTCGACCAATAATGGTCGTGGCGAATCATAACTAGGAAGGAACACGATCGTGTCTAAAGAAAAATTTGAACGTACGAAACCGCACGTAAACGTTGGTACTATCGGCCACGTTGACCACGGTAAAACAACTCTAACTGCTGCTATCTGTACTACACTTTCTAAAGTGTACGGTGGTGAAGCGAAAGACTTCGCATCTATCGATAACGCTCCAGAAGAGCGTGAGCGCGGTATCACAATCGCAACTTCTCACGTTGAGTACGACACTCCAACTCGTCACTACGCACACGTAGACTGTCCAGGACACGCGGATTATGTTAAAAACATGATCACTGGTGCTGCACAAATGGACGGTGGTATCCTAGTTGTTGCTGCGACTGATGGCCCAATGCCTCAAACTCGTGAGCACATCCTACTTGGTCGTCAAGTTGGTATCCCTTACATCATCGTATTCATGAACAAATGTGACATGGTTGATGACGAAGAGCTACTTGAGCTAGTAGAAATGGAAGTTCGTGAACTTCTTTCTGAGTACGAATTCCCAGGTGATGACCTACCAGTAATCCAAGGTTCTGCTCTTGGCGCACTAAACGGCGAGAAGGAATGGGAAGACAAGATCGTTGAGCTAGCTGAAGCTCTAGATACTTACATCCCAGAGCCAGAGCGTGCAGTAGACCAACCGTTCCTACTACCAATCGAAGACGTATTCTCGATCCAAGGTCGTGGTACAGTTGTAACTGGTCGTATCGAGCGCGGTATCCTAACTGTAGGTGATGAAGTAGAAATCGTTGGTATCAAAGAAACAACAGTAACTACATGTACTGGTGTTGAAATGTTCCGTAAGCTTCTAGACGAAGGTCGTGCTGGTGAGAACGTTGGTGCACTTCTACGTGGTACTAAGCGTGACGAAGTTGAGCGTGGTCAAGTACTAGCTGCTCCTAAGTCAATCAACCCACACACTAAGTTTGAGTCTGAAGTATACGTACTTTCTAAAGACGAAGGCGGCCGTCACACTCCTTTCTTCAAAGGTTACCGTCCACAGTTCTACTTCCGTACAACTGACGTAACAGGCGACATCACTCTACCAGAAGGCGTAGAAATGGTAATGCCAGGTGACAACGTTCAAATGACTGTTGAGCTAATCGCTCCAATCGCAATGGACGAAGGTCTACGTTTCGCTATCCGTGAAGGTGGCCGTACTGTAGGTGCTGGTGTTGTAGCTAAA
>NZ_JCBDGU010000013.1:0-11846 GCF_059834255.1 Vibrio sp. R11-SG3-ISO9
TATAATCACTGTTACCAACTGAGTGCGCGTTGCTGAACGTGTAAAATCCGCACAGCACCATTAACAAGAGGTCTCCCCGTTCGACTCAATCGCCTGACAAAACAGATACGAAAATGAGACGACATTCGCGCCGACATCTAATAACAATGATAGAGAGAGAAAAGGATTCCCCAAAAGACACGCTTTTAGATTGACTCTAAAAGGGTTGATTTAGCCGATGTGTTGGCTATAATGGTCGGACTTATCACGGAGCTGTGTAAGTGGTTTTTGGGGGGTAAAAGATTGCAGTCTTTTACTCCTTTTCTCTTTCTGGGGTTTATATTATTGATCTAAATTTCAGAGATCAAGATCTTTCTTGCCCATAAAGGGCGAAAGCTCAATTTCTAATCTTATCTAAACTTTCTGTTAATTGGATCACAAATCAAGGCTTTACAGCTAGAATTTGATGAGTCTATCAATAAAGCCCTTTCATTTATTATCCTAATAGGACGCTTAATTTAATTAATAGCGTTGTAAAGATCCGTTTCGAACAGTTTTTCGCTTTGCTTAATGTAATGCGTTGGAGTCCCTTTTCCGGTCTTGTTGTAATGCTTTTTCCAGTATTCAGCGCGGCCCGCTAAATCTCCAGGAATAGGTTCAGGCACTAATTTATAATGAAGTCGGGCAAAAATTGCCGATAGCAGTGGGGAGAAATTAAGATCTCGCGGTTCGATTTCGTCGAGGTTTATCCCGAAACGTTGCTCAATGCGATCGCGATGATGGTCGCGCGTTCGTTCCTTAATGTCTTGAATGGCGATTTTGTCGAGCTGAAATAAGCCGAATCCGCTCTCGGAGTGAATGTCCGGGGTTGTGCCGAGTGCCGTCTCAGCCGCGCAGGTCCCTAACATTAAATTCATGGCCGGGGCTCCACCTCCCAAGCATCCAACAACCGAAATTACGATTTCACCAATAGCCTTGTCGTTATGTAATCCATATTTAAACATTTTTACTTAATCCGTCATTTATTTATATTTTTGTTAATAATACCAAAGGGGTAATGATCAACAACTGATCCGAGCACATTGACAAATAAATTTACTAAAAAGCCACTTGAATTAAGTGGCTTTTTTTTGAATCAAATTAAATCATATTATTGGCGATTCCAACCGCCATGACTAGGATTATGATTCGGATTGTGGTTAACCTGATTCATATTAGCATTTTGGTGGCTTGGTGATGATTCATATTGATTTTGATTAGGCGCATACTGATTCATATTGTTATTAGGTTGATTCTGGTAGCTGCCTTGTTGCTGATGCTGTGGGGCTGCGTGAGTTTGGTTGATATCTGGCGCAATGTAGCGGCGGATCTCGTTGCGGTCCCCGTGCTCTTGGTCTTTCTTTACGTAGATTTGAGCGCGACACAAGCGAGACTCTAAACTCTCAATCATAGATCGGCTGATCTGCCCGGATGCATTGGCGCCCGCAGAGATAGCCAACTGCTTTAGGTTTTTGCGTGCGATTTCTACCGCTTCCATGCTTGGGTTCATTACGTTAAAGCGAGCCCAAACGAGGCGCCCCTCAAATTGACCTGATTCAATTTGAAGCGGGATCGTTACGATTCGACCGTCTCCGGCTTTAGTGGTTGAGAACTCCGGGCGTAAAATTCGGAAATCATACTCTCCCCCAGGAACCGGGGAATAGTTGTCCTGTTCGTCCACTTCGTCAAAGTTGCCGTAAATTTCATCATTCATATCTTGCATTCTGATCACCTAGATTATTGTAAAAGTTGTCAATCGCTTGTCTGTATGTCGTATGACAGAGCGGCATTTTTTGAGGGAGTTTGAAACGGTTTTTCGCGTCGTGGCTTGGCCGATGTTCTGTGAACATGTTTCGGCCGCCGTTGCCTTTGGCGATCTTGCGTTCCTTGAATCCGGTTCCAACGGTCGTTAAATATGCGTCGTCTTGAGCGAACAAAAGACAGTCGCACCATTCTTTGAACATTGGCAAAACTCGTTTACTTAGTGCAGGGGTCCAACGGGAATAAGCCTCGCCCGCCGGATCATCAAATTGCGTCACTTGGGCGTGAGCTATTAAATAGATGTCCAGGTTTCGGCGTTTGACTAGTTCGTCGAGCATGGTTAGAAGTACGGCCATTTTGTCGGCGACCATCATCGGGCCTTTCCCGTATGGAATCTCTCCGATCCCTTTCCCCTCGCTTGCCTCTACAGCTTTCGCCGCCAATCGTTCGCACCAATCCAAAGAGTCAATGATCAGGGCCCAAAAGTTGTGGGGCTCCTCGATGTAGGCTCGGATTTGCATTAGAAGATCGGCCCAGGTTTCGGGGCTAGGTAGGCGGGTTACATCAAGCGCGGAAACTCCATCCTCAGCACAAACCCAGGCAGTGCCCGGGACAGCGCAAAAAGTAGATTTTCCAACGCCCTCAGCGCCATAAATAAACGTTTTCAGAGGTCGCCGGATCACTCCGCTAATCATGTTTTCGAGCATAAAAAAAACCTCCTTGAGCGGAGGTTTTTATCGTGCCTTGGCAACTCTTACAACCCTTTTAGGGGTTTTCTAGTGCTATGTCACCCTTTTTGGGTTTAATGTGAAAGGCTATTCGATTAATCTAAAAATCGCAGCGTATACGTGGCCGTTGTCAGCGACAAACTTTCCTGAGAAGTCGCCGATCTTAGATTCGCGATTGGGGTCCATTGCGTCAGATGCTAGTTTTTTTGAAACCTCTTGATTTAGAGGATCATCCGTCGAGCCTATAAGCCACAACGGACACACATCAAAAAAGGTTGCTAAATCAATAAGACCGTCTAATCGTGGGAAGCGATATCCGCTCTCATATTTGCCGTATGTGGTTTGAGCGAGCCCGAGAGCGGTAGCAGCTTCGAGCCCAGTGTCGAACCCTTTTGCATGTCGCAATTGTTTTAGTCGCTCTTTAAAAACCTGCATATCCGGCGTTTTTAAATTTCTCATTAGTGACCCATAAAATTATTTTCTTGGGAATATACCCTTAAAGGGGAAGCAATTCAATGAAAAGGCGCGTCAAAAAATGCAAAACCGCTCGTATATGTGAGCCTTTGGTAATAGTTTTTGATTAAAAAAAGCATGAGCACAAAATGAACATTTCAGAATTTATACTCGAAAAAACGATCTCAAAAGCGGCGAGAGAGTTGGGGGTCCCAACGTCTACCGTAGCTAACTGGGCCAAGCTTAGAAAGGCCCCGCGCCCTGAATCGGCCGAAAAGCTTATCGAATATTCGGACGGGGCTTTGAGTTGGGCGTCAATTTATCAGCCCTATGTTGACGCCAAAAAAGGGGCTAAATAATGCAAATATTGGAGGCTCAAATAATTGAGCATTTGGTAGAGGGTGAAGAGTACAAAGTTAAAGACCTAGCGAGGATATTAAACGTCGAGAAAGCGAGGGTTATCGCACTAATTAGGAAGCTTAGGAAGATGGGGCATTTCTTCCACCAAGAGAGCATTTACAACAATACGGGCGCCGCGACTTACGTTTATTACGGCTTCTTTAAAGATCTAGACGTGACAACGCCACTCGGCGCCGTCCTTGCTCTAAAGCGAAAGAACCCGAACGCGTCGGCCTGGTCCTTAGATATGGGGGAGTCATGAGTTATAAAATTATCCTTGCTGATCCTCCTTGGCAATACAATGACAAGTCTATGAATCGCGGCGGAGCAGAGCGGCACTATCCAACAATGAGCCTCGAAGAAATGCGGCGATTGAGAGTCCTTGGTCTAGCCGACCAGGAATGCGCGCTTTGTATGTGGATCACGTTCCCTCAGTTGGAGACGGCCAAAGAGCTGATCAAGCTTTGGGGTTTTGAGTATGTGACCTGTTTGTTTGTCTGGGTTAAGACTTACAAAGACGGCGATCCGGGGAATACGTTTGTGGGTATGGGTCACTACACCCGCAGCAACGCGGAGCTTATGATCTTGGCTAGGCCAAAAAGAAAGAAAACGCCAAAGAGGATAAACGCCTCTATTCGCCAGGTTCAATTCTTCCCAGTGACGAAACACTCGGCCAAGCCTCCAGAGTTTCGCGATCTCATTGTGGACCTGTTCGGAGACTTGCCTCGAATAGAACTATTCGCCAGAGACTCGGCTCCAGGTTGGGACCATTGGGGGAATGAGCTCGACACGAATATAAAATTAGGCCCGAGCCCTTTTAAAAACTTGGGTGAGGCTTATCGGTTTGCATTGGCGGAGCGTGAGCCGTCAGATCGTGACTATCGCATGATTTGCCCCAAATGCTATGACTTAGACGAGGTGAAAGCCCTTGAGTGTGACGACGGCGGCGGGCTCCTGTTCGAGTGTGGTCGATGTGGATATCAAAAAACGGCGCCTGAATTGGTTCATTTTAAAACGGCCCTGCAGCCATATCACCGGGAAGCGTGTCGCGCCTAAAATGTTAGTTATCCCCCGTATTGGATCGACGCTCCTTTTGTGGTGTTTTGTGGTTTTTGGTGGCATTGCGATCAAAAAACATGCTAATCAGTGGTTAAATGAATATATTTTAGCTATTTATAGTGGTATTTGTATATTAACTAGGGATATACACCTAATTTAAGTGATATAAATATCAGTGCAAACGTGACAAATGTCACATTTTTAAGCAGTTACCGATCAAAACCTGATCGATCGGGCTCTGTTATCTCCTTTTAGGGTTGATTTGCAGGGTAAATAAAGCCAATATTCGCCCCATTAGCGCGTTAACGTAAACGCGCGCTAAGGTGTTGCCTCTTTAAGCCGTGGCAATATCGCCTAACCAACTGACGTAGTAATAGATTTTTATTGCATATGCCCCGCCCCACTGTTTCGGGACGGGGCTTTTTTTTTAAATGGAGCAGTAAATGAAAGACGGCCAACCAAAAACAGACGATTCACGCGAAGAGGTCGGGATCAGAATGCGTTTAGTCCTGGACGTTCCAGGAGTCAAGGGAGAAGCAAGGGCCGAAATGTTTGAGGCTTTCCAATCGATTATTGAACAGGCTGAGAAAGACATTGATAACGAGGCAAAGCGCATCGAGGAGAAGTTCGGCCTAAAGAGAATTAGATATCCCGAGGAACTGCGCCCAATAGTGGACAGACTAGAGAAAGCTATCAGTGAGGCGCCCGAGGAGTTGCGCGAACTTATGAGAGCTTTATCGGGTAAAGCTTTGGACACTCTCATTAACGATGATTGCGATTGCGAGTCGTGCCAGTCAGAGAAAGAAGAAACGACCGAAGATAATAATAAAGTATTTCATTAATTAGGCGTCCCCCAACGCCTGGGCCTCGCTCCTGGGGCCTTTCCTTATAGAGATCAGTTATGGCAACAAAAGATATAATGTCCGAGCTTCACGGCTTGGTTCGAGGTAAATACAAGAGCCCGCAAAAGTATTTTCACGGCGTCACAAAACCTTTTATGAAAGCGCAGCTTTCTGAAATATCCGCTTTTAGACTTGTCGCCGAGCATTGCATCGAGAACGATATTAAACCCGCTAATGTTGTCTCGGAAATGCTGTTCCTACTTGAAGAGCTACCGCGAAACCTGTTCATCCTCAAAACATCCGAAAGACTCCATTTTCTAAGAAACTCAGCTAACGATCTAAAGTGGACCGAACACGACGAAAAGAATTTCTTTTGTACTGGTTGCGGATATGTCTTCCCAAATAGTAAGCGTTACGGCGCATCAAAACAGTGTAAGCCTTGCGTGAACAACTCGCACAAAAAGAGCTACCACAAGAACAAGAACAAGGATGATAAAAAGCCGGTGGATGATGTGCCAGAGCAGAACGAGCCGCTAGAGATAGAGCAGTCCGTCGAGGCTGTCCCTCATCAAGTCGCTATCGAGCCTCAAGTGAGCATAGAGCCAGAGATCGAGCCGTTTGTTTCGTTTACTGATGTAATGACAGATCCAGGAAAAGGCCGCGTTACTGTGTTGCTTGAAACAGAAATGTTTGATTTAAAGTCATTACTTGAGATTATAGACCCTTACTTGTTAAAGGTTCCGAAATGTTCGGACAGCGTAGGGGTAAACGATGACAAGCAAAGCGACACAGAAAAGAGTGGATGAAGCATTAGCCGAATTTGGTCGGAGGCTAAAGGCGGCGCGCGAAATGGCGGGCTTTAGTCAAAAGGATGTTTATGAGCATTTAAACGTAGGTCGTACCAAGTACCAGGCGATCGAGGGTGGAAAGCAAGCCGTCAAACTAGACGAATTGATATTGATAGCGGGCCTATTAGATAGGGACCCGCGTTTCTTCCTGAATTTCTGGGCTGATATTAAAAGGACCGACGTTTATCTGGATAGATTGGGCGAGATAGAAAGCGAGTTGGTTTCGTTCCGTGGTGAAAACACGAAAATGTTTAATAACCAACGGAAGATCTTAAACGCCGTGAATCACTTGTCCGAGCTCATAACATCCCAGAAGTAAACACAAGCCGCGTTTTATACGCGGCTTTTTGTATTAATGGGGTTGTTTTTTTATGTTTCTGATTACGGGCGTTTTGTTGGCTTGCCTTTTCTCGCGGCCATTCGGAAAAGATATTAGCTTTTTGCTATTGCTCGGGTATGTCCTACTACAAATGGAATCAAACACGGGGAATATCACTTATCTTTGGTGGGCTTTATCTATTCATATGATCGCTCACTTATGGGCGTTCTCTAGGCTGTTACGACGCCGGAGAAGATAGCGCGATCATGAAATGGAAAGTAAAGCATTTCTTTATCGAGGACTTTATCGAGCAAAGAAAGCAGAGAAACAAGAATTTCGGGAATCATGGCGCTAAATACTTGCTTGAGTATAGAAACACAGAACCCATACGGCCCGTTGTTGACGTATTCGAAAAATTTGAGAACTCAAGCATGTCCAAGAACAAACAGTCGCTCATAGTCCTGCAGAGCATGAGAGAGAGGGTTGAAAGTGGCGAAAGCGTGGATCAAGTGGAGTGAAAGCGAAGAAAGGTTTTTGATTGCAAACTCGCAAACCATGAAAGCCGAGGACATAGCCGCGTCGTTGGGCCGTTCCTTGGCGTCGGTGCATTCAAAGGTTCGTTATTTTAGAAAGATTGGAAAGGTTGTCCGACTTAGAAAGTCAGGGCAGGCGCACCACTTGGCCAAGCATGATGATCATGACGTGGAGCTTTGCAGAATGTTGAGCCTTGAGGGTGTTACCGGGGAGAAGATATCCGAAAAGATGGAGGTCCCGCTCGGGACTGTTTACGACTGGATTAGCTATCAGAGCAGAAAGGAACAAGTAAATGAAAGTTGAGAAAATCGCGAAGCTTTGCAGCGGACGACGGGAGGCGATGGACGTCGCGGGAGCCCTGGCAATGATGAAAGACTGTGAGATCGGAAAGCTTGTCTTGTTGGCTCGCGTTAATGGTGATCATAGTTCCGCAATGGCTTTAGTTGAGATTTTAACGGGTTTACTTATTGGAGAGCATAAAAGGAGAGCGGACCAATTAGCAAGGCTTATAGCTCTTGAGGCCATATCCCCCAAGGTCTGCGAGGCTTGCGAGGGCAGAAAGTGGGTTTATAAGTTTGTCGCATTGGGCGAGGATTGCGAAGAGGTCCAGGTCGAGCAAGTGCCTTGTGAGGAATGTTCCGAAAGGGGTTTTTTGTGGCGCTCTAGTCGCTCTAGGGCTAGAGATTCCGGGGTCGCGTGGGAAACCTGGAGGCGTAACAAGTACAGCGAAACCGTGGAAGCATGGGTTTTGATGATAGAAAAAGAGGTCGGTCACGCTCAAAAAAAATTTTCCCAACAATAGCCCGAAAGGGGTGGAAATGAGCCAATTAGGGTGGTAGATTTATCAACATGGGAATAGGTATAAATTGCATGACTTAACCATTTTCTCAGCTCCGCGATTAAAGCTTAAAAGGCCCTGGGTTATCCCAGGGCTTTTTTATTACCTGGGGGAAAGCATGGCAGCACTTGATCAAAAAACGGCGCTAACCTGGGCGGTCTCCCTGGTTGGCTTTTTTGGGGTGATGGTTCTCAATGATATGCGTTCGGACTTAAAAGCGACCGCCGAGGCGGTTCCTAGCATTAGCCAGGATGTAGCGCTAATAAAGCAACGCCAAGAGCATGACCGACAACTGAACGAACAAGGGTTCGACGCGCTGCAGAGCGAGTGGGACCTCTTCAAAGATATATTCACGCCGCAGACACTAGCGGAAATCAAGAAGATTAAAGCAGAGGGCCAAGGATGAGAAAGCCACAGTTACCAGATCGCAAACAGGCGATTAAATACGGCGCCGCAGCTATAGCGGGCGCGTTGTTAGGTCCACAGTTCGCCCCTATCGTTGGCGAGTTGGTCGGGGCATTGCTCCCGCTCTTTGGGTTCTAACTGCGTATTAACTACATACTGTTAAATTGCGGATCAGCGTTGAATTAAAAAGGGAGGCGAAAGCCTCCTTTTTCTATGTTTTCTATTTTGAAATGCTTTTGATATGGCTCTTTGAGTTGTTAAAGGATTGTGATCTTAGGTCTGTTTGTTGTTCGCAGCCTGTTTTTGTCTGAAAGGGCCATAATCATAAGTTTTTCGAATTTTGGCCGGGGTCGCTTACGGAGAGTTTTGTCCTTTCTGCATCCGTTCGGGTTCGGCCGCCAATTTTGCTCCTGGGTCGCCATTAACCCGATTAACTGGCACTAGATAGGCTCGGGGGCCTCTATTGCGTTTCTGTTTGTGCGGCTCTATTATCTGAGCGTTTACACTAAACAGGAATTAACACGATGTTTGATAAGGTTTTCTATTTTTATTTTGGGTGGGCTGCGTTCCTTGGCATGGTTGCGCCGTTTATTGTTCTTTACCTCGCTCTTTTAGGCGGATAGAATGCTCGGGCGGCTAGGTGAGCTCAACCACTGAAAAAACCTTTCGATTACCTCCGATTGGTTGCCGCGAACAGGAAAAAGAAAAGTCAAAGCCTCATAGAAAGGCAGTAAATAGAGCCCTGCAGGATGCGGGGCTTTTTTGTGTTGATTTAATCCTTAAAGTGTCGATAATGGGCTCCCTTTTTAACCAATAGGAGTCATTAAAATGACAATTAAGGAGCGCATTTTCGTTGCGGTTTTATTCGAAACACTGGCGGTAAGCCTGTCAATCGTTGGCCTATGGATGTTTACAAATCATGAGGTTAGCGCGTTGTCAGGCACGATGATTTTAGTTGCAACACTGGCTATGATCTGGAATTACATTTTTAATATTATCTTTGACAAGTTTTACCCAGGCGACCGAGCCGAGAGAGGTTTCGGGCTTCGGGCATGGTACATAATTCTATTTGAGGCGGGCCTATTGCTCGCGACGATTCCGCTAATTGCATACCTGTTAGGGGTGGGAATTGTCGAAGCGTTTTTGATGGATGTGGGAATAACAATTTTCCTCACTATATACGCGTTTATGTTTAATCTTATTTACGATCACGTTAGAGCAGCGATTGTAAAAAAGTCACAGAGTACGACTTTTCAGACATAGATTTTACATTCGACCCAGACGAATTTTAGAGAGAGAGCCCTGCAGAACGCGGGGCTTTTTTGTGCTCGAATAAAAGGGCTTTGCCACAGTAAGAAATTAACTTCAACCCTAAGAGAACGAAATATTCTGAAACGTTGAACGTCGCCACAATCCTAAATAATTTAATTTGAATCGTGAATTAACGTCGATAGACTTCCGACTATTATCAATCGGAGGTTAACAAATGAATATTCTCGGCTATATGCAAAAAGTCGGTAAGGCGCTAATGGTTCCCGTTGCGACTTTGCCTGCAGCGGCGATCCTTATGGGTGTTGGCTACTGGCTCGACCCGACGGGTTGGGGCGCTAATAGTATGCTTGCCGCGTTCCTGATTAAATCGGGCGGCGCGATCATCGACAACATGGCGGTATTGTTTGCCGTTGGTGTTGCATTCGGTCTATCTAAAGATAAGGACGGCTCGGCCGCTCTATCTGGTTTTGTAATGTGGTTGGTAACAACGACACTACTATCTAAAGGTTTCTTAGCTATGGCGCTGAGTGTGCCAGTTGATCAGGTGCCAATGGCATTTGACAAAGTGGCAAACCAATTTGTCGGGATCATCATCGGTATTATCTCAGCAGAGATTTACAACCGAACAAGTCACATCGAGTTACCAAAAGCGTTGGCGTTCTTCTCGGGTAAACGTTTAGTGCCGATTCTTACGTCAATTGCGGGCATGGCTTTGGCGTTTATCCTTATGTCTGTTTGGCCTGTTGTCTTCTCGGGCCTATTGGCTTTGGGTACATCGTTGCAAGATATGGGAGCAGTAGGCGCGGGCTTGTTTGGCTTCTTTAACCGTTTAATGCTTTCGGTTGGTATGCATCACGCTCTTTACCCTGTTTTCTGGTTTGACGTTGTCGGCATTAATGACATTCCTAATTTCTTGGGCGGCGCTCAGTCAATCGCAAACGGCACAGCAACGCCGGGCGTGACTGGTATGTATCAGGCGGGTTTCTTCCCAATCATGATGTTTGGTCTTCCGGCGGCAGCGCTAGCGATTTACCACTCAGCAGACAAGAAAAACAAAACTAAAGTATTTTCTGTAATGTTGGCAGCGGGCGCGGCGTCGTTCTTCACTGGTATTACAGAGCCGCTAGAGTTCTCTTTCATGTTCCTAGCTCCGGCCCTGTTCCTGATTCACGCAGTGTTAACCGGTATCAGCCTATTTATTGCGGCTCACATGGGTTGGATGTCAGGCTTTGGATTCTCGGCGGGCTTTGTAGATTTCGTGCTAGGCACTCAAAACCCGTTAGCAACTCAGTGGTACATGCTGATCCTACAGGGCCTAGTCTTTGCCGTTCTCTACTATGCTCTATTCCGTTTCACTATCGTTAAACTGAACCTTAAAACGCTTGGCCGTGGTGAGGATCTAGCGTCGGATGGTGAGGACGATATCAAGACGGTAGCGGCTCAATACATCGAAGCGCTAGGCGGTAACGACAACCTTACAGAGATCGATAACTGTATCACTCGCTTACGTCTAGGCGTGAAAGACTCTAGCAAGGTTGACGAGGCAGCAGTCAAAGCGCTTGGCGCGGCCGCAGTGGTTAAGCTTGGCCCTACAGCGATTCAAGTAATTGTTGGTATGGGTAAGGTCGACAAAGTCGCTAAAGCGATGAAAGAGATTCACGCAAACTAATTCGGGGTAGTTCTCCCTATAGGACTCGCGGCTAGTCACCGCGCCGGATACTAAACCCGTCTTTATGGCGGGTTTTTTCTATCTACAAATTACCCTAATTGGATCGTGCAAAACTTTGACGCCGTTGTGATTTTGGCGTTTTTCGTGCCTTAAAGTGTAAAAGCTCATATATTCGGGCTACTAATTTTGTTCAAAATCAGTACAATTCTAGCCTCATTTATACGAGGTGTTAGTTATGAAAAAGCAGAGCGGTTTTACTCTAATTGAATTAGTTGTCGTGATTGTGATCCTTGGGATTCTTGCAGTATCGGCAATTCCTAAGTTTATGGACGTGCAGAGCCAAGCGCGCGCGGCAGTCCTGCAGGGCGTTGGCGGAGCGGTTAAGAGTGCGAACGGTATTGTTTACGGCCAGGCATCGATCCAGGGCGTTGACAAGAAACTAGACGGTACAATTCACTTGTCCGAGGGGGTCGAAATTTTAACGACAAACGGCCATATACTTGCGAATGCAGACCAGATCGAGAAAGCATTAGATACTGATATTAACTATTATGATGTGGTTGATTTCTATCCTAATGGTCAAAACGGCCCGAAAGCACAAGACGCAACAATTTTCACTTTTGAAGAGCCGAGCCAAAGCGAAGAATTGGATCTAGGTTATCCAATGAAAGCATTTGAAAATGATTGCTATATCGTTGCTT
>NZ_JCBDGU010000014.1:0-17585 GCF_059834255.1 Vibrio sp. R11-SG3-ISO9
ATACGGATTAATTAGTTAGATTTATCTTGGGTGTTGCGATCGGCCATCACTGATAGACGTGGCATAGCGGCCACCATGTCAGTGCTAGGATCAAACGACGCGCAAATGTGCTGAATAAAATCGAAATGTTTCATTTGCGCCTCCAAGCTAATTAATTAATCCAAAAAGATGTGATTCGAATGCTTTTGGTTTGATATTAAACCATTGCTTTCACGATTAAATTCTATCCAAACGAGAACATTATTCAACCACTTATCTATTAACAATCTTAAAACAAAGCATTCACCTAAAATCTTAGTTGCATATAACATTGAGCATAAGATATTCACTATGATTATATAAATCTGTAGAGCTTATCTCTGTTCAAACTTTTCAGTCAGATAGAAAGCTTCGAGCAAAAACAAAAAAAAGCCACGCTGTGCGTGGCTTTCAAATAATAGTATTGCTTAGACTAGCCCTTCAGATATCAGGCTGTGTTTATTGAGCAAGCGATACATGGTAGCGCGTGAAACACCTAGCTCCTTGGCTGCCAACGAAACCTGCCCCGCGTGCGACTCTAATACGACGATCAAGGCATCACGCTCAGAGCGCTCTCGGATACTCTTCAAGCTGCGTTTCTCATCTTGCTGCTTTGGTAAATCAAGATGCTCCTCATCAATAATGATCGAGTCAGACATCAGTACCACACGCTTAATTTGATTCATCAACTCACGCACATTGCCTGGCCAATGGTAACGAGACAATGCAGTGGCTGCTGACTCTGAAAAGTTCTTAGCCTGTGCGTTGAACTCTTTGGAGTAATCATGCAAGAAGTGGTTTGCCAAGATAGGGATATCACTGACACGTTCCTTCAAGCTAGGGACATGGATTCGCAACACATTAATGTAATGATAAAGCTCCTCGTTAAAGTCCCCTTCAATCAAGGCCTTTTCTATATCTGAAGAGTTTGAGGCTAGAATGCGTACATCTACTGAGCGCAGACCTTTTGAGGTCTCAACCTTACCGTCTTGCAAAAACTTAAGCAGATTCATCTGCTGGTTTCTAGGCATGGCTAAGATATCGTTAAACAGTATCGTTCCACCATCCGCCTCTTCGAGCATACATGGGGTATCACCCACCTTACCTGCCAAGCCAAACAGTTCACTTTCGATTCTCGACTCTGAAAGCGCACGACAGTTCACAGTCAAGAAAGGGTGCTTAGCACGAGAAGAGTGTCTGTGAATTGAACGGGCAACGGTCTCTTTACCTGCCCCACTGTCTCCTGAGATCAAGATACTAACGTCTGTCGGACCAATTCGTTTGACTTGGTCTCTCAGTCGTTTGACTGCTACAGAGTCCCCTAGAAGCCCCATATCACTGTTCAAACCGTAATTTGGCCACACCTTCTTCTCAAGCTTTAACATGCCTAACTGGTGCCCTATCGTGCTAAGTAGCTGAGCATCCGGGATCGGAGTCGTAAAGAAGTCGATACAGAAATTCACGATAAACTGGCAGATAGTGTCTGAACTTAATTGTGATTCACGAATCAGAGCTAACCATCTTACCTGTTTGTTATTACTCACTAAATTAGCGACGCCATTAAGACTAAACTCATCATGGCTTAGATCAACGATCCCAATACAGGGACCGGTTTCCGTAAAGAGTGCATCTGCCTTTCGTAGGTCTGCACACTGAGTGCATTGCCAACCCACTTGTTCTAATACAGATAACCAAGGCTCGTACGCACCACCAACGACGATAAGAGAGCCTGGTAAGGAATCCATCTTAAATTGAGTTCCCATCCTTCTTCCTTATTCAATTTTCTATTTATTTGGCCGAGTACTAACTATTGCTCTTCCCTATATATGGGAAATTCACTGCGCAAGCAAGTTCATATTCACGCCAAAGACGTTTAGTAGTGAGACTATCTAAGATTCTTCGTCTCAATAGTAAGACTATGTCACAAATAATGATTTTTCGAACTCAGAGTGCGGAGTAGGTAAGGTTTTGATACACCTAGAAATAAAAAAGCCACCCGAAGGTGGCTTTTGGAATTCACGCGAAATGCGAAAGCGAAAGATTACGCTTGCGGACGCATCGCTGGGAATAGGATCACGTCACGGATTGTGTGCGTGTTAGTGAACAGCATTGCTAGGCGGTCGATACCGATACCTTGGCCTGCTGTTGGCGGTAGGCCGTGCTCAAGTGCTGTGATGTAGTCTGCATCGTAGTACATTGCTTCGTCATCACCTGCATCTTTCGCGTTAACTTGCGCTTTGAAACGCTCGTCTTGGTCTTGTGCATCGTTAAGCTCAGAGAAGCCGTTTGCTACTTCACGGCCACCGATGAAGAACTCAAAACGGTCTGTGAAGAACGGGTTGTCATCGCTACGACGTGCTAGAGGAGAGATGTCCGCTGGGTAGCCAGTGATGAACGTTGGTTGAATTAACTGAGGCTCAGCCGTTTCACCAAAGATCTCTTCTAGAAGTTGACCACATGTCCAGAACGTTTCTACTTCAACGTGTACAGATTTCGCGATAGCTACCATCTTCTCACGGTCTTGTAGGTCTGCTTCTGTTAGTGCTTGAATCTCAGCGTGCTCAGGGTTGTAGTGCTTGATTGCATCAAACATGCTCATGCGAGCGTACTTGCCACCGAACTCTACAGTTTCGTCACCGTAAGGCATAGAAGTCGAACCAAGAACGTCCATAGCCGCTGTGCTTAGCATCTCTTCAGTCAGATCCATCAGATCTTTGTAGTCAGAGTACGCTTGGTAGAATTCCATCATTGTAAATTCAGGGTTGTGACGTGGCGATAGACCTTCGTTACGGAAGTTACGGTTGATCTCGAATACACGGTCAAAACCACCCACAACTAGACGCTTCAGATAAAGCTCAGGTGCAACACGTAGGTACATGTCGATATCTAGTGCGTTGTGGTGAGTGATGAATGGACGAGCAGTCGCACCACCAGGGATCACGTGCATCATTGGCGTTTCAACTTCTAGGTAGCCTTTTGAGCTCATGAAGTTACGGATTGAAGATACAAGCTTAGAGCGCACGATGAATGCGTTGCGAGAGTCTTCGTTCACGATTAGATCAACGTAACGCTGACGGTAACGCATCTCTTGGTCAGTCAGGCCGTGGAACTTCTCTGGAAGTGGACGAAGTGCTTTAGTTAGCAGCTCGTAAGACTCCATGTTCACGTAAAGGTCGCCTTTACCTGACTTGTGAAGTGCACCTTTAACACCGATGATGTCACCGATATCTAGGCCTTGGTATTTCTCTTTAAGCTCTTTTTGAACATCTTTTGCAGCGTATGCTTGGATACGGCCAGATGTTTCTTGAATTGCTAGGAATGGACCACGCTTAGCCATTACACGGCCAGCGATTGCAACAACGTGGTTTAGCTCTTCTAGCTCTTCTTTAGTCTTTTCACCGAATTCCGCTTGAAGGTCGCCAGCTAGGTGCTCACGACGGAAATCATTTGGGTGACCGTTTGCTTTGCAGCTCTTGCGGATATGATCCAGCTTGCTACGACGCTCGGCGATCAACTTATTCTCTTCTTGTGCGTTTTCGTTTTGAACAGCATCAGTCATTTTCGATGTATCCTGTCTTTCTTTATGAAAATTGTTTTTCGGTGAAAAGCTTACAGACCTGATTTCAGGCTAGCTTCGATAAATTTGTCTAGGTCGCCATCAAGAACCGCTTGAGTATTGCGGTTTTCAACGCCAGTACGTAGATCTTTGATGCGCGAGTCATCCAGTACGTAAGAGCGGATTTGGCTACCCCAACCGATGTCAGATTTAGCATCTTCATTCGCTTGCTTCTCTGCGTTCTGCTTTTGAATCTCTAATTCAAACAGTTTTGCACGAAGCTGCTTCATCGCTTGGTCTTTGTTCTTATGCTGAGAACGGTCATTCTGACATTGCACCACAGTGTTGGTTGGAACGTGAGTAATACGAACCGCCGATTCCGTGGTGTTTACGTGCTGACCACCCGCGCCAGATGCACGGTATACGTCAATACGTAGATCAGAAGGGTTAATGTCGATATCAATGTTGTCATCAATCTCTGGGTAGATAAACGCAGAAGCAAATGACGTATGACGACGACCGCTTGAGTCAAATGGAGACTTACGAACTAGACGGTGTACACCCGTTTCTGTACGTAGCCAGCCATAAGCGTACTCACCAGAGATGCGAACTGTTGCCCCTTTAAGGCCAGCAACTTCACCCTCAGACACTTCAATTACTTCGGTCTTAAAGCCTTTCGCTTCAGCCCAACGCAAGTACATGCGTAGCATCATTGAAGTCCAGTCTTGCGCTTCTGTACCACCCGAACCTGATTGTAGGTCGATGTAGCAATCAGATGCGTCGTGATCGCCTGCGAACATACGACGGAACTCTAGCTTTTCTAGCTTAGCTTCTAGCTCAGCCAGTTCAGGTTCGATCTCGTCAAATGTCTCTTGATCTTCTTCTTCAACCGCTAGCTCAAGTAGGCCTTCCACATCTTCAACACCTTGGTCAAGTTGGTCGATAGTCTCTACCACAGCTTCCAGTGATGCACGCTCTTTACCCAGTGCTTGCGCACGCTCAGGCTCGTTCCATACATCCGGTTGTTCTAGTTCTGCGTTTACTTCTTCTAGACGCTCTTGTTTAGCGTCATAGTCAAAGGTACCCCCTCAGGATATTTGTGCGCTCAGACACATCCTGCAGACGGTTTTTGATTGGATTGATTTCAAACATTTTAGCTCATCATTTATGAGTAGAATTTAACCGAAGAATTGTACTCAAAAGTGTGACGGAGATACAGGAATTTTTAGATAAGAAAGTCGAACAATCGCTGATGAATGCGCAAAAGGAAATCAGCGAGATAAGAATGGGGTTAACATAAGGTTAAAAACAACAATAACGCGCCCCAAAGGAACCGGGGCACGCGTTCAATTTTGCTTTTAGCGTAAACGAATTGGTCGCTACTTAGCTTCGATATTGTCGATCATTAACTGCAATGATTGATTACCGCGGAACTCGTTGATATCCAGCTTATAGGCAAGGTGCACGGTTTTAACCGACGCATCTGGCCAGCGACGCAAATCGACATTAAAAGCAATACCATCAATCATCACATTCGTCGGGTGACCTTTGTAAAGTGGCTCCAGCATCAATTTCAGGTGCTTCTCACCGACTAGCTTTTGATGAAGCACTTTAAATTCGCCATCAAAGATTGGTTCTGGGAAAGCTTGTCCCCAAGGACCACCAGCACGCAAAAACTCAGCGGTATGCATGGAAAATTCTTCAGGAAGCAGCTCTCCATCCGACAAGATAATGCCTTTGAGTGCCGTTTCACCAAGATCTTGTTTTACCGCTTCATCAAACAGTTTGCTAAAGCGTTCGAAATCTTTTTCCATGATGGTTAAGCCTGCAGCCATTGCGTGGCCACCGAACTTAACAATCAGACCTGGATTCTGCGTATCAATGCGATCCAGCGTATCACGCATGTGTAAGCCAGGAATCGAGCGACAAGAGCCTTTAATGCTGCCCTCTCCTCCATCAGCAAACGCAATCACTGGGCGGTGATATTTATCTTTGATGCGTGAAGCCAAAATACCAATCACACCTTGGTGCCAATCACGTTGGAACAGTGCTAAACCACACGGTAGATCTGCTTCGCCAAACTCCAGACGTTCACAGAAAGCGATTGCTTCCTGCTTCATGCCCTCTTCAATCTCTTTACGAGTTTGGTTAAGACCATCCAACTCACTCGCCATACGACGCGCCGCGTGGATGTTATTACTCATCAGCAGTTCCACACCAAATGACATGTCGTCAAGGCGTCCAGCAGCATTGATACGTGGCCCAAGAGCAAAACCGAAATCAGACGCAACCAAACGACGAGCATCGCGCTTCGCCACTTCAATCAGCGCCTGAATTCCCGGACGAGCCTTACCTGCACGAATACGCTGTAGGCCTTGGTGTACCAGGATACGGTTATTCTCATCAAGAGGGACAACATCAGCTACAGTGCCAAGTGCTACGAGGTCAATCAATTCCATAAGTTTCGGTTCAGCCATGCCTTGCTGGGCAAACCAACCGAGTTTTCGCATGTGAACGCATAACGCCATCATCAGGTAGAAAGCAACACCCACTCCTGCCAGAGCTTTAGAAGGAAACGCACAACTCTCTAGGTTTGGGTTCACCATGGCATCCACCATCGGCAACTCATGTCCCGGTAAGTGGTGGTCGGTAACAAGCACATCTAAGCCTTTCTCTTTGGCAAAACGTACCCCTTCAATCGATGAGACACCGTTATCCACGGTCATGATCACTTCCGCGCCAATCTCAATCGCCTGCTCTACCACTTCCGGGCTCAGACCATAGCCGTCTTCAAAACGATTTGGCACCAAGTAGTCAACGTTATTACTGCCAAGCATACGCAGCGCCAACACAGAAAGTGCAGAGCTGGTCGCGCCATCCGCGTCAAAGTCGCCAACGACAATAATGCGTTTCTGCTGCTGAATAGCTTTGAATAGCAACTCAACTGCCGCATCGATCCCGCCAAGCTTTTGGTACGAGTGTAAGCCTTTGGCTGCCGTCTCTAACTGAGCTGGGCTATTGATTCCACGACTCACGTAGATACGTTTGAGTAGTTCTGGCAAATCAGCAGGAAGAACGGAGGTATCGACTTCAGGGCGACGTTGTATCTCAATCATGACCTATTCGGCCCAAACCAAGTTGGGCCATTCCTTATGTGTAAATTTGGAAATGCGTGTTGCTGAGCAGCGGATTACTGCTCTAAGCGTTGGATAAGTTGTGCTGGAGGCAGGTAGCCACTCACAAGCTCACCACTTGGTAAGAAGATAGCTGGCGTGCCGCTGATACCAAGCTCGCGACCTAATTGGTACTGCTTAGCAATCACAGATTTGGTTTCAGACGTTGCTTTCGCCGAGTCTGGCATTTGACGATTCACTTTCGCATCGTGCATTGCCGCTTTCGGATCATCTGAGCCCCAGATAGCCGCCATTTGGTTAGCGACTTGACCCGTTGCCCCTTGACGCGGGTAAGCCATGTAACGAACCGTAATACCTAGATCGTTATAGCCTTGCATTTGGCTGTGTAGACGCACACAGTAACCACAGGTGATGTCCGTGAAGACCGTAATCGCGTATTTTTCATCATCCGCTTTGTATTCGATGGTCGAGTCTGCCATCTCTGCGATCTTAGCTGCATTGATAGGAGCCTGACGCTCCGCTAATACGTCGCTGAATTTGCCGTTCTCATCCAGTGAGTAAAGCGTACCTGCGATGAAGTGATCACCCGATGGAGACGAGAAAATGATACCGCTATTGGTTTGAACCTCGACGAGACCATCGATATCCGATGGCACAACATCCGTCACTTTGACGCCAATCTTTTCAAAACGCTGAGTCAAAGCCTTAATATCATAAGCTTGAGTGGGTGCTGCCTCTACTGCAGTCTTAACCTGCTCAACATTCTCTTCAGATGCGTTACAAGCAGTGATGACAAAAGGCAGTGCCAATAGAGGAAGACGGCGTAATACGCTCATTAAGTTCACCTTAAAATTGTTTGAATCTAAGCTCGTGGGTGGTGCTGAGCATGAATTTGCTTCAGTCTTTCCGTTGCCACGTGAGTATAAATTTGGGTTGTCGATAAGTCACTATGTCCCAATAACATCTGTACGACTCTGAGATCGGCACCATAGTTCAGTAAATGTGTTGCAAACGCATGTCTTAAAACGTGCGGAGACAGTAGTTCCGTATCTATACCTGCGATCACCGCATAGTGCTTAATACGATACCAAAAGGTTTGTCGGGTCATCTGCTTGGCACGTTTACTCGGGAAAACCACATCCGAGCTATTCTCTCCAAGCAGCTGAGGGCGACCTTGCTCAATAAAGGTTTCGATCCAGTCTACGGCATTCTCACCCATTGGAACCAAGCGTTCTTTACCACCTTTACCAATCACCCGCACCACACCTTGTCTTAAACTGATGTTCTCCATCGTTAGGCTGACCAGCTCAGTCACACGCAAGCCAGTTGCGTACAACAGCTCCAGCATCGCTTTATCTCTAAGCTCAATTGGGTCGTTCGGATCTGGAGCATCCAGTAAGGCATCAACCTGCTCTTCACTGAGATCTTTGGGTAAGCGCTGAGGCAGCTTTGGGCTCACCAACAAGGCGCTCGGGTCGTCAGCCCTTACCTTTTCACGATGCAAATATTGAAATAGACGACGAATCGCCGACAACATACGGGCACGCGAAGTCTGTTTAAAGTTCGCATCGACCAACCAACTCTGATAATCCTGCAAGCCGGATAAGCTAATGAAGTCCAAGCGATAATTATTCTTTTCCATCCAATCAAGCAGCTTGGCAAGATCCGTACGATAGGAGGTGAGCGTATTTTCCGAAAGCCCTCTCTCCATCCACATCGCATCTAAAAATTGTTCAACAAGACCATGATCGGCGTTCTGCCCTTGAGGCGACTGCATAGCTATTCTCATCATATTGGAAACTGTTTTGAGATTAAGCTACAGACCTGATGAAAGCTATAAAAATTACGACTTGGGCGGATAATCGCTGCAATCGAATTCAATTTATGGTTAGAATTCGCCATCTCAAAATAAAAATCGAACACATGCTATGAAAATTGGACTGTTTTACGGCTCAACCACCTGTTACACAGAAATGGCCGCAGAAAAGATTCGCGGCATCATCGGCGAAGACTTAGTCGACATTCACAATGTAAAAGAGACGCCACTTTCATTGATGGCCGACTACGACCTACTGTTACTGGGTATCTCAACTTGGGACTTCGGTGAAATCCAAGAAGATTGGAATGAAATCTGGGATGACCTAGCAACCACACCTGTAAAAGGCAAAGTCGTGGCACTGTTCGGACTGGGCGACCAAGAAGGCTATGGCGAATGGTTCCTTGATGCGATGGGTCTATTACACGACGAACTAAAAACCGTAGGTGCGGAGTTTGTCGGATACTGGCCAAACGACGACAGTTACGAGTTTGAAGCATCAAAAGCCTTAACAGAAGACCAATCACAGTTTGTAGGCCTTGCTCTTGATGAAGACTCACAATACGAGCTGAGCGATGAGCGAATCGCAGCTTGGGTTGAGCAAGTTCTGGTTGAATACAGCGAAAAGATCTAACTCATCAACCACTCGCTATCACGTGAGTGATGAGCATTAAAACCAGCGAATGTAAAAAGGCCCCGCGACTAATCAGTCGCGGGGCCTTTTCTATTTAGTTCGAAAACAGATTAACTCTCAGAGATTAAACCGTCTCTTCAGCCATTTCTGGGGCTGTCGATTTACCGACGAAGAACATGCAGATGATAGCTGCTGTTGTTGGTAGTAACCAACCCATACCAATTTCAAACAGTGGTAGCATCTTCAGTGCAGATACATCTACACCCGCTACTTTCGCTGCATCAATCAGAGCAAATAGTAAAGATACCAAGATAACCACGCGGTATGCCATTTGAGGGTTTGGCAGCTTCTTGCGTAGGAAAGTCAGTGCTACCAATGCAATTGCTACTGGGTATAGTGCAAATAGAACCGGTACTGACAGCGAGATAAGCTGAGCTAGGCCAACGTTAGCAACCGTCGCACACGCTACACCGTTGATGATTACCCAAGTTTTGTAAGACATCGGTGTTAGAGAGCTGAAGTACTCAGAACATGCAGAGATAAGGCCGATAGCCGTCGTCAAACACGCTAGCAGTACAATCACAGACAGAACGATCTGACCTGAAGGACCAAATAGAGATTGAACGTATTGGCTTAGAACCACACCGCCATTATCTGCACCAGAAGCTACTGCAGCACTTGTCGCGCCAAGGTAGAATAGCGAGATGTAAACAAACGCTAGACCCGCAGCCGCAATACAACCTGCGCTGATCAGGTACTTAGTTGTCGCTGCACGATCCGTGATGCCTTTGCTACGAATCGCATCGACGATTAGCATACCAAACATCAGAGAACCGAAAGTATCCATGGTGTTGTAACCTTCAAGGAAACCTTTGGTTAGAGGTTGAGTTAGGTAATCACCGTGTGCTGCAACGATCTCGCCTTGTGGGTTAACAAAAACTGCAATCGCTAGAATTACTAGACCAATGAAGAGTGCTGGCGTCAGAACCTTACCAATCACATCGATCAGTTTACCCTGTGACCATGCAAAGAACATCGCAATCGCAAAGAATGCAATTGAGAAGATCGTTAGGTGTGCTTGAGCTGCATCGATGAAGAACGGCTTCACCGCCATCTCGTAAGCCACTAGGCCAGTACGTGGCGCTGCGAATGCTGGGCCGATGATGATGAAGATCAACACCGCCATGATCGTCGCTGCTTGTTTTGGAAGATCTTTAGTTAGATGGCCCCAAGAACCACCAGCAACCGCGATAGCAACAATCGTAATTAAAGGGAGGCCTACCGCAGTTAAAAGAAAACCAGACATCGCTGGAATGACATTTTCGCCCGCTAATTGACCGGCGAGAGGTGGGAAAATGATGTTACCCGCACCCAAGAAAAACGCAAAAAGCATAAAGCCCAATGCCATAATATCTGTTAGTTTTAGACTCTGTTTCACAGATAATCCTTAATTATATTTTTGAAATGATGTTGTGCTTGCGTGAATGTTACAGCTAAAAACTGCCATTCAATCTATAAAATAGTCGCGCATAATGACGAAACACTCAGTCAGCTGCAAGCTACCGCAGAAAAACACCATATTAATTTGCAATTTCATACAAAAAGCAGTTTATTTCACTAGTTTTGAAAAATTAGCCACAATTATAAACTACTCATAAGTTGCAACAATTAAAACCAAATCAGAACAAAAGCCTGTACAAAAGATCAACAACAAAGCTAAATAGTTAAAAATTCCGGTACCTGCAGATTTATGAAAGAAAAAACGCTAGAGACAAAAAGCTTTAATTTTAAACAGTTTTCTATTTATGGTGGGCAGAGTGGAATGCCTGTCAGCACCGATGGAGTACTACTGGGTGCATGGACACAGCTTAATCACCAACAAAACGTTCTGGATATTGGTACCGGTACTGGCTTGTTAACACTGATGCTGGCGCAGCGTTATCCTTCGGTAAACCTTGCAGCAATAGATATCGACCCTGACGCCATTCATGCCGCTAAGATTAACTTCGACCACTCTCCTTGGAGCGATCGTCTACAGCTCTATTTTGGTAGTGTGCTGGAGGTTGAATTACCAGAGCAATTCGACGCCATCATTTGTAATCCACCCTACTTCAATTCCGGAGAGCAAGCAGCACATAGCCAACGCGCTACGGCTCGTCATACCGCTAGCCTTGATCACAAAGCGCTGGCTGTTCGCTGCTATGAACTCACGACAGAATCGGCCACTGCGAGCTTTATTCTGCCGATGGTTGAAGGGGAACAGTTTATTGAGCTCGCCAAACAGAGTGGATGGCACTTATCGCGCCGATTGGATGTGAGAACCACCGCCAGAAAGCAGCCTACACGTCTTTTGTTTGAGCTATCTAAAGATCCCGGTGTGCAACTCGACCACCAGCAGCTATTAATTCACGATCAAAATGGTTACAGCGAGGCGTTTATCGCCCTAACCCAAGATTTTTATCTCAAGATGTAGCAAATACCATGTGATCCTAATCACTAATGCTTCTATAATGTCCGACTACTCTTTTTTATCGTCTGCCAACGACGTGCAGACACATTTATTGCTTGTGGAGAAACAACAGTGATCAGAACCTTTGCAGAACTCGATCTAGAACAAGAGCTGCTTAAAGCAATCGACGAGATGGGTTACGAACGCCCAACACAGATACAAGCTGAAGCAATCCCACAAGCGTTAGATGGACGAGACGTTTTAGCTTCTGCACCAACAGGTACTGGTAAAACAGCTTCTTTTGTACTGCCAGCTTTGCAATACCTGCTCGACTTCCCACGTAAGAAAGCGGGCCCAGCACGTATGCTGATCCTAACGCCGACACGTGAGCTAGCAATGCAGATCGCAGACCAAGCTCGTGATCTTGCAAAATACACCAGCCTTAATATCTTCACCATTACTGGTGGTGTGATGTATCAAGAGCACGCGGATATCCTAGGCACGACTCAAGATATCGTTGTTGCAACTCCAGGTCGTCTAATGGAGTACATCGAAGCTGAACGCTTTGATTGCCGTGCTATCGAATGGCTGATCCTAGACGAAGCAGACCGCATGCTAGACATGGGCTTTGGTCCAGTTGTTGATCGTCTATCTGCAGAGTGTCGCTGGCGTAAACAGACGCTACTATTCTCAGCTACTTTAGAGGGTAAAGGCGTTGAAGGCTTCACTGAAGATCTACTAAACAACCCAGCAGAGATCGATGCTAAATCTTCTCTACGTGAGCGTAAAAAGATCACTCAGTGGTACCACCGCGCAGACACAGCTGAGCACAAGCTGGATCTTCTTAAGCACATCATCACTGAACAAGCAGAGCGTACTATCGTGTTCCTAAAAACACGTGAGCGCCTAGCGGACCTTCGAGCTCAATTAGAGAGTGCACAGATCCCATGTGCTTGGATTCAAGGTGAAATGCCACAAGATCGCCGTAACAATGCGATTGCTCGCTTCCGTGATGGCACTGTGAATGTACTACTGGCAACTGACGTAGCAGCTCGTGGTATCGACCTACCAGACGTGAGCCACGTAATTAACTACGACATGCCACGTACCGCTGACGTTTACCTGCACCGTATTGGCCGTACAGCTCGTGCTGGTAAGAAAGGTAATGCTATCTCATTAATCGAAGCACACGACCAACCAATGATTGAGCGTGTTGCGCGTTATACTAAAGAGAGCATCAAAGAGCGCTTCATCGAAGGTATGCGTCCTACACACAAAAAACCTGTCTTCAAAAAGAAGAAAAAGGTGAAGAAGGACGATAAGAAAGGAGCAGCTAAAAAAGCCGCTAAGAAAAAGAAGAAGTAGTCGCTTTGGGTCACTCATTCGGTGACCTAACTAACTCTACAGAATAACAAAAGCCCCTGATAGCAACGCTGTCAGGGGCTTTTTAGTAGTTGAGATAAAGCGAAAATTAGTTCTGTTCTTCGCGCTTGAACACTAGCTCTTTTGCGTTCGATTCTTCTTCTACAAAGTAGTAGCCCGCAGTATCAAATTTGGTTAGCGCTTCAATTGAGTCCACTTTATTCTCAATAATGTAGCGAGCCATCATGCCACGTGCTTTCTTAGCGTAGAAGCTGATCACCTTGTATTGACCATTCTTACAGTCTTTAAATACTGGCGTGATCACCTGACCATCTAGGTTCTTTGGCTTCACTGCTTTGAAGTATTCATTCGATGCAAGGTTGATAAGCACATTATCGCCCTGAGCGTTTAGCGTCTCATTGAGCTTGTCAGTGATCAGGTTGCCCCAGAACTGGTAAAGGTTAGTACCACGAGCATTCGCTAAACGTGTACCCATCTCTAAGCGGTAAGGTTGCATTAAGTCTAACGGCTTAAGCAAACCATACAGACCTGACAACATACGTAGGTGCTTTTGTGCGTATTCGAAATCCGCGTCCGTCAGAGTTTCCGCTTCAAGCCCGGTGTAAACATCGCCCTTAAATGCCAGAATAGCTTGGCGAGAATTCTCTTGAGTGAAGGTTTCGCTCCACTGCTCAAAACGCGCCACGTTAAGGCCGGCAATCTTATCGCTCACCTTCATTAGCGCCGAAACATCTGCAGGCGTTAGTTTACGGCACTCTTCAATCAGCTCGGCAGAGTGTTCAATAAACTCTGGTTGAGTAAACTGCTCGGTAGCCAATGGTGATTCATAATCTAATGTCTTTGCTGGTGATACGACAACTAACATAACTTTACCCTAATCGGTTATCTGACTTTATGCTTGATAGAGTATAGAAAAAACATCAATTTGTCTTTATGACTCTTCCTATTACTTCGATAGATAAACACCTATGTCACTAATGTCCACACAATAAAAAAGGCTAAGGTATCACTACCTTAGCCTTTCAATTTGAGAAACGGTGGACGCTCTATATTGCTCAACGCCGCATCACAAGATTACTTCTTGTTGCCGTCCCAAATACCATCTTCTAGCTGAGACTTAAGCTCTGGGAAATCGTTCGCATCAAACGTTGGAACTTTACCCGCGTCTAGTTGACGGTTGTAGTCTTTCGCAAGCTTAATCACGATACCGGATAGCAGGATAATCGCTACCAAGTTAACAATCGCCATTAGACCCATAGATACGTCAGCCAATGCCCATACTGTTGGCAATGTTGCCATTGAACCAAACATAACCATACCTAGAACGATAACACGGAAAAGCACTAGGCCTTTCTTGTTGTTGTGCTCAAGGAAGATTAGGTTTGTTTCAGCGTACGAGTAGTTCGCGATGATTGAAGTGAAAGCGAAGAAGAAGATCGCTACCGCTACAAAGATACCACCCCATGAACCTACTTGTGCTGTTAGTGCACGTTGAGTCAGTTCGATACCTGTTACTTCACCATGAGGAACGTATTCGCCCGACATTAGGATGATCGCAACTGTTGCTGAACAGATAACGATAGTGTCCATGAACACACCTAGCATCTGAACGTAACCTTGAGACGCAGGGTGCGGTGGGTAAGGCGTTGCTGATGCCGCTGCGTTTGGCGCAGAACCCATACCTGCTTCGTTCGAGAATAGACCACGTTTAATACCGTTGATCATTGCTTGAGCGATTGCGTAGCCTAGACCACCCGCCGCTGCTTCTTGCAGACCAAATGCACTCTTGAAGATAAGAGCCAATACTTCTGGCACTTTCTCGATGTTCGCAAACATGATGAACAGAGCAATAGCAAGATAAGCTAGCGCCATGATCGGTACGATGATTTCAGCAGTACGTGCAATCTTACGGATACCACCGAAGATAACGAATGCAGAGATAACCACAATCGCAACACCTGTGTAGCTGCGCTCAAAGTCAAACGCTGTGTTCATTGCGCTTGCAATCGCGTTTGCTTGTACCGCGTTGAAAACAAGACCGAATGCAATGATTAGGAAGATAGAGAATAGAACCCCCATCCAACGCATGCCTAGGCCTTTCTCCATGTAGTATGCAGGGCCACCACGGTAGTTACCGTCGTTATCACGCGTTTTGTACAGCTGAGCCAGTGTGCTCTCTGCAAACGACGTTGCCATACCTAGCATCGCAATTAGCCACATCCAGAAGATAGCACCTGGGCCACCAGCAGTAAGAGCAACAGCAACACCAGCCATGTTACCTGTACCAACACGAGCAGCAAGACTAGTACAAAGAGCTTGGAAAGATGAGATACCAGCGCTGTCTGCTTTACGGCTGTTCTTCAGAACAGAGAACATGTGGCCAAAGTGGCGGAATTGAATGAAGCCTAGTCGTACGGTGAAGTAGATACCCACACCAACGAGCAAGTAAACTAAGATTGATCCCCAAAGAAGATCGTTCATTAAATTGATTAAATCTGTCACGTGAACCTCGTATTGAGTTTAAGCACCGATCATGCTTCCTAGCCTTCCTCTTAATCGCCTATGCCTCTGTCAATGTTGTGTCGGCATTCGTTGTTATGTTCTTGCGGCGATTGAGACTGTAAATGTCGCTTCATGCATCCATTTTACGTATCAGTGTATTTTTGACGGGCGGATAATGCAGTGAGATTTAGCAAAAATCAATATGCAAAAAGTAACATACAAAAGTGACATTTCACTAAAAAATCACCTTTTGTTAACACAAACCGCAACAACAACACCTCATAAAAGTCACATTATCGGGACATAAGCTCAACAATGGACAGTATCTCTCTTTAACCTGCACAGCATCCTATAAAACAGCCATCAGCCTAGGCTTTACAAGGTATAGTGAACAATCACCGTTTTTGGAAGTATCAAGTAAAACTCCTACCTACCTCATTGATAAGTGCTTGGTTGCATTGTAACGAAAGGAGCATAAGCTTCGCACAATGAATTAACATTCTCAGACAGTGAATTTAATCGTTTTCCTAAGTTTGTTTGCCTAATTTTTGAACATAAATATGAGCCGCATGTGTGATGGTAAGTCAAAAAACCACACGAAACCTTCATGAATATGAAACAAATGAGAAACAAATCAAAGTTATGGTGGCATTAATTATGGTATTTAATGGGTCCGAAAGGACTATTCCCACGGAAGGAGATATAGCTTATGGATAACTTTCAATACGATGAAATGACTGAACTTGATCTACCTCGTGCAACGCAGAAAGCGCGTTCAAAGCCTCTAAAGCGCAAATGGCGTGAGATTGAGGAGATTAACGATCGTCGACGCCTTCAAAAAGAACTCATGGACATGAATCTTGGCTTAGATTTCGACCTCGACGATATTAAGCTTTAATAGACACGATAAGTAAAAATCCGCCTTCTTAGAAGGCGGCTTTAGTTTTCAGCCCCCTAAAAGGGGGCGTTTCCACGCTGTTAGTTCATCTTCAACTCTAACTGCGCTTCATACTCTTGGTCTTTCTTGTCTTGATGTCTAACGTAGCGCCGAATTATGGCCTCGTTCACACCTATCGTATCGACAAAGTACCCTCTCGCCCAAAAATGATTACCCCAAAGCTTCTTTCGAATGTGGGCAAACTTGTTAAACAATCGAATTGCAGACCGCCCCTTTAAAATACCCATCAATGTTGAGATCGAAACTTTTGGTGGAACAATAACAACTAGATGAACGTGATCATGCTGAATATTTAACTCCAGTACTTCACAATCCTTCATATTGCAAAGTATGTAGATAGACTTATACAGTTCCCTGGCAACATTACCCTTGAGAATTTTAAACCTATACTTTGGGGGCCAAACGATATGGTATTTGCATCGCCAATAGACGTGTGATGAACTTCTATAATCGCCCATGTTATTTGTTTCCTCTTACTTGTGGTGAATAAGAGCATTACTTCTAACATGGGCGTGTTTTCGGGCAACAGCCCCTAGGAACAATCACCACCGCCAAAGGCGGTGGTTTAGGGATGACAATAAAATAAAGGCACCCAACTGGGTGCCTTTTCTCTTCCTACAACTATTATAGAGAGCTAAACACACTCTTCTTCACTTTGGCGAACTCGAATTGCCAACTGACGGTACTGATCGGCAATCGTGTCACCAAACACAGGATCATCCTCGGGCTGTTGCCAAAGCTCTTCAACACTGCGCCAGTCTTGCACCGAAAAAGCTCCGACAATTATAGGTAGAATGACTTTCTCTTCATATTCCATGTGCTTTCGCTGCGCTTCTATAAATGCTGCAAGCTGATCAATAAACACCTGCTGAGGAACTACCGCATCTTGAAGAATCATCTCAACCACATCTAAGAAGTCAGCGGTCTTCTCCGCCAGCAGCTGATGTTCAAGTTCCAGATCTTCGATGGCCTGCTGTTTACCGTAATGTTTTAAATAGTGACGGTAGATAATGTCTTCTTTCGGGTGATGCACTTTATCTGAGTGGTTCATTAAATAGTGCACCACTTCCGCCACTAGGCTGTAGTTTATCGCTCGCTCTTTCTGTAGAAGCTCAAGTTTGGTCTTTAAAATCAT
>NZ_JCBDGU010000015.1:0-91783 GCF_059834255.1 Vibrio sp. R11-SG3-ISO9
GATTTGAACTGTACTTCTAAAGTACCCACGAAATGATTAATGATATGCAATTAATAACATTTATAAATTTACGAGCGTTATATAACTTTCTTAGTGTTAATTCAACTCCAACCACTAACAAATTGATATGTAAGTACATTTACCCAATATCAATCGGTTTAACTTTAGAACTAGAATAGCTGAACAAACATCAGTGCAACGATAAACCCAAACGTAAAGCTCGATGGATGGAATGGACGTTTCTTAGATATGACGTACTCTCGTGTACGTTCTTCTTGGTAGGTTTTGACCGCTAGGGCTTTGATATAATCATTCTGCATAACATTCTCTCCTTGTATGTTTAAAGAGAGAACAAGACCTCAAGTTAACTTGAGGTCAATAGCTATCATAAAGAAAATTGCATGTTTGCTCGTGCTCTTCAAGCAAAGTGCTTTTCCCAACTTGGTGGTGTGCCGATGATCTCTTGAACAATCTCAATAAAAGCCAAAACAAGCGGCGACTGCTTTCGATGAGTGTACATTGCGTAGATATCACCAAAAGATGGGATTTCGCGTTCTGGCAACAGTTGTACTAAGCCTTGCTCAGCTAACCCTTCACTCAGCATAAACTGGCCTATTTGAGCAAACCCAAGTGAAGCTTTTACACTTTCAACAATCAACTCGGGTTCATTCACTCGATAGTTACCTTTCAGTGCATAAGTTTCAAGCTCTCCGGTGTTATCCTCCGGATAGAACTGCACCTTGTCTAGCACAAAGCCACCATGGGAATACATAATACTTGGTAACATAGTTAGCTCTTCAGGACAGCGCGGCATTCCATGTTTAGCAATAAACGCTTCTGAGGCAACTATCGCTGTTTTGTTTTCAGCAAGCTTCTTAGCAATCATCGATGAATCTCTCATTGGGCCAATACGGAAAACAATATCAAACCCCTCGCCCACCAAATCAACACGACTATCATCTAATATCAATTCAATCGACGCTCTTGGGTAACGAGTGAGAAACTCCTCAACCGCTTTTTGTAAAAACCGACGGCCAAACAGTGTGGTACTCGAGATGCGAAGGTTACCAATAGGTTCTTTATAGAAACACGCCGCTATCTTTTCCGTCTCTTCAAGCAATTCACTCACTTTCACTGCTTGTTCTACGATCTGTTTTCCTACATGAGTCAACGAAAGTGAACGTGTTGTTCGATTGATCAACCTAACACCTAAGTGCTCTTCTAGTTGTTTAACCTGCTTTGATAAAACAGAACGATCAACGTTGAGCCTATCTGCCGCTTTGGCAAAAGAGCCAGCTTTAGAGACTTCAAGAAGCAGTTCTAATCGTGTTGCTAAATCCATTATTTTGTCCAATTTCGACACTTTGTACACGATGTTACCGCACATGAAGCATCACTTGAATTTATAAAATTATTAGGCAAAGCCTAATACAGTAATAAGTACTATGTGGCTAATCTTCAAGCCCAAGTCGTGAGACGATTGGTCAAGTTTTATGCATTGCAACGAAAACGTTGAATACGCAAGGAGGGTTGAATGCAGTCTACTAAACCCAAACAAGACCAGAAAAAAGAACGCCAGCAAGCCAAATTAGAACGAGACAAACAGAAAAACCTCAATAGAGTCAGCGAGCTAGCGCAGCAAACGATCAATGATATGCTTTACCGAGAAAGGTAGCCCCTTTATTCAACGGCCAACAGATATCAAAAGCAAAGCCCCTTACGACAAACGTTAGGGGCTTTTTGTTTAAGGTTTGATTTTCGTTTCAACTAGGCTCGTGCTTAGCTGCTCTTTCTATTCACCAACATGTAAAACACTGGCGTGAGTAATAACCCAAATACGGTTACGCCTAGCATGCCATAGAACACTGCGGTTCCCATCGCTTGACGCATTTCTGCACCAGCACCGGTTGCAAGCATCAATGGAATAACGCCCGCTGTGAAAGCAATAGAAGTCATTAAGATTGGACGTAAACGCAATCGGCACGCCTCTAAAATCGCATCTAGTGGACTTTGTCCCTGATCTTTAAGTTCTTTTGCGAACTCAACCATTAAGATCGCGTTCTTACTTGCCAATGCCACCAATACAATCAAGGCGATTTGAGTGAAGATGTTGTTGTCTCCCCCTACATACCAAACCCCAGCTAACGCCGATAAGATAGTCATTGGGACAATCAAAATGATTGAGAATGGTAGCGTTAAGCTCTCATACTGAGATGCCAGAACCATAAATACCAGTAGCACAACCAATGGGAAAATATAGACCATGGTATTTCCCGCAATGATCTGCTGGTACGTCACCTCTGTCCATTCATAGACCATACCTTCCGATAGAGTTTGCGCCAGAACTTCTTCAATCGCACTTTGGGCCTGATCAGAGCTGTAACCAAATGCTGGGCTACCGTTGAGCTCTGCGCTAGGGTATCCGTTGTAATGCATCACTCGATCAGGACCAATCGATGGGACGACTTCCAGTACAGCTCCTAACGGCACCATGTCACCACGAGCGTTTCTCACTTCATATTTCAAAATCTGGCTCGGGTCGACCCTAAAATTCGCGTCCGCTTGCGCGTTAACCTGGTAAGTACGACCAAACATATTGAAATCATTGACATATAAAGAACCAAGGTACACCTGCAAAGCATCAAACACTTGCTCAAGTGGAATGCCTTGCAACATAGCCTGCTCACGATCAATGTTGATCTCCATTTGCGGAACTTGAATCCTGAAGGTTGAGTACAAGCCCATAAGTTCAGGGCGAGCACGTGCTTCCATAATCACTTGGTTCAGTTGATTGAACAGCTCTTCGAATCCTTTATTTGAACGGTCCTCGATTTGCAGTTTAAATCCACCCGTAGAGCCCAATCCCTGAATTGGTGGTGGTGGGAAGATCCCAACAAACGCCTCATCGATGACAGAAAAACGCTTATTTAGCTCAGCAACAATACCATTCGCGTAAAGCTCTGGCGTTGTACGCTTATCAAACGACTCCAAAGTAACAAAAACAATACCGCTGTTAGGGCTGTTAGTGAAACCGTTCACTGAAAGCCCAGGGAAAGAGATCGTCTGAGCCACCCCAGGTGTTTCGAGCGCCATTTGTTCCATTTCACGAATGACTGCATCTGTTCTGTCTAAGCTCGCCGCATCAGGCAACTGAGCAATCGCAACTAAGTATTGCTTATCTTGTTGCGGAATGAAGCCTCCCGGCACAGCATTAAACAAGGCTGCAGTGCTACCGAGTAAACCAAAGTAGATCACAACAACAATCGCGCTCATTCGAATCAGTTTTTTAACTAAGTTCTGATATTGATTTGAACTTGCATCAAACAGTCTATTGAACGGCGCGAACAGAAAACGGCCAAAGATTGCATCCAATACACGCGTCAACCAATCTGGTTTGGCCCCTTTCTCTTTAAGCAGAAGTGCAGAAAGCGCAGGTGACAACGTCAGAGAGTTAAACGCTGAGATGATGGTCGAAATCGTGATCGTCAGTGCGAACTGTTTGTAAAACTGGCCAGACAAACCTGTAATAAACGTCGTTGGTACAAATACAGCGCATAGAACCAAAGCGATCGCAATAATCGGACCCGTTACTTCGGACATGGCTTGCTTTGTTGCGTCCAATGGGGAAAGACCGTTATGAATATTACGCTCAACGTTCTCAACCACTACAATAGCATCATCGACAACGATACCGATCGCAAGCACTAAGCCAAACAGAGACAAGGTATTGATAGAGACGACTAACCACTGCATAACGGCAAATGTTCCGACCAAAGATACTGGTACCGCAATAATCGGTATGATCGATGCTCGCCATGTTTGCAGGAACAGTATCACCACGATCACAACAAGAACGATCGCTTCCAACAACGTATGAATTACCGCATCAATAGACTCTCGTACAAAAACGGTCGGGTCATACGCGATCTCATAAGAGACACCCTGTGGAAAATTCTCAGACAGACGAGCCATAACAGAGCGAACATCGTCAGAAAGCTGAATCGCATTAGAACCCGGTCGCTGGAAAATCGGCATCGCGACTGCTGGCTTGCCATTTAACATCGCTCTCAACGCGTAGGTATTCTGGCCTAACTCGACCTCTGCGACATCGCGAAGACGCGTTATCCCGCCGTTTTCACCAACGCTGACAACAATATCGCGAAACTCATCAAGGTCTGCCAAACGACCTTTTACATTCAAAAGAATCTGAAACTGATTATCGATACTTGCAGGTTGCGCCCCCAACGAACCGGCTGCAACTTGCTGGTTTTGTGCTCGTACAGCATTGACCACGTCCATTGCGGTTAGGTTGCGAGACGCAAGCTCATCCGGGTTCAACCAAAGACGCATCGAGTACTCACCGCCACCGAAGAGCTGAACGTCACCCACCCCACCTAGTCTTGCCACTTCATCTTTGATGTAGAGGTTTGTGTAGTTGGACAAGTAACTTATCTCTCTGCTCTCATCTGGAGAATAGATATGAACGACCATGGTTAAATCAGGTGAGGCTTTCTCTGCAATAACACCCAGACGTTGAACTGCTTGCGGTAGACGCGGAAGCGCACTGTTGACGCGGTTTTGTACTTGTACTTGAGCCTTATCCAAGTCAGTCCCGAGCGCAAAAGTCACCGTTAGCGTCATGCGGCCGTCACTCGTTGCTTGAGAAAACATGTACAGCATGTTCTCAGTCCCTGTGATCTCTTGCTCTAGAGGTGTAGCAACGGTTTCGGCAATCACTTTCGGGTTAGCACCTGGATAGTTGGCAGTTACTACCACAGTTGGAGGAACTACCTCTGGGTACTCACTAACCGGCAATTGAAACAGAGAGATACTACCAGCAATAAGAATGAGTAGAGAAAGCATGGATGCGAAAATGGGTCTCTGAATAAAGAAGTGTGCAAATTTCATACTTCTCGACTCCTATTGACCTTGAACCGAAGAGGCATTTTGCCCTTGCGTTTCTAGCTTCGCCAATGTCAATGGCGTACTTGAAAGGTCAAGATTCACAGGGCGTGGAGTAATTTCAGTGTTTGGCCCAACCTTTGCGGGACCATTTACCGCGATGTAATCACTGCTCTCTAAGCCATTAATAACCGCTCGATACTTACCGTAACGCTCGCCCAACTCGATAGGTCGGTACTCCAAGACATTCGCCTCATTCATAGTGAGAACAAAACGATTTTCTAGGTCTGTACCTATTGCACGCTCTGGAACCAATAAAACATCTTGCTCATCACTGGTTGTGATTTGCACTCGGCCGAATGAACCCACTAACAGAGGATGTTTGTTCGAATCGAAAACAGCGCGCACCGTTAATGTCCCTGTATTAACATCAATGGCGTTATCAACGAAATCAACTCGACCAGTTACCGATTTATTTGCCTGTCCAGAAAGAGTAAGACGAGCTGGTAATGCAGACTCTACGGTCGTTTCAGAAAAGTATCGGTTCCAAGTACGCTCATCCACATTAAAGTACGCATACACCTCTCCATTAGAAACAATGTCCGTAAGAACACTTTGGTTGGCATTAACGTTATTGCCTTCAGTGATAAATGCATGAGAAATAGTGCCACTGATAGGCGCATAGATACGCGTGAAATCTAAGTCTAATTGAGCTGATTTCAATTGAGCCACAATCGCTGATAACTCCGCAGCACGTTGCTTCACCGCTGTCGAACGCGTTTCAGCCTGCTCTGCAGATATGGCTTTACGTTTAATCAGCTCATCCGCACGCTTACGTTCGCTCTTTGCTTGGGAAAGCGCAGCTAATGCACTCGCCTGCTCAGCTTTGAGCTGTTCAACACGAGCGGCAAAAGGGCGAGCATCGAGTGTCACTAACAGATCGCCTTTTTCTACTCGTTGACCATCCTGAAACTCAATCGTCTCGATCATTCCCGACACTCGTGGCATCAAAGCCACCTCTTTCGGCGCTTCTAAGCGTGTGGTGTAAGTGAACCACTGCTGCACGGGCTCTTGCGCCACTTGCGCAATATCGAGCTCAGGAAGAACTTTTAGCGGTGCTAAGGTCTGAGCCTCTTCATCACTGCATCCATTAAGCACTGCTAACAACACGCTAGCAGCAATCATCTTTTTATACATAAATAACCTCACCTATTTGCGGCGGCTATTCTAAGAAGATGCGGTGATGCGGAAAAATCCCCAATTCAGACATTTAGTAATGCCCAATTTGCACGATTGAGATACCGGCTCAATCGCTCGGCCACGGTCTAACGGCTTCAATGCCCTTTTCAGCCTATTCACCAGCAAGCTATTACCGTTATTGTATTTTCATCTACAAAATAACCATTACGTCTAACTAGGGGGGCATTTGTGTACTCCTTGCACACTTTCAAGGTCTATCGGCAAAGTTATCGAATAAGCCCAGCATTGGTGCATAAAACACACTAGTGAAGTGCCAATAAAACCATAATTTTTGCGAATAGGTTTTGTAAAATGCGTTCTCCATCACATCTAATTACAAAAATATGACTAGGAGTGTGAGCATGGACTTAGCGACTCAACTGGAATTACTGCTCGACGTATCTGAACACGGCACCTTTGCAAAGGCGGCCGATAGGAACCACATTGACCGTTCCGCACTGTCTAAACAGATAAAAAAACTAGAGGACAGCCTAGGGTTAAGACTACTCAACCGCTCTACCCGATCGCTATCACTCACCAATGCTGGCGAAGAGATGGTCCAACAGGCGAAAAAAGTACGTGAGCTGCTGACTGAGACCAAAAAGCTAGCAGACACTTTTCACGCTGAGCCCCGTGGTCATTTGAAGATCTCAAGCTCGTCGTTTTTTGGCCGTACATACCTTAAAAAGGCCGTCAAAAGCTTCATGCACAAGTACCCCCACATTACTGTCGAAGTTTTACTGTCTGATCACAAAGTTGACGTGATCAGTGAAGGTTACGACGTTGTATTCCGCATCGGTCCGATTCGCGAATCCAATATGATTGTCCGCAAGCTAGCGACCAATAAGCTGGCCATCATTGCTTCAGAAGATTTCTTAGCAAGACACGGCAATCCACAAACCCCAGAAGAATTGATAAAGCTACCAGCGGTCGTGTATTCAAGTGAATCTTTCCTATCAGACAAGATCAGAATTGTCGATGACGAGCAACCAGGTGAAATCAAAACATTCAACATGAATGCTAAATATAAGGTAAACGAAACTGATCTGATCATGGACGCGGTAAAGGACGGCCTTGGTTATGCAGTTATTGGACAATTCATGCTACAGGAAGACATAGAAATACAAGGGCTTGTACAACTTCTGCCTGAGTACCAACTATCAACTCACAGCGATATCTTCGCTATGTACTCACATCGCAATCAACAACCTTTGGCAAAACTGTTTATCGACTCAATACAGAGTGAAATTGGTACAACGCCAATTTGGGAAACCTACTTATAACAAGACTCTCGTTTACTCTATCGTTCTACCACTTTCTGGATTTACGCAATGCAATACATCAGCCCAATTTATGACGAGCGACGCAGCGACCGCGTCTTTGATACATTCATTATTTTACATAGCTTCTTACTCACACTAGTCGTTGCTTACATTAGTATTCACTTTGACTCTCACACCAAAGAGAGCTCTGTACTTGAGATCAGCCAAGTTGCTATCCTATTAGGTACCTCGCTAATTAGTTACATTAAAGCCCAAGAAAGTCGTACCTTTTCATCGATATTGAAAATTCATGCTCTGCTCATGCTACTACTTGTGTCGAGAGAACTTGACCAAGTATTTGAGCTGTTCCTATTTCATGGCTTTTGGAAGGTTCCCGCTGGTGCCATAGTGGCAACAATTGCCTATCAAATGTTCTCTCACCGAAAAAGCGTAATTGTTGCAGCGAAACGATTTACAGCAACCGATAGTTTCCTTGTTTGGATAATCGGTGTTTTTATGTTCCTTATATTTTCTCGAATTGCTGGCTATAAAGGGTTCTGGATGGAGTTTCTAGGGGATGGCTACAACAGAGATATAAAAACACTGGTTGAAGAAGGACTGGAATTCTTCGGTTATTCTTTTCTTCTCTCTAGCATCATATTACTGAGAGAAAAAATATAATCACATCTATTGTAGCAAAACACTTTTCGTTTGTTGTAACCGAACACATATCACTTTGTATAATTGTTCGAAAAATAACAAAATAGAATAGTTTATTCCAAATACTTGTGCTTATTATTTACCATAGTGAATTGATAATTACTCACTTTTAAATAATCCATGTGTATAGATAATTACTTCGACTTCAAACACAATGTAGTGGTAATTAAAAATATGGATAAGAAAATCATTTCGCTGGCGATTGGTGCCGCAATCTTTGGCTCTGCAGTTAATGCAGCACAAGTTTACTCTGATTCAGAAACTGAACTGAATATTCACGGCAGAGCTCAAGGTGCTTACTACTTTTCTAGCGATAAAAACATCGACGGAGACCAAAGCTACATCCGTGTTGGCCTAGACGGTAAATCTCAAATCAATGATGACCTATACGCATTCGGTTTGTACGAACTGCAATTCAAATCTAACAGCGATGCGAATAACGATGACGAGTTCGACGTACGTAAAGGTTACGTAGGTGTGGGCTCTGAATTCTGGGCTGTAAGCTACGGTCGCCAATTTGGTGCAGTAACACTAGTGTCTGATTACACAGATATTTTCCCAGAGTTTGGTAACGAAGCTGCAGGCGTAAGTGCTGATGTATTCGGTACCGGCCGTTCAGATTCTGTATTCAAGGCAACGGGTTCTTACGATGCTCTTAACGTACACGTAAGCTACCAAGGCGAAAACGATCAAGTTTCAACTGATGCCTCTTCATACGGCATTGCAGCAGACTACGCACTGCCATTCGGCGTAAAAGTGGCACTGGGCTACAACGAAGGTGAAGGCGCTGCAGCTGGTGCGGATTCTGAGCTTGTAACGGCAGCAGTTTCATACACTTATGAAGATCTGTACGCTGCAGTGCTGTTCAGCGATGGCGAGAACTGGGAAAAAGACGGTACAGATAACGGTATTGATTACGAAGGTATTGAAGCAGTCGTTACTTACCAGGTAACTGAAGAGCTTAACGCTCTTATCGGTTACAACAACCTAGAGAAAGACGGCGTAGAGACAGTTGATTACTACTCGCTAGGTGGTGAATACAACCTAACTCCTAACTTCAAAACACTTGCTGAATACAAGATCACTGACGTAGATGGTGAAGATGATGTTTTAGCATTGGCACTTCGCTACTCGTTCTAATATAAAGCCGCTAGTCAAAAGCCCACTTATTGTGGGCTTTTTTATATTTAAAGACAGTTTCATGCAATTATTACCACAATGTATGGCTATTTATTATCGAGACAAACCACTGTATTTAAACTATTATCTTCTTCGTTGACTTTCCCCACTGCCTTTGAAAGTTACTTATTAACTCCGAAAGATTCGAGCAGCAATTTATTGCTGCTCTTTTTTTATCCATTAAATTCCTATTACCGCCAATCTTATACCTCCCATATAGAGAGTAAATAAATATTACGGTTGTAACGAGCGTATACCTGTAGCTTTATTATCACAATGCGGTCTCGCCATACCATCGCTTATATAAGATCTATAAAGTACATCAAGGCGCCCCTTCTACGTTCAAAACTCAGCCATATTTGGGGCAAAAAATGGAAAACCAAGTTTTTATTCGTGTATTTTTGGCATCAGTGAAAAGAACAATGTGATATTTATCACACTTATGTTTTGCATAATAATGGCGTTGTACCGAGGCAAAGCGCCTCAAGAAAACAGATTATTTGAGGATTACATTATGAAACGCATTATTACTCTTGCAGCAACTCTAGCATTCACTTCTGCTTCTTTCGCTTCATCTTCTTGGGTTCAAATTGAGCGTGAAGCCGACCTAAACGTGGGTGTTTTTGCAACTCAAGAACAAGCGCAAAGTGCTGCTGAAGAGTTTGCTTCTTCATTAAACACGATGAGCAACCAAGAACTTAAAGCAACATTACCAACAAATTTCCATCACATGGTGCGTAACGTACGTTTAGGCGATTCAAATGTACTAGTTGAACAAATCGAAAGTGGTGAATATCAAGCAAGCCTACACCAAGACTACGCTTTCACTGCGTTTGAACGTGACTAACCCAGAAACAAAAAGCGCCAGTTTAAAAGTAAACTGACGCCATCGTTTCTATAACATTGCCCTGTTATCGAAGATGCCCTAACCGGCTTCTTCGATGACAGAACCTAAAAATCACAACCAATACTAGCAGTACGTGGTCCTACGAAGCATTACTACTCCTTGGGGTTAAAACGATATGTTTTGCTATTCCAATTAGACCAAATGCCAATATCGTAGCCATAGGAAAGAGTCACATTCATTACATCCTTATCGATAGATTCTGGATAACTAAAAACCACTTCCTGAGCAATTGCTTGAGCTATAGACTCATTGAGAACATCGTCTTCTACCAGAGTTACGCTCACATCTACGTAAGTTGTAGTTCTAGAGCCTGTTTCTGAAGAACTGAAATGACGTGTCCCAGACGCAACGTAAGATGATGAAACAACATCAAAGTCATTCAAAATCTCTTGCGTAACAGTTAAACGATCCACAGTCTCCTCTTCTGACAAAAATGCAGGAACCACTGTCAATAACGATGCTAACGTAACAATAATGATTAAGTGTCCTTTCCACACTTTCGTCGGGGCTACGGCGGGTGCACTATTTAGATTAACTACAAATGACCCAACGATGACGTCATGCAAAGTCTGACGCGTCACTTTATTGAAGATATAAAGGTAAACTGTCCCAAAGAACACAGCTATTACCAGAAACGAGACAATCGTATCAGTAAAAGGCAGCATCATCTCACTACTGGCCGTTACACTCCCAAGATAGTAAGGAATTGAGAAAATACAGTATCTCGCTAATGATCTTGGAAAGCTCAGTGTTTTGTTGTTGGCATCAACAACCTTTATGTTGGTAGCATTCTTACCTAAGGTTTGTCCGCCCATTAACGAACTGTTAAAAATACTAAAGTAAGAGATAGATACAAGCGCGCCAACAGCCCAAGCAAGATCGCCGAGTTGAATGAAATGTTGTTCAAAAAAACTACTTAGGACGAACCCTACACCACCGAGGATTAACGAATCGATAATAAGTGCGAAGATTCGTATGCCAAAGTTGCAAACCCATGGTTTCCCGTCGATTATCCTGCTTTCTTGACTCATTTCCATTTTGTATAACTCAAGCCTGTTTTATAATTTCAAAGTTGCGATTACAACAACACCTCCCAGAAAGCGTCAATCTAAGTCTTTAAAATTAGTGACTTAAAGCAGAATTTATACTCTATTAAATAGTGTGTATTACTAAATATGTTGAAGGCTATTCGTGTTTTTATCCTTAGCCAGTATCCACCCACGCATAATATGTTGCGGGCCCGCAGCGCCTCCGAGATACAGCTCATCGGTCTTTTCAAAACCACCCTTTTCATAACAAGCAATCGCACCAGGGTTCTTCAGGTTTACGGTTAAATAGATAAACTCAAATGAGGAATACTGTTCTTTTAGATACGGAAACAGAGCTTTTACAGCACGTGTACCCAGCCCTTTACCTTGTTGATTCTTATCTAATGCGAACGCTCTTAATCCAAGACCTGACTCCGGGCAGAACTCGTAACTTTCGCCATAGGCAATATCTAACTTAAAAAATCCGACAACTTCATTATCTAGCTTAATAATATGTAGATGAGTCGTCTCACTACCATCTTGTAAGAATTCTTCTGCTGTGCCTGCAAACTTGACTTGTTCTGCAGCTAACTTGACCTTCTTTACCGACTCAATTTGAGCTTCAGTGAGTCGCTCGATAGTGACCATATATGTCTAATTCCTATGTCAATCGTGAATGTATGAGGTCTAATATCTGTTATTTCAGAACTGGACGGAAGAAGCTGCGTTCATAGCTGATGATGCAATCCGCCTTATCGGCAAAAGCAAATGCCTCAATACACTCAGGATCGTTTAAAGATTTGATTCGATAATCTTCGTAAGCCGTCAAACTCTCAAAAGTGAATAGCGCCAGCGCGATGTTGTTAGCGCCTTCAGAAGGCAAAAAGTAACCATTATGTTGACCACCAAACTTTTCCACCAGTGGTATCCACATCTTGGCATACTCTTCGAACTCTTTTACTTTCTTTGGATCTATCACATAGCGAACATAACAAGTGATCATACGCATTCAGTCCTTTCGTTGCGTTTATTGAATAGATCAGACTAACCCAAGTGGTATCAGAACTCTAATCCGAGTTAAAAATGTCGGCTCACTGTCGGCCGCATACTCCCCAACAGCATCAGCATCAGCATCAGCATCAGCATGACATCAGCAATAGTTTCCCCCTTTATGTGCCTATGAAATGCCTTGTTACACACACCATCAAAAATCCTCGAAATAAAACTCGAAACTAGTAGGTCTGCTTTGGGGAGTAATTCATAGCATTGCACCGTAAAGTGCATCAAAAGGAAAATCATGGAAAAGAAACTTCAAACGAAATTGGCTACTAGTTTACTGCTTCTGAGGATTGGCATTTTCATCGTATTTCTGTTTTGGGGACTGGATAAGATCCTTGTTCCTGAACACGCGGTAAAAGTGCTGTCTGGCTTTTACGGGATTGATATATCCATGGGCATGATGATGGCTCTGGGTGTCGCACAACTCGCATTTCTAGGGGCGTTTCTCGCAGGTATGTGGAAGAAGTACACCTATGGTGCGATTTTAGTCCTTCATGCAGGTTCAACGTTCTCATCTTTTGGTAAGTATATGGATCCATTCAATAACTTACTGTTTTTCGCTTCATGGCCAATGCTCGCAGCTTGTATCGCCCTATTCTTACTTCGCGATTACGACACATTCAGTGTCTCTAAGTAACACAAAGGGCGTCATTACGACGCCCTCTCTCATTCATGTTCATTTCATTTGCTGTACTTACTGCAACAGAACTTATCGCTGCTTCATGAAAGCCACAGCCAGCCCTGATGATACAAAGGTCACGCCTGCGCCAATATTAAGCCCCGACACCAACTTAGGTTTGTTTCTGAACCATTCAGACAACTGAGACGAGAACACTCCCATCAAGCTAAAGCCAATTGCCGTTAGCAAAGCAAACCACACACCATAACCAATCATTTGTATTGTCACAGAACCCAAGCTTGGGTTAACAAATTGAGGGACGAAAGCTAACACGAACATACCCGGTTTTGGATTCAGCCCAGCAGAAAGAAATCCGGTTGAAAATATTACCTTCAGAGATTGTTTTTTAGCTGGCTCTAACGAGAACAGATTACGTGAACGAAGCACTTTTACGCCGAGCCAGATAAGGTAAGCAGCACCCGCCAGCTTCACCACATAGAAGGCCACTTCAGAGGTTTGAATAAGCAATGTTAAGCCGAACGTAGCCGCTACGACGTGAAACAAAATCCCAGCACCCGACGAGAACCCAGACACAATGGCGGCAAGCCGGCCTTGGCTTAACCCTCTCCCAATAGCGAGTAGATTGTCCGGCCCCGGCGAGATCACCAGCAGCAGACAAGCCAGCGTATAGGTAATGAGTACCTCTAACGGAAACATATCACCTCCTTGTTTTATGTTCTTATTCGTTCAATTCTGTATAAAAATAAAGCAATTGAGTTCCCTAACCTAAATCATCAGGTCTGAAACAACACGCCCAACACTTATGTAAATACCATGTGTTAAGCATCAACTCAATTGATATTCAGAACGTTCGGTTAGAACCTCTTTAAACGCAAACATACCATTCAACGCAGCTGGGAAACCGGCGTACACCGACATCTGAAGGATCACCTCTTTGATCTCTTCGTCACTACACCCTACATTGAGTGCCGCATTCAAATGTACTTTTAACTGAGGTGTGCAATTGCCCAAGGCTGTTAATGCAGCAACTGTCGCGATTTCGCGGGATTTCAGATCAAGTCCTTCACGTGCGTATATATCACCAAATGGATACTCAATCGTGTATTTGGCTAAGTCAGGGCAAATATCTTGTAAGCTTTCGATAACATTCCGCCCCGCTTCTCCATCAATCTTGGTCAGTAGGTCTAGACCTTTATCAAAACGTGATGCTTCCATGGTTGTTCTCCTATTGGTTCAAATAAGAGAAAAGCTTACAAGTTAGAGTTCACTCTAAGTCAACTAACTTTGTTGTTTTTATAAAGGTCGATTTTGTTTTCTAGCGCAATAAGGTGTGACTGTTGTTGCTCAATATGAGCTTTGAGGTTCTGTTGATGTTTCTCCAGCAAGGCTTGGCGCTGCAGTAACGTACTCGCCCCTTGTTCTCTCAAACTCGCGTATTCCAGAATCTCTTCAAGTGGCATAGCGGTCTCTTTTAAACGCACCACAAACTCGATCCACTTTTGATCCTTCGATGTATAAGCACGGTGTCCGCTAGAGGTGCGCTGAACATTTTTCAGCAAACCGATTTTTTCGTAGTACCGCAACGTATGAGCAGACAAACCCACTAAGTTAGAAAACTCTTTAATATTCATCGTACATCTTCCTAGCAGGCTTAACTCTTTGAACGTAAATCACACAGGTTAAACGTAAATCACACGGGTTCAATGACGAGGTTTACATCTGAACTAGCCGAAGAAAACACCACATCAGCTCCTTCGTTTGATTCCAACGTGAATTCTGCGCCAGACTCTACATGAAAGCTCAGTTTAGCTTGCTCCAATTGAACCGTGATTTCGCCTGATTCAGGACTTACATTCTTAAATGTCTTTTTCATTTCAAACTCCTTGTGAGTAACGGATAAATTATTGACGACTGATTAATAGGTTTGCCCCCGACAGCGCCAAAAAGGAAGCGCATGCCTTGTTAAATCGTTTGGCCATTTGCGGCTTGGTGAACCATTGTCTCAGGTAAATACCGAATATGGCGTAAAGAGATATTGCGCCTAATTCCAAGATTAAGAATGTAAGCCCAAGAATCAAAAACTGCTCGTTTACATTAGCCGAAACATCGACAAACTGAGGAAGAAATGCAGTAAAGATGAGAATCGCTTTCGGGTTACCGGCGGCCAGTAAAAACTCTTGTTTAGCTAAGCCTAAACGGCTCTGAACAGTATCGATCTCTGATATAGGGCTTGCTTCAGAGCGCCAGAGATTAAAAGCTATCCATAGCAGGTATGCAGCCCCTACAATTTTGATGGTGAGAAATAGCGTTTGCGATGCATACAAGACCACAGCTAACCCTGAAGCAGCCAACCCAATCATAACTGCGAACGCCGCAATTCGACCAAGACCAGCCATAAAGGCAGACTTAAAGCCGTAACAACGCGCATTATTCATCGACAGCAAATTATTCGGGCCAGGCGTCATATTCAGAGCAAAACACGCAGGGATAAAAAATAGTAACTTCCAGATTTCCACTACTTTTCCTTAATGACCTTCACGCCTGTTAAAGCGATCGCTTAAAACAATTCAATCAAAAACAAAGAGTAACAAGTTTTATAAGACACGCATTAGCCATTGTTCGTATTTGTTGGTTTCTTCAAATTTATAAAATCAAATAATGATTAAATAGAATGAGACCTTGACCTTTATGGTCGTAGAACTTGAACGAAAATTGGCCGAAAAAAGTCGATTGATTAACAACTTAACCGCACAAGTAGTTCAATTTCACCTCCAATTTACTTCTCACACGTTATATCTACCCCATTGATACCGGAGTTAGATACGATGTTAATAAAAATGAGCCCTCTTGGATTGGCGACACTTTGCAGTCTGGCTTTCATGTCAGGCTGTTCTTCGTTTAACCCACCGAACCACTCTGAGAGCAACCTAAACCCTCTTATTCCCGCTCAATGGGACAATGCCCAACCCTATGTTAACTCCAACTTTTCAACTCAGCTTTTAGAGCTAGTGAATAATGATGAGTTATCAGCACTTGTGTTCGAGACGTTAGAGAGCAACTACGACCTAAAACAAACAGCCTTGCGACTGCAGCAGGCTGACTTACTCGCTTCACAAAGCAGTAATTACCTTCAACCTAGTCTGTCCACCAGCTACCAAGCATCTCGTGACAAAAGCCCGAAAATCAGTAACAACCATAAACTCTCCTTGGATTTAAGCTGGGAATTGGACGTTTGGGGTAGGCTTGCCGACAAGTCTAGCGCAGCATCATCAAGAGCACAGAGCGCGCAGCTAGATTATCTTTATGCTAGGAACTCTCTTGCAGCAAGAGTGATTCAGGCCTGGCTTGATATTCAATACCGAGCCGAAATCATTAATGTTGAAAAACAATGGATAGTAAGCCTTTTAGATACCGAAGAGGTGATTACATCTCAAGTGCTCGACGGCTCTAAAGAACACGCAGACCTTGATATAGCAAGAGCAGCGACTGAAAGAGTGAAAGCAGGGTTAGTCTCTCGACAGCAGCAACAGCTTGCCGCGATCCGAGACCTAAACGCACTGCGAGGTAATATCAGTAAAGACCATCAAATTTCAGCCCATTCTTTACCAAGCGTCCCGACACCCATATTGAAATTACCGGGTGAGATGGTGGGCTCTAGACCAGATTTACTGGCTGCTTATCAGAGCTTATTGGCCGCAGATGCAGATACATCGATAGCCTACAAGGAACTGTTGCCCAAAATCACCTTAAGCGCTTCGTTGTATCGCTCGGGAACATCCCCCAACGCGATGAGCCAGAACCCGTCTCTATGGAACTTAATGGGAGGGATTACAGCTCCCATTTTCAATCAAAATTCAATCGAAACTAACGCCAAAGTCACAGCACTAAAGGCACAAGAGTCCTTCATCAATTACGAAAAAAAGCTTGTCTCTGCGCTCAATGAGGTAAGTACCGCACTCGATAAAGAGTACTACTTAACACTCCAAGAGCAGCACTATAAAGATGCCAAAGAATATTCGAATTCCAGTATGAAAAATTACGAAAACCTATACCAAGAAGGGGCCAGTGACATCATTGCGTTACTGGTTGCTAAGCAATCTGTCTATCAGTCAACCATCCAGCTTTTGCAAGCTCAACAAGCTCGTTTCTCGAATAGAGTCTCGTTGGGTCTGGCACTTGGTATGGGAGTGTAAAGATGAAATTGGCAAAGAAAAGTACCCTCTGGATCTCCCTTTGTGGCGTTCTCTCATTGCCTTTAAGCGTTTACTACGTGATGGGGTCACAGCCTGACGACTTTAACGATACACTCGTTCAACAGATAGAAAATGAGGTGAAAGTCACCACAGTCACCCTCACTGCCGGCACTCACACTCCCACCATAAGAACCTTTGGCAATGTCACCTCTGACGAACAGCTGTCGTTATTCGGACAGGTCTCTGGCGAAGTGACCTGGAAATCTCCAAGCTTTAAAGTTGGACACCTTGTGAAACAAGGGGATGTATTACTAAAGATCGAAGACACAACATATCGAGTTGCACTTGCGAACGCCAAGAAGGTGCTCGCTGAAGCGCACCTCGCGCTGCTTCAAGAGCAAAGAAAACAGAGCCGCGCTCTAAAAGAGTGGAAGAAATCTGGTATCAACCAAGAACCGAACCCTCTTGTGTTACGCGAACCTCAACTTGAGATCGCGAGAGCAAATCACATCGCAGCAAAAGAAGCCGTCGAAGAAGCCAGAGTTAACTTAGCGCGAACCCAAGTCATCACGCCATTTGATGCAGTGGTCAGCGAGGCGGCGATAACAAAAGGAAGCTATATTTCGACCGGTTCAACGCTAGGCCGGATACAATCAACGGAGTTTGCGGAAATCCAAGTTTCCTTATCAGAGAACGAATGGACTCAACTACCTTCTGAGCTGGAATCAACCGAGGTTCTGATGCGATCTCAAGGCAGCCATGCTCATACTTGGTCGGCTCAAGCAATGCAACTGTCAGAGCTTGTCGATCCGATAACAAGAATGAGAACACTGACACTTAGGGTTAAGTCTCCGCTAACACAATCCCCCGCTCTGCTTTTCGGCAGCTTTGTTGCCGTCGAAATCAAAGGGAAACCGTATCAAAACAGCTTTGTAATTTCGCCATCGTCACTCACCGCAGACGGTGCGCTCTGGTATGTCAAAAATGGCAAACTTAAGCACTTTCAACCCAATCTTATTTTCAGTTCAACCGACAGCATTGGTATAGAAAAAGGTGCAATGGAAACAGACATAGCGCTGGTTTTAAAGCCTCTATCTCAGTTTGTAGACGGAATGAAAGTCGCGTCACTAGCACACCTGCCGGAGCCAAGCAATGAATAATAATACTCAAGCGAAAGGCGTGATCGCATGGTTTGTTTGTAACCCCGTCGCTGCCAACCTATTAATGGTTTTAATCCTTGTCGCCGGTGCCTTTGCCGTTTACCACGCTAGAATCGAGAGTTTCCCGAGCATTCCACCAACATCTATCACCGTTAGTGTAAGTTATGACAGTGGCTCTGCCAGCTCGGCAGAAGAAGGGGTCGCTCTGAAAATCGAAAACGCCCTGCAAGGCGTAGAAGGCATCAAGAGCCTATCGAGCACCTCGACGGGTGATGACGTAACCGTCACCATAACAAAATTGAGTAATTACACACTGGATGCTCTCTATCAAGACGTTAAAACAAAGGTTGATTCAATCAGTGACCTCCCTTCTACAGCGAAAAAACCGGTAATTACCCGCCAACTCGAGCTTGAAGATGTTATTTCAATCAACCTGTATGGCGATATTGACCAAGGTGTGATCCAAAACTACACCGATGACCTAAGGTTGAAGCTTCTGGCTTCACCCAAAATACAGAAAGTCGACTACATAGGTAGAAGAGACGAAGAAATCGTCGTCGAAGTTGATGAAGGTAAATTAATCCAACACCAATTAACCTTAGAAACAGTCGCCAATCAGATTGCTGCGGAGTCGCTAAACCAAACCGGAGGCCAGCTCAAAAGCAATCAAGGCACACTCATTTTAAAAGCGGAGCAGCAAAAATACAGCGCACACCAATACGCAGACCTGCCAATCAAGCACATGACCAATGGTCGTGTATTGCTGTTATCAGACATAGCAGAAGTGAAAGAACAGTATGCAGATAATAGTGCGCGAACATACTATGAAGGCCACGCTTCTACAGGTTTGACGGTTAAAATGTATGGCAAGTCAAACATCAATGATGTTGCACGTACCGTACGTGATATAACGAATACCTACCAAGTCACAATGCCCCCCGATATACAAATCACCCTTTGGAACGATCAAAGTGAGCCGATCAAAAGTCGCCTATCGCTACTGCTTGATAACAGCTTACAAGGCATCTTTTTAGTGATTCTGCTACTTGCTCTATTTCTCAACATTCGCGTCGCATTTTGGGTTGGAATTGGCTTACCTGTTACCTTTGGCGGAGCCATGGTGCTAATGGGAGATTCCTTTTGGGGACTCACACTTAATGAACTCACCACCTTCGGTTTTATTATGGCACTTGGTATCGTGGTCGATGATGCAGTAGTCATTGGCGAAAGTATCTACGAACATAGAGAGAAACATGGCGCAAGCTTACAATCGACAATTGCTGGCGCACAAAAAGTCGCCACACCCACAACGTTTGGTGTGTTAACAACAATGGTGGCATTTATGTCGATGAGCCTGATTGAGGGAGAACTCGGTAAGATATTCGCACAATTTGCTCTTGCTGCGGCATTCTGTCTCTTCTTCTCATTAGTAGAGTCAAAGCTAATACTGCCAGCCCACTTAGCACATTTACGTATGGATTCACGAGCTAAATCCGGACTACCTTTGTTGTGGAATAAGCTTCAGCAACGAGTGCTTTCAATGCTGAAATATTTCACTTTTCATATCTACAAACCTTGTTTGAAAAAGGTCTTAGATTATCGATATGCCGTGGTGTGCGTTTTCCTTTCCCTATTTGTTCTGATTGCAGGCACCTTGGTAACAGGCAAACTAAAAACCGTATTTTTCCCCGAAATATCAACCGACAACATTACGATTGATCTGGCTTTTCAGGAAGATGCCGGCTTCGGCCTAGTGCTATCAGAAACCGCTAGAGTCGAATCGATCGCTAATCAACTAAGCCAACAATTAACGGAAGAATTTGAATTGTTGACACCCCCTATCCAAAGTGTACTCACCGATGTATCGGAGCAAAGTACGCAGCTTATCATCGGGCTTTCTAGCAACGATGAAAGACCCTTTTCAGCAGCTTATGTTGCTAAAGAATGGCAATCCTTAGTTCCAACGCTCGAAGGGATCGAGAGCGCGATCTTCGCAGCGGATATGATTACAGACAAAGCAATAAGCATTGAATTACGCAGCAAAGATAAAGAGACAATAGAGCAAGCAGGACGCACTCTCACCAACTATCTGAGCAACATAGATGGCGTATTTGGTATTAAAGGAACACTTTCACAAGCGCAGACTCAAATAGATATCAATGTAAACCCATTGGGGCAGTCTCTTGGTTTAACCACATCGAACCTACTTCAACAGTTAAATTTCGCTTATCAAGGATATGAAGTACAGAGCTTTCAAAAAGGTGAACATGAGGTAAAAGTTAAAATTCAATACCCAGAAGAGAGGCGCAAATCCATCGCGGACCTTAACTACGCAAAAATTCGACTGAGCGATGGTAAGGTTGTCCCTCTTACTTCTGTGGCAGATATCTCCACCCATTATGTTTCCAAAAATATTGAGCGTATTGATGGCGAGCGAGTGAATGTGATCACTGCTGACGTAGATAAAGAAACAACATCTCCTGATCAAGTATTCTCGAGGCTTGAAAACACTGTGTTTAAAGAGCTGAAAAGCAACTATCGCAACCTTCAGATAGTCATCTCAGGCCAGCAGAAAGAGCAGGAGGAGATTTCCAACTCTTTTTACAGCGTGTTCACCATTGCTCTCATCGGGATCTATGCACTGCTTGCCATCCCATTGAAGTCATACTTTCAGCCCGTTTTGATCATGTGTACCATTCCATTTGGTATTATCGGCGCGCTGCTTGGACATTTGATTCAAGGAATACCAATGAGTATTTTGTCGCTGTTTGGAATACTCGCACTGACAGGAGTTGTGGTTAACGACAGCCTGCTACTAATTTCTCGTTTCAATACAATGCGAGCGGAAAACTTTGATAGTCGCCAAGCCATCATTGAAGCAGGAACCGGCAGGCTAAGAGCTATCATACTTACATCTGCAACAACCTATTTTGGCTTGGTTCCCCTGCTCTCTGAGACCTCTCCTCAGTCTCAGTTCCTTATTCCCGCAGCAACGTCTATGGGTTACGGGATATTATTTGCGACGGCCATAACCCTTATTTTTGTACCTGCACTAGTCATGATCCAAGAAGACGCGAAACAAATCGGAAGTAAACTGATGATTTATCTATTTAACAATGGCCAAGAGGCGCAACAACATGAAATCTGAACCTTTGATTAGTGTTCTATTAGTTGAAGACGATAAAGACCTAGCCGCCTCGGTCGCTGAGTATTTACAGTATGAGAACATACACTGCGACCATGCCTACAACGGATTAGGTGGTTACACGCTCGCGAATCAAAACTATTACGATGTGATACTGCTTGATCTAATGCTGCCTAAAATTGATGGCCTAACCGTATGTCAAAAGCTCCGAGAAGAAGGTTCAGACACGCCAATCCTGATGCTAACGGCAAAAGACACCTTGGAAGATAAAGAAGCTGGCTTTCATTCCGGTACCGATGACTATCTGGTTAAACCCTTTGCCATGAAAGAGCTCGCCTTGAGAATTAAGGCCCTTTCCAAACGCAGAAGTGCGCAATCCAAGAAGCTAGTCGTGGGTGATCTCATCTACGACTTGCAGACCCAACAAGTAACTCGCGAATCACAGTATCTTGAGCTTAACCGACTGAACCTAAAACTGTTACAGCTTCTCATGCGCCGTAGCCCCAATATCGTACCCCGTGAAGAGATAGAGCAATACCTATGGCCAGACGACAGTCCAGAAAGTAACAACCTAAAAGTCCAGCTGTACCAACTAAGACAGAAGATCGACAAACCCTATTCGTTCCACATGATAGAAACCAAAATCGGCCAAGGCATACGCATTAAGAGCGAAGTATGAAATCAAAACGCGCGATCTCTTTAAGAAGACATTTAACCTATTTTTTCCTGACGATTTCAATCATCAGTGCTTTCCTATTTGGTGAGCTTCTCATTCGTTACTTTGAATACGGGATCGAGGACTCGGTGAAAATGAGAATGCTGACCGAATGGCGAGCTTATTCCGAAGCTTACGAAAAGGACAACACACTCCCTCTTCCAAGTTCGTATGTGGTGTCGTTCCACTATGACAACTTACCTCCAATGATCGTCAACGACTTCAATGTTTTTGAGAACATAGAGATGGAAAATGAAGAGTTCAAAGTCATCGATGTCGATGAAGTCTTGGATAATAATATCGAAGATGACATCACGGTTGGCATCTATAAATTTGAGAAGCCTAATGGCCGCGCAGTCTATGCAGTCGTAAAATACGACTATCGACTCATTAGCGATACAATCGATGTTTGGTTCGACAGTCGCTTCAACATTATCTTGCTCATAGCTTCTGCCTACGTTTTTATCATTCTGGCAGCACTCTCTTTTTTCAGCTACAAAATAGGCAAAAGAACAGAACAACTGGTCGACTGGGCAGGCAAGGTATCAAACGATCTCACTTCAAACCCAGTACCCAACTTCAAGTTCGATGAATACAATCGTGTCGCATTGTTTCTCGAAAAGGCATTACGACGAAATGCAAGGCTCGCCGAAAGGGAAAAGCGTTTCTTATCTCATGCCAGCCATGAACTTCGGACACCCATTGCCATTGTTCGAGCCAATATGGAGATCTTAGAACGCGTTGATTTACCCAGTAACTCGATGAGATCGATCCAACGAATTGATAGAGCTAGCAAAAACATGCAGCAAATCGTAGAGACAATGCTATGGCTAGCTCGAAAGAGCAACATGGCGCCGGCAGTAAAAGAGGTATCCATCCCATCTATGCTAGATAACGTGATAGAGAATTCGATGTACTTAATCAACGCCGACGACGTCTCTATTACTCAAGATTACGCGCATGCCCCAACCGTTCCCTTGCCTAAAGGCCCTTTTGAAATCGTTATTGGAAATTTGGTTCGGAATGCCTTTCAGTACACCTACATCGGGCAGATAAGCATTCGATACGAGGACAACTGTATTGTCGTTGAGAACTATAATTCACAAGAGATTGGTAGCCAATTTGATGACGGCTTTGGCCTTGGACAAGACCTAAATGGAAAAATATGCACCAAACTTGGCTGGCAGCTGGAGACAGATGAGTCACAAGGTCGTTTCATCGCGAAGTTACACTTGCCCCTAGTAGATGTCCAATAAAATTAAGGATTGGTACGAACCAATCCTTAAAGCGCATGTTAAAAATGATAGCTTAAACCGACACCGACAAAATAGCCGCTCGTGTCATAAAACGAGATGTTGGAATCATTATTTGAGTAGCCAGCTAAAGCATTAAAGCCCCAATCTTCCCAACCTGGAATGCCTTGGTATTCATAACCAAGGTTAAAGCTATAGCCATTATCTTCTCGCGTCTTTCCAAATACAGGGTTCGACGCGTCATATGAAGTCACGGAATAGTCGCCATTCAGCGATAAACCATGGTCACCAAATCTCTTAAGATAGGTTAGCGACCCAGAATAACGCGAAAAGGAAACAGCTTTACCATCAGCTAAATGTCTTTGATAAGAAAACGAGGGCTCAATAAAAGTGGTACTGCTAAGAGGTACGCCCATACCGAAACTCGCATAGTAACCTTTTGCGTCTCGATTAAGTTCTTTTGTAGGAACAGCTAAAAATTCACCCGACTTTTCGTTCTTAATATCCTGCTGATAATAAGCAAAATCACCAGTCAGAGGTAGATTTAGAAACCCGTCGAGCTGAATACGGAAAGTATCACCTGAGATGTCCGTCTTCTTTCGTGGGGAATTGGCAATGAACGGGTCTTCCCAAACTTCTCCATTCGCAATCGTAGGTAGATACGAGAAAGCAACCGAGGATTCTTCGCCATATTCAACCATATATCCCACTTCCAATGCGAAAATACCTTCAATGATATCTCCTCTAGAAGTACCAAGGAAAACTTGCTGATCGTTCTCTTGGCCAAATGTGTATCTTAATTGCCCTAAAGGCGCAAACACCGCACTCGACTCCGTTTCACCCTTGCTATTAAGACTACCTTTCCTCGTCTTGTCTGAGTCGCCCGTTTCACTTCCGTAACCAACCAGTAGGCTCACTTCCCCTTCCAACCCACCTCGGCCAAGTTCAGCGAAGGCGTTAGTGCTCAAAAGCAGCCCGAGAGGCAATAACATACGATAATTCATTGATGTATCTCCTTTTTAATACTCAGACCATTCTCCATACCTATAGGTAAACCAGAGGTGAAATCGACAGGGAAGCTCGATGAATAAAGGAGGTAACAATAAAAGGTTGAACGAACATCGATAGGCATAGATATGTAATGCTCGCAAACCTATTTTCAAAAGGTGATATAGAATTATTTACAGGGTCATCAATAATGGTGTGATATGAAAAACCAGCGATTATTGATGGGCTGCTTTTACTTCACAAGTTTACATTCAAGTCGTACTTCTATGGCTTTTTCGTCTGACGTATTCGTCAATTCAAAATAGTCGGACTCTATTCTCTCGACCACTTTAAAGCCAAGTGACTCAAAAACATTAACGTTACCGGTTTGTTCAACGCACCAAACCGATACTTGATTAGCATGAGGGAACATTTGCTGAACTTCCGAGATCAGATGTCTCGCAACTCCTTTTCGGCGCGAAGTGGATGCTACGGCAAGTGCACTCAAATGGAGAGTATCACCGATGAGCATAACGCTCACGACCGCAACCAATCGCTGTTCCGAGTAATAGCCGAAATAGGTCCAGTCATCTGTTGACGCCATTTTGTTCTGTTGAGCCAGCACCGTTGGGCGATAGATATTTCGTAATTCGCTAAACACTGTATTCGAAAGTGCTACAAGAGACGGCTCAGTGTTCGGCAATCGTTCTATCACTGAATTACACCTACTTTAGTATTTTGCCAAACACCCAGTTGATCATTGATAGAAACAGTACAGGCACTATAAACCATAGAATTATTGGCACAGCGACTACTAATATCAACCCGATGACTCCAGACACAAAAACACCAATTAGCGGAAGAAACACAAACAAAAACAACGCAACGACTCCACCAATCGCTGACAACACAAACAGCATGACCAATGCAATTGCGAAGGGGTTTTCTATTTTTCGTCCGTTAATAATGACCTGCATTGATAATTTCCTTTTTAGTAACAGTGCGCATGAAGATCTTCCATTTTCTCGATAGTGTTAGCGCGAATTATGGTGTAATGACGCTTTACTATAGGGGGAGCTCTTTGGCTAATTCGATATCCTTCAGCGCAACATCACCTACATACTCGTCATTGGTTTTGCCTGTAGGTACAAAGCCTTGCTTAATATAAAAGTTTATTGCGCGTTCGTTGCCATCAAGTGCCCATACAGACACTTTTCTAGCCCCTAACGTAATGAGTATCCCTTCGCACTCGTCGTATAACGCCTGCCCAATACCAGAACCGGTTTTGTCAGGTTCAATATAGATAGAACTAAGGTCAAATACATCAGTCCCTTTTAACGGCTTTGGTTGCCCACAGCATAAGAAACCAGTCAATCTGTCATCAACATCTGCGACAATAACCTCTGCTAAGCTCTTTTCAATTATGTTTGACCATAATTTCTTACGTTTCTCTACTGTATAACTCTCGATATAAGTTTGAGGCATCAATCCGCTGTAAGTGTTTATCCATGAACTGACGTGTATATTCGCAATTGCATCGACATCGCTTAATAGCGCCTTCCTAACTTTAAACTTCATGATTTCCTTGTCTATGTTTAAACAAAGCAGGCACTCTAGCCTCTATGTTATTTCTCAACCCAGCTTTAAAATCGAAACGAATTTGTTGAGGGACTGATTCTACACTTTCGAAGGGCTCATATTTCCATTGGGTTAGAGCTCGGACGGCTACTTCCTCGAACAGCCCTTTAGGGAAAGATTTTACAACGACTACATTCGTTACATCCCCTTGGCTGGTTACGTTAAATGTCATCTCGACATAGCCCGATAACCCATTCTCGACCGCAACTTTAGGGTACCTAGGGTTGGTTCGCTCTCTCACCTTAAGGTCTTCATAAGCGGTGAAGTCGACTCCTTCCATAAATCCAGCGCAGCCAGACAACAATACCGCCATAAACAGTGATATAAATTTCACATCCACCTCAGATTTTACAGCGCCAGAATTCAGCAACTGACGCAGTGGTTTTATATCAGCTCAACTCGCCTTTCACTTCGACATCTTTGATACCGAGGTACGATTCAATCTCGTGTTCAAGAAACAACGCTTGTTCACTTAATTCCAATCCAGATACCAAACGTATATTTTTACGATCTTTTAATATGACTCGTACCTCGAACGTTACACTTGAGCCGTCTTTTGACTTCTTGACAACCTCTTTACAGTAAACTTGTTCGATCGATGATGAAGGTATGAGTTTTTTAAAACCAAATGGTACTGGTGATATCTTAGACTCAACAAAACTATGACTCACAGAAACCGTTGTTTTATTTAGATAACAAGCAATAACGTAGTAAGTCAGAAATATTCCGATTGCAAGATGTATTATAGGAAACGCCAATGTCACAGCATTCTCTTTCGTAAACCCGCCCGAACTTAGAGCATTGCTATACCAGTAAAAAAGGAAACTATCCCAGACAACAACAAACACCGTCATAAACAACGTTTGATTTGAAAACCATCTACGTTCAATTTTCATCCCATCAAAGCTTGAGTTAATAGTCATGCCCTCAGGAATACCAACGTCCATTTTTAATTTATCCACTTATTTGACCTAATATTTTTGAATATGGTGAGCGAACGAACGACATTGATTTTCCGCAACGAGCGTCTGCAAAGGTTGCGTTTAATTCCACTCAGTGGAGGCACAATGTCTATTTGTCTATATTTTTTTGGGTATTAACTTAGCCGAAAGCCTGTTTAGCTTAATGCTGTAAAGTAAATGTAATGCCATACTTTATACGTTAACCACACGCAATAAATTCACAGAAACAATAACAGGAATGACCATCATGCGTATAGGTGATGAAATGTGTAACTGTGCACACTATTAGGCTCTATAAGTTTCAAAGTTGTTTATAAAAAGCCAATTACAACAGGGAGATAGGAAAAGTATCAATGACTTCCGGATTGAGAGGGTTGGTTTTAACTGAACTAGACAACAAAAAAGAAGTAATACGGGGCGAAGGTGGCGCCAACATTCAGCTGTGGACGCCACAGACTCCTACTATCTAAATTTAGGCTTCGTGCGCCAGCCACTTACATGGTTCTAGAGAGAAATCAGTAAATTTCGCAGTGAAAGATGATTTAAGCGGGCTGCACGCATAGACGCCAAAGCTCACTGTATTCTTAGCTGGCATTGGTGGGTTGCATTTGCCCATTTCCTCTGTTGTTTCACCGAGCTTATGCAGGTGGAAAATTCGCATTTGCTTAAAGTGGATTCCATCAAACGATGACTCGATTAAGAAATCTGGACCACGGCGGCTAAGACGATACCAAATTGAATCTGGCAATGGGATATCCGATGTCGCCCAGTCTGAATACCCTAAGTTAGTCACTACGCTTCCTAGCCTTGAAAACTCTTCATTCTCATACTCAATCGAGGCTTTGAACCAGTTATCACTGTCCAAGTATATAATTAGGCCGCATTGGTCAAACTGAGCTTGATACTCAAAACTAACCTTGGTTATAAACGTGAAATTTTCCTCAGATTCAATCTGTAATGCAGGCGCATTATCATTTCGAAAACCATAGTATGAGCGCTGCCAAAAGTCGGTTTCCGGCTCGGTTGTTATCGAAACAAATTCTTTTGTAACTTCGCTTACCTTAGGCTCGAAAAGCCATTGACCAACTGTAAAGTCCACCATGTTATAATCTCTCGTATCCTGTCGATTTGGGTATAGGTTCCAGCCTTAAACTATTGGCTCAAAACCTTTGTATACCAGTTTTAGCGCACGAGCGACTTTATCATGTCATATTGGTGTAATCCTTGACCGAAACCATCTTCCACTATTGCAACCGTTCTAAAACCATAGCGATTGAATAGCTTTTCCATTAACTGAGTGGTCGAAATATGGATATCGAAGAGGTTCCCCTCCGCTTTAATGCGACGTTCAATCTCGTGATAAAACTTGTCTGCTGTTATTAGCAGGTTCCTATGCCCAAGAGAACCTTGTTCGAACATTACCCAAGCGATGCCATGTGCATTACCTTTGGTGTAGTGTCCTCCACAACCAATAACGCGGTCGGCCGCTTCAACAACCAGATAATTTTCATCTGCGTAATTGTCTAGAAAATCGACCAAGTCCGACTGGTCACTTTCAATAAAGTACTTAGGGCAGTTTGAGAGCAAGATATTAACGACGGCTTGCTTGTCACTTGGTTGATATGGTCTGAACTTCATAGCCAGGTATGTCTCCGATTAAATCACGCCCTAATAAGGCGAAAGAACCCATTGTTTATACCATGATGAGCTAACGTAAACATCAAACTACGCCACAGCTTAAATACCAAGTGTTGTGATTCAATCTTAATGAGGTGAACAAAGCGTTCTATTTGGTTCTGTCTTCAATTTCATCGAACGCTTCTACTGAAATGCGTTCGGCGATATCACGCATCTTTTGCATTTTTTCTGGGTTTCGGTTTCCCCAAAACAGCTTCCAATCTTCTCGGCTTCTCCACTTTGCAACGGTTAGTACCTTTTCTGGCGTGTCAGACGATTGAAGCATAAAGCTACCGAGCGCGCCTTCTACCGATTCGTGAATGGATTCAGTCGCAGAGCGCCACACACTTTGAAACTCTTCCATCTTATCGATAGAGACTCGCCACTCGTAGATAACTCTAAACATAAACTATCCTTATTTAGCGCAAATGTTTAACTATGATTGCACTAATCTACGTGATCTCTTAGCCAAATAGATATACATAGATAGAAAATAACCTCCTAAAGCACCTCCATATACCCATAATAAGAATCCAATCAAATAACCATAAGGGCTGGAATTAACTGCGTCATCAACTCCATAGCCATGATAATAAAACCATATGCTTGATAGAATTAAAATAACCAACACAAACTTATCTATATTACTCATTTTCCCATTATTGTAAAAAACGCTAACAAAAACTGATGAAAGAACAGGCACAAAAATACTAAGGAACACGTGAGAACTTTCTAAAAAAAAACCTAAAACGAAGCAAAATGAAATCAAGAACACAGTGCCATTTATTATCACTGTATTATCAATCTCTTTCTCAACATCGAAACTCTCATATTCAGATAGAGCTTTAACTACTCTTCGATTATAATAACCATTCCACAATATGCCATTTTCATTAAAGTACGATTCACGAACCACACCACAAATTATCATTAAACTTGTAAAATACAGTCCTATATATGAATAATCTGACAAATCTAATATATTAGTACTTTTTAAAATTGTCAAAACTAAAGCTGATAAAAGACATAGTAAGAATAGAACAAAACCAATCCATTGAATATTGAAACAATTAAGTAGTTTAATTTTATTTCCCTCTGACATTCAATCACCTTATGTTGTAGACCTAACAGACAAGGCCATTCTGCATAAATCAGCCACTCACCCTAACCTGCTGACTACAATAGCAAAAACGACTAATATATGCACAATTTATAAAACACCAAGATCACATAACGCCAGCACTAGGTCTGGCGTTATGAGGTTTGTTAGGCTGGTAGCTTTTCACACCTGAAGAAGATGAAGTTAGGATTGTTTTTGAGGCGGTTATATCTTACTTCGCACAGTTCCTTGGCCTTCTCATCCACTGTGCCTTCACTGATTCTAGATATCACAAGCCCTGCATTGGTGATGGCTTCGCTGATTTCAGTGAGAGAACGGCGGTAGAAGCTGACCTTGACTGGTGTGCCAATGGTATCCCAATCCTCTTCGACAAACTCACGGCTGAAGTAGTTGCCAGATTCAGAGCACTCGAAGTCGGCAAAAGGATGGTGAGTTGAGAAAACCATATAGCCACCGGGCTTTAACACACGAGCGACGGATTCAAATACAGGCGTTAAGTCTTCAATGTAATGCAACACCAACGGACAAACGATCACATCTGCACTGTTGTCAGCTTCTAATGGCAAGCCTTCCGCTGCATCTTGGCGATACGCTCAAACCTTTGAACCAAACTTGTTTTTGACCAGTGTGATCATGTCGTCGGATAAATCGGTACAGGTGAGTTGGCCGACCGCTTGTTTCAAAAACCAATCCGCATATTCGCCCGGACCGCACCCCATATCTATCACGCTTTTACCTTGTAGGTCGTCTAACAAGGCGATTGTTGATGGGCGCTCCAACAATGCATTGTAAATATTGTCTTTTACTACTTCCGCATACTTAGCGGCATGTTTTGTATACATTTCTGACATGTCATTCCCCTGCCCATTCCAAAGCAAGGAGAATAGCACACAACAATGGCATGGAGTGTTTTGGGGTGCCTGTTTCGAGGTTATTGATGAATGAGGCTTTGGTGGAAGTAGCGATGTGGATCTTTCCGACGCGCTTCTAATGCTTAATCCCAATAAAGTGCAAGCTGTTGAATTAAAAATTCTATGTATTCAGTATCTGAGTGCGGCACAACTTTAGCGCAACTAAGTATATGCTCACGCTGAGCATCGTATGACAGTCTTGCCCAAGATGAGTCATTTTTACTTGTGTTGATGCCCTTAACTAAAATTTGTAGGTTCTTATATGATATAGCTGATTCTCGACCTTTCTTGATTGATATCGCATGGTCTACATGAAAGATACTTCCTAGACATGCATTTAGCTTACGAGATATTTCCCAAAAACCATCATATTTTGCTTTGTCTATATTGCTCATTTTGGCTAAAGCTGAATCTTCTATTTCTGAACGGTTGTATTCTTCATCTATTTCAACAGTCTCATGTTCATCATACTCTTGAGCACTGTGAAGAATGTCACTCAAGAGACTCTTAGCGCTGTCTAATGAATCAAGGTATTTCCAAACACCATGCGAAGCTGAATTTTTACCTAGAGTGATACCTGTTTTTTCTGCTAAAAACTCTGCCTGTTCTTCTGTTGACCAAAATTCAAGGCAAATACCTTTTTTCTTAGCTTTCGATATCATGACTCGGCGAATACCAAGTGCAGCAAACTCTTCTACTTTCAAAGAGTGGCTGCCACTATTTTTCCGAATAGTCTTCTCAAGAACCGTATATTCTTGCTCGATCAATTCTGTGACTTCAGTTCTAGTCTTCAAATCCACTCCTTAAAAAATAACACACGTATGCGACTGTTCTCAAAACGTCAAAAAGCCTATGATAAACATACACAAGACAGCAAATGGTAGCGCCTTATTCCAGTTGATTCTCTGGGTTTTCGAGAATACTTTTATATTTTTGTAGCACTGATCATTAGGTGCTCTACTTACCGAAATGCTACTTGGATCTTCTGGAATATCTGAACCAATAGCATGAATTTCTACACGCCCAACTTTCTTTCCCTCTTGTCTACCCCGAGCATTATGCATGCCTTGAATAGCAAAAATTGACAGCTTATTCTCTTGAACTATCACAGAGTTTCTTCGAGAACGTCTTAGGGTAGAAATTGCAGCCGAAAGAGCCTCACTTTTTAGTTCAAAAAAGCGATCATCACGATAAAGGTTTCCCGATTGTCTATAAACACGGACTAAATATCTGTCGGCAGATTCATAAACACCGCAGATTTCACTTAGTTTATCTAAAGACTCAAACATTATTTTACACCAGTCTCAAATACTCGAACTCAATTCGCCACATGGCACCGTGTTAAATAGTAGACAGCGCCACCACTGAACCCAAACCCAACACTCGAGTCAAAGCAAGCATTGATAGTCTGTCCTAAACGCTTGTTATACTGTTACTCAAAGGCTGCGCAGTTAAAACCTTGTAGCATCAAGCCTGTTTCTCTGTTTATTTTGCTGTTACTAACTCTATTTTGTTTAACAAATGCAGAGTATTCTTGGTCGATTCGATTTACAGGCTTTCCAAACAATACCCGGGTATTACCACCTTGCATTGCAATGACTTTATGACCCCAAACTGGGTCTTCCTCTAGCAATAGGTTATCTTTAATTTCTGTCACTTTGTATTCTACAGCTACGTTTCGATTCTTGTTTATTATATAAACACTATCACCAACTTGAACTTGGCTGTACTCTTCCCAACCATGTTGTGAAGCTTCTAAGTCAAAGAAAGCACCCGCGCCATATATTTTTCTATGGCGTCGATCCACAATGTTAGAAACTAAATATTTAGGCATATCTCTCTCCGAAAAGTATGACGTCTAGTTAAGGCGTGAACAATGCAATACAGGGCCCACTACAAGTTACCTTTAACACTAATTGCAATGCATAATAAAATGGTAAGATAAAAAAGGTTGTAACATGCTTACTTCAAGTATTGTGACTTCAGTTTATTACTTTTCTCGTCATATTCACTTTCAGTCAATATCCCTTCATCATATAGTTTTTTAACTTCCAATAACTCTGTCGAAATGTCTTTAGACTTAAAAGTACTTAAAATTGGCTTAGAGAAAAAAGTAGTCGAATCATCTTTCTGAATAGATAAGTATAAGAGTGAAACAGCAAAAAATATCGTACTCAAGACCCAAACAGCATCAGTACCATCTACTAGACCTAATATCATAAAAACAACAAGAGTACTGATAAATGACTTGATCAACTTATTTTTACTTAGACTCATTTGAATACCCATATTCAGAACACTTAACTTAGAACATCATACCATATAAATGTACACCTTGCATATAACACAGAATTAAGTTGATAAGATGACCACCTCACATGACTGTGAGCCATGCTTGGAATGTTCAGGGTCGAAGTAACAGGAAAAGACCATGACTCTGCATAAAACAAGCATCACAAACCTTTGCAAAGTACGTAGTGAGATGAATAACAGGATAAATCCTACACGTTGAAAACCTTCTTCTCACACTGGCTTTTTAAGTCGATAAGGTGATTAGGACTTCGTGTTCGACTTCCTCACCTTGACCAAGGCAATACCCGTTCAACAGGCCGTATATATGGAAGTTAACCTGCGCTTTTGGTCATACTGCTGACTTGCAAAACTGGGGGAGACCATATATGTGAGCAACGCAATACCAATGCTTCCGCATTCCACCTTAAAGACCAAACGCAACGCACAGTAAAAATGCCACGCGTTACGAATCATTCTTAGACAGTTTGTTAACTTTATGTTTGCTGTGGCTTACTTTCTGAATTTTGCTTATTCGTTGCATTAGAAACTGCCGCAATCATTTGAGTAACTTGCTCAACGACCTTTGGTTCAAAGTTTGTAGGCTGTACTTTAGTAAAAGCACTATCGCTGTCCAAGTTCCAATTTTCAAATATCGCTTTCATATCCGATTGGCTAACATCATTGCCGTATACTTCTAAGTAGAGCTTTCCAAAGTTAATAGCATGCATACGGTCACTGCGCTTTAATGACTCATGCATATAAGCATTACCTAGGTTATACGCATGCTTTGCCCAAGCCCCGAACAACGTAACCACAATCAGCCCTTTTAGTAATAAAAAGGAGAAAAAGAACCAATCAATATTTTCCTTAGATGCTGCATGGAATGCAAAACCACCATAGATCAGAGCACCAACAGCAGACGCTATTGCAAGGCCTAAAGCGCAAGAGCCTTGTAAGTTCCAGTTTCTCGATTTATCAGAAAACTCTTTTTCTTTCTTCTCCAAAACTTCAACCGCAGATTTAACGAACTCAGGTACTTTAATTTCGATTTTTTCTTGTACTTGTCTTTGATGCTCTTCTTGTAACTGCCTTATATTGTCCTTAAGTTCTAACTCACGTTTAGCATAATTACTTTCAATACTTTTGAGTTTATTTTGACGTTGATGGAAGTCCTTTTCGGCAACAGATATCTGATTACGAATGTGTTCCAGTTGCTCAGCCAACTGTTCTTCACGTGCTCGCTGACGACGCTCTAGGTATCTCTCTTTATCTTCAAGCTCTTTTATCCGCTCAAAAGCATCTTTTTCAATTGAGTTTTCAAATTTTTGACTCAGATAATGTTTATAGTTACCTTCCAGTTCAGTCTGCTCTTCAGTTATTTCCATGATCATGTGTCGATCTTCGATCGGCAACATTTTAAGCAACCTATCCCTTACATCTGAGCTCGTGCTTCGAATAACACGAATGAGATTTTCACGACTGAGCACTCTAGGCAGCTTAGAAAGCGCATTGGCAGAACATAGCAATAAAACCTTATTAATTGTTCTATTAGAAATTGAAGAGAACAACCTATTCGCAGAATCTTCGTTTAGATTTGAAATAAGAGTCTGCACCCCTTTCTCAGAAAGGTGCCCCATAAGAAGAGATAGTTCTTTGTCGTTACTTCTCGTAATTAGCTCGTTCAACTCATGCGGAGGTAACATGCGCCAAAGATCAGCTAAATCACCCCGAGGGAGATTACTAATTCTTATATTATTTTCGTATTCCATAATGTCCCAATAAAGTTAACAGCTCTTAGATTGAATAATTCTGCATTTTCGCCCTGAATCAATTCTGTCTAGTAATCTGTGCTGTTTTGTTTCTGCCTAACTAACCTTTTTAATAACAGCACCTTACCTACTTCTCGTTGTTCCTAATGTGACGAAAAGCAGAAAAATCCAACATGGTTTCGTCAAGACACAGAAACGTACTCAATACATGGTTAATCATCATCTTCTTGGTTGATCTCTTCGCCGCAGCCTAGGCATTTTGGCTCTAGGTCTGGCGGTAACATGATGATTAAGCCGCAGTGTGGGCATAGATCGCCTTCGTTGTACATGGTCACTCCTAAGCAGCGCTGAATTCGCCGGTGTATGAGATAAGGCCGGTTTTCTTACCTTTAAGAAGAATGGTCACACCCTGCGCATTTAAGCCTGTGATTTGCCAGCCGAGCTTTTCTGCCTTGGCTAAGGTTGCTAGGGCTTTGGGTTTGTCTGCTAGGCTTTCCATGATTGCAGTGACGTCTGTCTCTTCGCCAATCATGTCGATGAGTACTGGGTTATCGTAGTCTACTTCAGCTAAGGTTTTGCCCTGCTCGTTTACCGTTAGCGACACAATGCGAAATACCGCTTTATCGTTGTAATCAACAATATGAGATTTGCCTTCGTCATCGACGTAACCATCAATCGCCACAATGTAGCCCGGTTTGCCTTGAGCAATGGCTTTAACGTGTTTCGCGCGCTCTACGCCACCCGCTCTTGTTCGGCCATCGTCGTCGGTTTCCATGCCGCTGCTGGCAATATCGAACTTGTCTCCGACTTTGGTGCGGTTCCATGCACGTAGGTAGATCCCTTTGGCGTTCTCACTTCCCCACGACCATACAGTGTTGTGAAGTGGAGCCTCCAGTTTTTGTTCAAAGAACTTAGAAATCGCTAATTTAGACATCAACTTACCTCGATCTAACTTGAAACCAACTCGTCAAATGTACAGCAAACAGAAGGCATTAACTCAACTATATGGTACAGCATGCCAACACGAAGTATGGTATGTAAAACTTGATGTTTAATCAATCAGTATTTCATACTTAATACGAAAAAACGCCGACAGGATCGTCGGCATTTATGTGTAGAAGGGTGACTGCTCCGTTGTTAAGAGCTAGCTGGTTAAGAACGCTCTTTTTTGGCGAGTCTGCTGGCTTTCATTCGTTTGTAGCCATCCATCACTAAGGCGATTAAGGCGAACGAAATTAACAGGTAGGTTGGTACTTCGTGTAGCGCAATGTTGTCACCAATGAGTAACCCCACAATAAAAATGAAGGTCGGCTCTACGTAACCCATTAAACCAAACAGAGACACTGGTAACTTTGAGTAGGCGAATAGGTAGAGAAGCATTGGCGTTACCGAAACTACCGCTAGGCCAAGGTAATACAGGTATGACGTGGCTGGCAGGTTCATAAAATGATCGGCTGGGTATAGATAGAACATCCCAAAGATAGCCAAAGGGAGCATCATAATGTGGTCGACGGCCAAACCGATATCAGTCGGCATTGGGTTGGTTTTACGAAACATAAAGTAGACCGGATAGCCAAGCGCTACGACCAATACCACCCAAGACAGGCCCGATGCCAACACGTAGGTATAAATAGTCCCTGCCAAAGCGAAATAACACGCCACTTTTTGTAGCTTGGTGAGGCTATCTTTGTAATAAAAGCAACCAATCAGCACCATCACGATAGGCATGGTGAAGTAGCCTAGTGCAAGGTTAAGCGTTTCCCCATTGGCTGGAGCCCAAACAAATATCCAGTACTGCGGCGTGACAAGCACAGCTGAAGTTATGTATTTTGGCCACTTACGCCACTGCTTCAATGCATCCCACAACAGCGGCAGTCGCTTGGTGAAGAACAGCAAGATGAAGAACAGCATCGTACTCCAAATAATACGTTGCGTAGCCAACCAGTGACTCTCACCACCAGAAATTAAACTTGGCCCCATATCCGGTTGGATTTGTACGTAGGCAGGAATGCAAGCAAACAGCATTGAACAAAGTATCGATGCTGCCACCCCTTTTGATTGATCAGACATCAAGTGGGTGTATTTATGGAATAAAGCCTTTAACTGACTCATGAACTCTACCTATCGTAACTGCGCTTACAAGCAGCAAGACAACAACAAAAAAGCGCTGTCATGGTTCAACAGCGCTTCTCAGTATCCAATCAATATCAGTTTAGGATAAGTCTGATTCTTTAATTGGTTCAGCGCATTGAATATCACCGCTTATTAAAGAATGCAATCATTAGATATCTAACTGCCTAAGATTTAACAAAGGTTGTTCACAAGATCACTACAAATAGAAGATTCCTCTACTTTTCAACTCATTAGTAAGTTAATAATCAATATTTTCCGTTGTAAAAGCTCACTAATCATTGATTTATCAGGCCAATATTACGTGCTAGAGATCATTCATCGCATCGACTATTTGGCTAACGTACTTAAAAACTCTGCTTCAAACTCTTCATCAGCTTCACGCGTCAGGCACGCCACCAGCCAGTCAATGCTGTCATGGTCGAGCTTACTATTAACCACAAAAGCCTGCTTCACGCCGAATTGATCCAACTTGGCAGAGCCATAATTCTTAAATGATTTATTGCCGTGGTAGTGAAGCGACTTAATCGCATCGGCGTCAGGTTCTGGCAGTGCATCAAGGGTATTTGCCAACTGAATCACCAGCTCCATTGGGTTCTTAGATGAAGATATGCGATACAAAAAGCCGCCCTCCACTCTTTGTCTTACCCAGTAATCAAACCCGCTGCAATCCATCACCTTGTCACTCACCAGAGCAGCCTCACTGCGATAACCACACGCTTCTACCATGACTGGGGTGTGCTTGAATTCCGGCTGACCAGATGCGGCATCGGTGTGAGGCAGAATAAGATCGCACGGCTTGCTGTCTTTGGCGGTTGGCGCGTTCCAGTGAATCGGCATGAACACTTGTTCGCGGCGCATCTCTTTGGTGACCACTAAACGCGCTTGGCACTCCCCTTGTGCGCTACGTACTTTCACAACTGGGTTCACGGTCGCGTGGTTGAAAGCATCTAAGCCAAATTCATCAAGGTTTAATTCAGCAACCGTATCTGGGTGCATGGCAACAAACGGCTCTGGTGTATGTTCGCCTAAGCCAGCTGCCAAACCAGTTCGGCTCATGGTGTGCCATTGGTCGCGGATACGACCAGTGTTCATGATGAGAGGGAATTCGACACTGGTATCGGCAATGGGTTTGTCATGCTCCACCGCGATGAACTGTGCTTTGCCAGATTCTGTGAAGAACTCGCCGTCGGTGAACATGCGCTGCTCGATGATCTCTGGTTGATACTCAAGCACCGGCCACTGCTGCGGGGTGAGTTCGCCATAGCCCTTCTCATCGAGTTTGGTTAATCCAATCAAACACAAATCACGTGCTTTGCCTGTTTCATTACCAAGTGCGGTCATCTCGCAATACTCTTTAAAGATTTCACCTTCATGACGGTAATCAAACTGGTCTTGGAATCCCATCTTTTGCGCCACTTCTTTTAGTATCCACCAGTCTGGCTTGGCTTCACCTGGGCTTGGCAATATTCGGCGCTGGCGCGAGATTCTGCGTTCAGAGTTGGTTACAGTACCCGACTTTTCGCTCCAACCTTGGGCGGGTAACACCACATCAGCCAAGCGTGTGGTTTCCGTATCAGCAATGCAGTCCGACACCACCACAAATGGGCACTTCTCTAATGCGGTTTTGATTTTCTCACTATCAGGCAGGCTCACCACTGGGTTGGTCGCCATGATCCACACCGCTTTGATCTTGCCGTCGTTCATGGCATCGAATAGGTCAATGGCTTTTAAGCCCGCATGGGTTGCTAAGCTGTTGGTCTGCCAAAACTCGCTCACCATTTGGTGTGATTCAGGATCGCCAAATTCAAAATGCGCTGCTAGGGTATTGGCTAAGCCACCTACTTCACGGCCACCCATCGCGTTCGGTTGGCCTGTAACCGAGAATGGCCCCATACCTGCCTTACCGATTTTGCCTGTCGCCAAATGGCAGTTGAGAATGGCGTTAACCTTGTCGCACCCTTGAGTCGATTGGTTTACGCCTTGAGAGTAAATAGTGAGCACCTTGTCGTTAGATGCAAACAGAGAGTAGAACTGCTTAAGCTGCGCTTCGGTTAACCCTGTTAGCTTTGAAACGCTTTTGTCACCCCAACCATTTTCGGTATAGCGATATCGCGTCGCTGCTCGAATCGCTTCGGTAAAGCCTTGGGTGTGCTTATCAATGTAGTCTTGGTCGAGGTTATCGTGATCATCGAGATAAGCCAATAAACCATTAAACAGAGCGACGTCAGAGCCAGATTCTAACGCCAAGTGGATGTCGGCAATTTCGCAGGTGTCGGTATAGCGCGGGTCAATCACGATCACTTTCATTGCTGGGTTAGCTTGCTTAGCCGCACGCAGGCGTTGAAACAGAACAGGGTGACACCAAGCGAGGTTTGAGCCTGTGATCACTACCACCTCCGCTTGTTCAAGGTCTTCATAACAGACTGGAACGGTATCGCTGCCGAATGCGCGTTTATGCCCTACCACACTCGAAGCCATACAAAGACGTGAGTTACTGTCGATGTTGGCGCTACCAATAAAGCCCTTCATCAGTTTGTTGGCAACATAATAATCTTCAGTCAGAAGTTGGCCTGATACATAAAAGGCGACCGAGTCTGGGCCATGCTCTTCTATGGCTTGTTTGAACTTGTCTGCCACCAGCTGCGACGCTTCGCCCCAAGGTAAGAGTTGCTGTCCGCTTGCGACTCTTTTCATCGGTTGGGTTAAACGGCCTATCGGCGTGACGGTATCGCCCAGTGCTGCGCCTTTAGTACATAGCTTGCCATAGTTCGATGGGTGCTCTTTGTCGCCACGCACTTCCAATTTACCTGAAGCAGTTGGCCTTACTTCAATGCCACAACCTACGCCACAGTAAGCACACGTTGATTTGATCCAATCCTTGTTTGAACTCATCACTCTTCCCTCGTGCAATGTTCTTTTTTATCTCTTCCACCAGAGTATTCAGAAAGCCATTTTCAGCTCTCTCTCAGTAGTGAAAATTTCTCTTTTTTAATAAAGCAATTTGCGCACCACTATTTAACCCAACGCAAGACAATAAAAAACCAGTTAAATTACAATAATTTAAAATCCATACAATTACAAAGCTTGAGGTTAATTAAATCCAACCGAAGAAATATTGAGATATTTGCACCATGTTGATCAATTTTGCACCACAAAGGCTCATTTTCATAAATCTCTCACTTTTTAAATCTACCACTTTAGGGGTAATTGAGTCGTTTGTTATTTAGTTAATTGATTGAATTTATTAGCTATTATTATTTTTTACGAACGCCTTTTTTATCTGGCACCCTACTTGCTGCCCTAAATACCAACAACCCAAAATTCACAGTTTTTAAGTTCATTGGAAGAACAGCAAATTACCCACCACTGAGAGTGGACTGTTTTTAGAAACGCTAGGAAGCCAGCAAAAAAGGAATTTACTATGAGCAAACAGAAAATTGTCGTCGTTGGTAATGGCATGGTTGGCCACAAATTTATCGACAACATCATTCAAGCTGACTCAGAACAATATGAAGTCATCACCTTTAGTGAGGAATCGCGTCTTGCCTACGACCGTGTTCAGCTCACTGCTTACTTCAACGGCAAGTCAGCAGACGACTTAGCCCTCACCAGCGAAGCCTACTATCAAGAGAATGGCGTTAAGTACTTGGTGAATGCCAAGGTGACTGAGCTTGATACCGAAAACAAAACGGTAATAACCGACAGTGGACATCGTGAAAGCTACGACAAACTGATACTTGCTACTGGCTCATTCCCATTCGTTCCACCAATCCCGGGTAACGACCAAGAACACTGTCACGTCTACCGTACCATTGAAGACTTAGATGCGATTGAACTGTCGAGTAAGCAGAGTAAATCGGGCGTGGTAATCGGCGGTGGCCTGCTCGGTTTAGAAGCAGCGAACGCGGTTAAAAACCTTGGCTTAGAAACGCATGTGGTCGAGTTCGCGCCTCGCTTAATGGCGGTTCAACTCGACGAAGGTGGCGGCGCACTGCTACGACGTAAGATCGAAGACTTGGGTGTACAGGTTCACACCGAGAAAGCGACCTCTGAGATTGTGGCCGGTGAAACCGCTCGCTACCGTATGAACTTTGCAGACGGTACACACCTTGAAACCGATATGATTGTGTTCTCTGCCGGTATTCGCCCTCAAGACGCATTGGCTCGTAGTTCTGATATCGCGATTGGCGAGCGTGGCGGTATCGTGATTGATGATTACTGCCAAACCAACATCGATGATGTCTACGCGATTGGTGAATGTGCCCTTTGGGATAACAAGATCTTCGGCTTAGTGGCACCGGGCTACTCTATGGCGAAGGTTGCGGCTAGCCACATCCTTTCTGATGGTGAAGATGAAAGCAGCTTCACCGGTGCAGACATGAGCACCAAACTTAAACTTCTAGGCGTAGATGTAGCCAGTATCGGTGAAGTACACGGCCAAACAGAAGGTGCGCAGTCATACACCTACAACGATGAAATCGAACAGGTTTACAAACGCCTGATCATCTCTGCTGATGGCAAAAAGATCGTTGGTGCGGTGTTAGTGGGTGACGCGGAAGCTTACGGTTCACTGCTGCAAATCAAGCAAAATGATATGCCACTGCCAGAGAACCCATCGGTACTGATTCTCCCGAACCTTGCAGACGACTCTGGCAGCGCGATGGGTGTTGAGGCGCTACCAGACAGCGCCGTGATCTGTTCATGTTTCGACGTAACCAAAGGCGATATCAAAGAAGCGGTTTCAGCTGGCTGTACAACAATGGCTGCACTGAAAGAGTCGACCAATGCTTCGACGGGTTGTGGTGGCTGTTCTGCTCTTGCAAAACAAGTATTAGACAGCGAACTCAGCAACCTAGGTGTTGAGGTTTCTAACGATATCTGTGAGCACTTTGCCTACTCTCGCCAAGAGCTGACCGACATTATCCGCGTCAACAAGATCAAGACCTTCGACGAGTTGTTGGAATCTCATGGCCAAGGCTTAGGTTGTACTGTGTGTAAGCCTGCGATTGGCTCTATCCTCGCCTCTTACTGGAATGACTACATCCTTGAAGATGAGCACATCGAGCTACAAGACACCAACGACATCTACCTTGGCAACATGCAGAAAGATGGCACTTACTCTGTGGTTCCACGAATTGCTGGCGGCGAAATCACCCCAGACAGACTAATTGTGCTCGGCGAAGTAGCAAAAGAGTACAACCTCTACACCAAAATCACTGGCGGCCAACGTGTCGACCTATTTGGTGCTCAACTTAATGAACTACCCGCTATTTGGAAAAGGCTGATTGATGCAGGCTTTGAAACCGGCCATGCCTACGGTAAATCGGTTCGTACAGTGAAGTCTTGTGTCGGCAGCACTTGGTGTCGCTACGGCGTTAACGACAGTGTCGGCCTAGCAATCAAACTAGAGAACCGCTACAAGGGCCTACGTTCACCTCACAAGATCAAATTCGCCGTATCTGGCTGTACTCGTGAGTGTGCCGAAGCGCAATCCAAAGACATTGGCGTTATCGCTACCGACAAAGGCTGGAACCTATATGTGTGTGGTAACGGCGGTATGCGTCCACGTCACGCCGACCTATTCGCAACCGACCTCGACGAGAAAACGCTGATTCAATACATCGACCGCGTGCTGATGTTCTACACCCGTACTGCCGACCGCCTACAACGTACCTCTGTGTGGATGGAGAACCTAGAAGGCGGCTTGGACTACCTCAAAGAAGTGGTGATTGAAGACAAACTCAATGTCGCGGCTGAACTGGAAGCGGACATCGCGCTCAACATCGAGAAGTACCAATGTGAGTGGAAGACCACCATCGAGAATCCAGTGAAGATGAAACGCTTCCAACACTACATCAACAGTGACGAGATGGATAAGAGCCTGTCGTTCATTACCGAACGCGAACAGCGCTTCCCGAAACCAAGCATCAACACTGACCACGATGCCGAACGCACTCAAGCATTGAATAGCTCTGAACAGATTGAAATTACGGAAGTCTCGTAGCCAGTTTGGTCGTTAGCAGGCCCTTCACTACGCAATACTCTGCTAGCGACCTTCTTTCTTTACGACCTTCATTTTTAGGAAATTGAACAAAATCTAAGACTCAACAAATTGACAAGGAGACTGTCATGGAAAACTGGACCACTGTTTGCTCCCAAGAGGATCTAACGCCCAACGCGGGTGTGTGTGCCAAAGTGGCTGATCATCAAGTCGCGATCTTTTACTGCAAGCGCAGTGACAAGATCTATGGCCTTTCAAATTTCGACCCAATTGGTAAAGCCAATGTCATGTCACGTGGTATTATTGGCTCGTTAAGTGGAGAGCCGTACGTCGCTTCTCCCCTTTACAAGCAGCATTACCATCTAGAGACAGGAGCTTGCTTGGAAGAGCCTGAACACGCTCTGACTCGCTTTGAAGTGCGCAGACAAGGTAACGATATTCAAGTACTGGCACCCGAAGCGTTAGCAAGCTAATCACGGATTAGGTCGTATTTCAGAATCACCCAATACTCATGCCTTAGCCGCCTATAATTAAGAATTTAGGCTCGCTACGGAGTTGGCATGTGAACGGCTAGAAGAACTCTAGACACTTTCCATATTTAAAGGATTTAATACATGGATAACTCAAAATTTTCGCTGCTCTCATTTACAGGTAAGATGAAAATCTTACACCTTAGCTGGATTGCCTTTTTCATCACCTTTGTAGTCTGGTTCAACTTTGCGCCACTACTGCAAATGGTAAAAACCTCTTTAGGCTTAACCACTGAAGAGATCAAAACTCTCTTAATCTTAAACGTAGCATTAACCATTCCGGCGCGTGTCGCCATCGGTATGCTGACCGACCGCTATGGTCCAAGACTGGTCTACTCTGCTCTACTCGCAATCTGTTCGATTCCGTGTTTCATGTTCGCGCTCGCTGATTCGTTCATGCAAGCAGCTATCGCACGTTTCTTACTGGGCTTCATCGGTGCTGGTTTCGTAGTAGGTATTCGCTTGGTGTCTGAGTGGTTCCCACATAACGAACTAGGTACAGCAGAAGGTATCTACGGCGGTTGGGGTAACTTTGGTTCAGCAGCTGCGGCATTTACACTTCCTACATTAGCACTAGTATTCGGCGGCGAAGATGGCTGGCGTTATGCCGTTGGTGTGACAGGTGCAATGAGCCTTCTGTTCTCAGTTATTTTCTACAAAAACGTATCGGATACACCAAAAGGTTCTACTTACTTCAAACCTGCGCAAGTTACAGCAATGGAAGTAACGTCAAAGGGTGACTTTTTCTTTCTACTCATCATGAAGATCCCTATGTACGCGGCTCTTGCGCTACTGGCTTGGAAACTCTCTCCATCAGGTATCGGCATGCTGTCAGACTCAGCAGTATATGGTGTGTATGCGGTACTGGCTGCGCTGTATGTGTATGAAGTATCTCAAGTTTGGAAAGTGAATAAGAACGTCTTCAAGGAAGAAGTACCAGAGATTCACCAGTACAAATTTAAGCAAGTTGCGGTACTTAACGTACTTTACTTCGCGACATTTGGTTCAGAGTTGGCTGTTGTTTCTATGCTGCCACTGTTCTTCTCTGAAACCTTCGAGCTCACGCCAGTTCTAGCAGGTATGGTGGCTTCGGCCTACGCCTTTATGAACCTCATGTCTCGCCCAGGTGGTGGTTGGATTTCAGATAAATTCGGCCGTAAGCCAACGCTGCTTATCCTAACTGCAGGTCTAGCTGTGGGTTACTTCACAATGGGTCAAGTCGACAGCACATGGCCAGTATGGCTAGCGGTTGTGGCAGCAATGGCGTGCTCTTTCTTCGTACAAGCCGGTGAAGGTGCAGTATTTGCGACAGTACCTCTGATTAAGCGTCGTATGACGGGTCAAATCGCAGGTATGACAGGTGCTTACGGTAACGTGGGTGCGGTAGTTTACCTAACAGTGCTTTCATTTGTTAGCTACCAAACGTTCTTCCTTGTGATTGCAGCAACGGCGGTACTTGGCTTCCTAACTCTGATGTTTATGGAAGAGCCAAATGGTCAAATTGCTGAAGTAAATGACGATGGTAGTGTGACGCTGATTAACGTATCGAGCTAATCACTCATTGAATGATATCGGGAGAAGTAACCGGGACTGCGACACTCGGTTACTTCGTTCAAAAGCTCTTGTTTATGACCGGAGCTTTTGTTCTTTCCCTTCCTTTTCAAACAATGAGTAGATAGGAGCAAGGACGTTATGACTCTCTCATTTAGCCAAAGCCAAACAGCAGCGCCAGACGCGGAACAAGGTATTCATCCGCAGGCAAGCAATCAACTCAAGCTCAACTATGGTGGTTACTCACATCAAGGAGTAAGAAACGAAAATCAGGATGCGATTATCGTTAAGCACCCTAAAACCCGTGCCGAACAAGAGTTCAAAGGCAGCGTGGCATGTATTGCCGATGGTGTGAGTTGCAGTGAACAGGGGCAAAAAGCCAGTCACACCAGCGTGATGCAGTTCATTACTGACTACTACGCAACGCCGGAAAGCTGGAGCATTCAACGCTCGGCCCAGAAGGTGCTGACGTCGCTGAACTCTTGGCTGTTCAACGCCTCGTTCTCTGAACTGGATGACGATAAGCAGCTCGCCCACAACACCATGGTCTCGACCTTCAGCGCGGTGATCATCAAATCTAATACTGCTCATATCTTCCATGTTGGCGATAGTCGTATCTACTTACTGCGTGATGGCAAAATTCAGCAGCTAACCCGCGATCATACTCGTAAAAACTTGGTGAATACCCACTACCTCACGCGCGCTCTCGGTATGGATAGCCAACTGAACGTTGATTACCAAGCCCTGCCTATTAAGGCAAAGGACCGGTTCATTCTGACAACCGACGGTGTGCATGAGTTTATTGACGAAGAGGATCTGATCGAAGGAACTAATAACCAGCATGACTTTGAACTGGCAACTCAGGCGATCTGCAATAAAGCCCTGGCAATGCACAGCAAGGACAACGTCAGCTGCTTGATGATCGAAGTAACACAATTGCCTAAGCCATCATTGATTGAGTTTCATGAAAAGCTCGCGACACGCGTCATTCCTCCGGTATTAAAACTTGGGCAGATGATCGACCAGTTTCAGGTGTTGGAAGTGCTCTACTCTGGCACCCGCAGCCACGTATATCGTGTGATGCAAACCCAGACCCAAACCGAGTTCGTGATTAAAATACCTTCAATGCAATATCACGACGATCCAGCGCAGCTCAAAGCGTTTTACAACGAGCAATGGGCAGGCATGCTGCTTAACAACAAACGCATTATGAAGGTATATCCGACTGACGAACGTTCGCAGTTTCTTTATCAAGTGTGTGAGATGGTTGAGGGCGTAACCTTAAGACAATGGATGTACGACAATCCCAAACCAAGCCTGCCAGAAGTGCGCACGATTCTAGAAAAGATCATTCAGGGCATTCGTGTACTGCAGCGTGCTGACATGGTTCATCGCGATCTGAAGCCCGAAAACATTATGTTATTACCGAATGGCGATATTAAGCTCATCGACCTTGGTGCAGTATTGATTCGCGGCATCGAAGAGGGCTTACCCGTTGAAGAAGATGCGGTTCCCCTTGGCGCCGTAAATTATATCGCTCCAGAAACCATTAAGCAGAATGTTGCGACCACGCGCTCCGACCTGTTCTCAGTAGCGGTAATTGGTTATGAAATGCTGACAGGACAACTGCCTTATCCAGAAATGACGCCGCGATCTTTGGCTCAATCTCGTCATCACCAATGGCACTATCAGCCTATTACGCGCCTGCGTTCAGATTTACCCGCTTGGTTTGACTTGGTGTTACAGAAAGCTTGTGCAGAGCAGCCAACAGAGCGTTACTCAGTGCTCGGTGACTTTATCTCTGATCTCTATACCCCGAACTCGAAGCTGGTGAAGCGTAAAACTAGACAACCCTTGTTGAACCGCAATCCAATCCAGTTTTGGAAGGTGCTGACCCTGTTATTAGGGATTGTTGCACTGGTCGAATTCGGTTTGTTGATCCAATAAAAAAGCCTCAGCACTTTAATGGCACTGAGGCTTTGATAAGAAATTAGAGCTTACGCTAACTGCATTGACTAGGTTAGCTACGCTTTACAAGGCTTCGCGGCACCAGTTCAATACCTGACTGGTAACGTTTTGCTGAAACGTTCAATGCCAAGGCGAATGCGCTGTCTGCAATAACCTCAAACTGTTGCGGCAGTGAATGTACTTTAAACGGTAGGAAATCCAACAAACGGTTGTCACCAAAAGTCGCTAGCTTAACTTGATTAACCAACTCAGGCTTTTCAACCATCACATCCAGTACCCCTTCTAACAAGGTGTAGGACATAGTGACGATCGCATCAGGTATCGTGCCTTTCGCAATCCACTCTTCAAAGATTTCGCGTCCTGATTCTCTATCGAAGTGTTCACCATAACCTACAACCGTAGGTTTGTTCTCTTTCAGCCCGTTTTGTTGGGTATGCGCTTTATTGGCCGCTTCAAAACCCAACTGACGCTCGCGCGAAATGTTTAGGTCAGGCAAGGCACCAATCAAGCCAATGCTTTGGATATTGTCATCAAGAATGGAGTGCGTCAGTTCAAACGCAGCTTCGAAATCTTCACTGATCACACAGGCAAAGTGCTCATCGTCTAACGGACGGTCAATGGCGATAACTGGCGTTCCTGAATTTTGAAGTTGCAGGTAGAACTCGTTAGCGTCCGGCATCGAGCTTGCGACAAGCAAAGCATCGATACGACGGCTAACAAGAGCTTCCGCCACTTTTCGCTCGGTTTCAGCATCGTCGTCTGAACAGCCAATTAAGATCTGATACCCCACTTTGCGAGAGTTTTGCTCAATCAACTTAGCTAAACGTGCATAACTGCTGTTCTCTAGGTCTGGAATAATCAAACCAAATGAACGGCTGTTACCTGCCCTCAATGACGATGCTGCGTGGTCTGGGCGATAGTTGTGCTCGTTCACCACAGCCATCACCTTTTGCTGTGTTTTCTCACTGATACGGTACTTCTGAGCTTTACCATTAATCACATAGCTTGCGGTGGTTTTAGATACACCCGCCAGTTTCGCTATTTCATCAAGTGTCATATCAAGGGCCTGTATTTTGTGCGTAGGATCATATAACCAAAGTTCGGATCCTCAGAATAGTTGAATTATATGCTGAATCGATTCAGTATGAAAGCTGAAAGGATTCAGCAAAATCTGAAAAGTGACTCCAATCATCTTTTTTAGCGACTTTGAGATTGATGACTATCTTTTAAGACTATCTTTAAAAGGAAACGAGGCACGCTAAGCAGCAATATCAGTTTTATGAAGATAACTGGGCTTTGCTGAATTTTTTTACTCTTTTTGCTGAACCGATTCAGCTTAACGTTCAGCAAGGTGTTCAGCACTCAATAAGCAGAACCTGAATCGGGATAACAGCAACAATGAAGCGACACGCTCAAACAAAGCAATAAGCTAAAGAGGCAACATGCTTAAATTAACTAAATCTGACATTTCGCTTGGTCAATCTGCGCAAGATAAGTTCCAAGCTATTCGTAACATCGCTGGCAAACTGACTGACAAAGGTCTGGTTGATGAAGGTTACGTAGAAGGAATGCTGAACCGTGAAAATCAAAACTCAACTTTCCTTGGTAACGGTATCGCTATCCCTCATGGCACAACAGACACTCGTGGTTTAGTAAAAGAGACTGGCGTTGCAGTACACCACTTCCCTGAAGGCATCGACTGGGCAGATGGCAACCGTGTTTACGTAGCGATCGGTATTGCAGCAAAATCAGACGAGCATTTAGGCATTCTAAAGCAGCTAACCAAAGTTCTTTCTGCTGACGGCGTTGAGCAAAAGCTGAAACAAGCAAAAACAGAAGACGAAATCATCGCCCTACTTCACGGTGAAGTTCAGCTTGAAGCAGACCTAGACGCTTCTTTAGTTCAACTTAAGTTCCCAGCAAGCGACATGGTACAAATGTCTGCCGTTGCAGGTGGTTTACTGAAAAACACAGGTTGTGCAGATAATGCATTCGTTGCTGACCTAGTGACTAAAGCACCAACTCACCTAGGCCAAGGTTTATGGCTTATCGGTAGCGACAAAGGCGTGACTCGCACTGCTGTGTCATTTGTTTCAACAGCTAATGATTGTGAGTTTGAAGGCACTCAAGTGAAAGCGCTTGTCGCATTCGCAGCATGTAACAGCGCACACCAGAACATTCTATCTAATCTAAGCCAACTGGTTTTTGAAGGTAAGCAAAACGCACTGATCGATTCAGACATCGAAGGTGTGATTGCTCAACTAAAAGGCGAAGCACCAAGCACTGCTGCTGAAGGCTCAGATAACCAAGCAATCTTTAAGATCAAAAACGCACACGGCTTACACGCTCGCCCTGGCGCGATGCTGGTTGCAGAAGCGAAGAAATTCGATGCAGCAATTCGTGTATCCAACCTAGACGGCGACGGAAAAGAAGTGAACGCAAAGAGCCTAATGAAAGTTATCGCGCTTGGCGTGAAACATGGCCACCAGCTGCAATTCACGGCTGAAGGTGACGATGCAGCACAAGCTATTGAATCAATTGGTAAAGCTATCGCTTCTGGCCTTGGTGAAGGTTAAGGATTGGTAATGACTGAATTAAAGCAAATCAAAGCCGTTACGGTAACGCTGAACCCAGCATTAGACCTGACAGGTAGCGTTGATACGCTAAACGTAGGTTCAGTGAGCTTGGTAAACCAAGGTTCGCTACACGCTGCGGGCAAAGGCGTAAACGTAGCAAAAGTGCTGTCTGAGCTGGGCGCAAAAGTAACCGTTACGGGTTTTTTGGGTCGCAACAATGAAGAAGCGTTCTGCCAACTGTTTGCAGAAATGGGTGCAACCGACCGCTTCATTCGTGTCGACGGCGCAACGCGCATCAACGTGAAGCTAGTGGAAACCTCCGGCCAAGTGAGTGACATTAACTTCCCGGGTGTACCCGTTGATCAAGATGCGATCAACGCATTTGAAAAAACACTGTTAGAACTTGCAGAAGACCACGATTACTTCGTGATTGCAGGTAGCTTACCTCAAGGCGTATCTCCAGAACTTTGCGCTTCTTGGGTACAACGCCTACGCGACCTAGGTAAAAAGGTATTGTTTGACAGCAGCCGTGACGCACTAAAAGCAGGTATCAACGCTCAGCCATGGCTGATTAAGCCAAATGATGAAGAGCTGTCTCAACTGTTCAATGCAGAACTTACAACGCCTAAACAGTGCCAACAAGCAGGCCAAGCGCTGAGCGAAAAAGGCATTGAGAACATTGTTGTTTCTCTAGGAGCAGATGGCGTGATGTGGCTAAACAATGGTGAGTGGATTCACTCACAGCCACCACGTATGCAAGTCGTGAGCACAGTTGGCGCAGGCGACACCTTAGTTGCTGGCCTATGTTGGGGTCACATGCAACAGATGCCTAAAGCAGAATTAATCAAATTTGCCACCGCCCTTTCGGCACTTGCTGTGTCTCAAGTCGGCGTGGGTTTAACTAGCCAAAAAGAGCTGGACTCAGTACTACAAAATATCCAATTACAGGCGCTTACCACTCCAACTGACCAGTTTGAGTCAAGCAAATAGGACAAAGGTTTACTATGAATATTACCATTATCACCGCATGCCCAAGTGGCGTTGCAAACAGCATCATCGCAGCAGGGCTGCTTGAGAAAGCCGCAAAAGAGCTAGGTTGGAGTGCCAATATTGAGTGCCAGTCAAGCGTTCTTCCAAGTGAAGCCGTTTCTGAAGAAGCGATTGCAAGCAGCGACGCTGTCGTTATTGCCGCAAACACAGACGTAGACACACAGCGCTTTGTTGGCAAAAAGGTTTACCAAGCGCCAATCTCTGAATGTACTGCAGACGCAAAAGCATTTCTTAAAAGCGCAGTAGCCAACGCAGTTGTGTTGGACGCTTCACAAGTAACGACCGCTGCAACTGAAGTAGCAGCAAGCGGCGCTAAGAAGATTGTTGCGATTACAGCTTGTCCAACAGGTGTTGCGCATACTTTCATGGCTGCTGAAGCGCTAGAGAACGAGGGCCAACGTCTTGGTCACCAAATCAAGGTTGAAACTCGTGGCTCTGTAGGTGCGAAGAACCAACTGACGGATCAAGAGATTGCAGAGGCGGATCTTGTCATCATCGCTGCGGATATCGACGTCCCACTCGACCGTTTTGATGGTAAGCCACTGTACAAAACAACAACGGGTCCTGCGCTTAAAAAGACAACTCAAGAGTTTGAAAAAGCGTTCGCTGAAGCAAAACCTTACCAACACACAGCATCTTCTTCACAAGCAGCACCTGCTGACGAGAAGAAAGGCGTGTACAAACACCTAATGACAGGTGTATCTCACATGCTGCCTGTTGTTGTAGCGGGTGGTTTGATCATCGCACTCTCTTTCGTATTCGGTATCGAAGCGTTTAAAGAAGAAGGTACGCTAGCTGCAGCACTGATGACTATCGGTGGTGGTTCAGCATTCGCACTGATGATTCCGGTGCTTGCTGGCTTTATCGCGTTCTCAATTGCTGACCGTCCGGGTCTGGCTCCGGGTCTAATCGGTGGTATGCTTGCTAGCTCAACAGGCGCAGGTTTCCTGGGTGGTATCGCGGCAGGTTTCATTGCAGGTTACTCAGCGAAATTCATTGCTGACAAGGTTCAACTTCCACAATCTATGGAAGCACTGAAACCAATTCTTATCATTCCATTTATCGCGAGCTTGTTCACTGGCCTTGTGATGGTTTACATCGTAGGTGGCCCTGTTTCTGGCGTGATGAGCGCGATGACAGACTTCCTAAACAACATGGGTACGTCTAACGCGATTCTTCTGGGTGTGATTCTAGGTGCAATGATGTGTTTCGACCTTGGTGGTCCGGTAAACAAAGCAGCTTACACGTTTGGTGTTGGTCTACTGGCTTCTCAAACTTACGCACCAATGGCAGCTATCATGGCAGCAGGTATGGTTCCAGCTCTAGGCATGGGCCTTGCGACTTTCCTAGTGAAAGACAAGTTTGAAGCGGGCGAGCGTGAAGCAGGCAAGGCATCATTCGTTCTTGGTCTATGTTTCATCTCTGAAGGTGCGATTCCATTCGCAGCGAAAGACCCAATGCGTGTTATCCCAGCGTGTATGGCGGGTGGCGCTCTGACTGGTGCGCTATCAATGCTGTTCGGTGCACAACTGATGGCTCCACACGGTGGTCTATTCGTTCTACTGATTCCAGGTGCTATCTCTCCTGTACTTATGTACCTAGTGGCGATTGCAGCGGGTACAGCGGTAACTGGTTTCGGTTACGCAGCGCTTAAAAAGATGAGCGATTCAAAGGTAACTGCAGAAGCTTAACCCCCACTCCATTAAGCTCCTATAAAGCTGCTCGTTAGCAGAACAAAGGCTCCTCATTTGAGGAGCCTTTTTATTATTCGCGGCTTTGTGTGGTTGAAACAGGTAACTGGAAAGAAAAGGTCACCCCCTCCACTCCTGTCGTATCTATACCTAAGATCATTTCAACTAAGTGGCGCTCTGGGTCTAGCTCTAGCCCTTGCTGCTCAACGCAGTCAAACAAAGATTCCAACGCAGCGCTATAGCCGACATCCGATACCAAATACACTTCGCTACACAAGTAGTGCCCTTCAGGAATAACCACATCATACAGCGCAGGATCGACATCCCTGTTTCCCACACACAAGTCAATTTCATCCCATGTTTTTCGCATTTGATGCAGCGGTGTAATACTCATCAACTTGGTCGACTTCTTACCATACAATTCAAATACCGTATCCCAATCCGGATCATCCAGCTTGAGGTCTTTCATACCTCGTTCTGGAAACCATTTCAATTCAGTCGGAATCGTTTTAGCTAATTCGCTCTCCATTGACTCCTCGCCACTTGGGTGAGCAAGCTGCTTAAGGAAATCTGCCGTCTCTCGTGGCGTCGCTTCGTAGCCCATTTTTCGGATCTGTTTTGCCGTCACGCCAAGATCTCTTTTTAGAGCTTTGCCGAGAGCTTGGGATGATGAAAAGCCGCAATATTGCGCGATTTCCATGGTGCTCCAAGGTTCATCATTCAGCAGTAACCCTACCGCCGTTTGCAGGCGAATTCGCGCTAAATATTGACCGGGAGTTTCATTGAACAGCTCAGAAAACTGACGATGAAAATGGTAAGGCGAGATCGCTGATTCGGTCGCGATTTCTTCCCAAGAGCGACGATCAGCCCACTCTTCATGCATCATAGTCAATGCTTGTGTAAAGCGCTTTTGTAAGTGCTCTGGAAGCGACTTCAACAAAGCTACCTCTGGCACTAACTGAAATGCTGGCTGCCTTGTCGAATTGTCTAACTCATTCTCTTCCTTGCGACTCATATCTTTCCCGTTGCGGCGTATGTGGTTCTTTAGGTTATATTGCTTTGTTTGCGCTTCAACTTTCATGAAGCCCCCTCCAATACCAACTCAGTTCGCTCGACTTTAGGTGCTTTGCGGCAAAACAGCCCCAGTAACACCGGAATCAGAATCAAGGTTACAGCGGTCGCGAACAATTCACCAAACACCAAGGATACCGCTGCAGGCTTGAGGTACTGCGCTTGCTCAGCAGTTTCACTGAGTAGTGGTAACAAACCACAAACCGTCGTAATTGTTGTTAGGAATATCGCCCTTAAACGGCTCGTTCCAGCCGTCACCAAAGCTTGTTGCAGTGGAACACCACTTCGGTACTCACTATTGAAGCGCGTGATCAATACCAATGAGTCATTAATAACAATGCCTGTCATCGCCATCATACCGAACATCGAGAGCAAGCTGATTGGCAAACCCATAATGTAGTGGCCGAAGATCGCACCAGCAAACCCAAACGGAATTACCGCCATAATGATAAAGGGTTGCCAGTAAGATTTAAGCGGTACTGCCAACAAAATATAAATCAGTAACAAGGTCAGAACCATTGCGGTTTTGAAGCCAGATGATACCTCGCCAATCTCTTCAAACTCGCCACCTGCCTTTATCGTCACCTCTGGGTACTGAGATTCCAACGCAACAATAGTTTCATCTAGCTGCTTCAACGTCTGCTCAGGCGACTGTATGTCTCGGTTTTGCTTCCAGTATAGGTTAAGCACCTGTTCACGGTTACGGCGATAAACCACTTCTGGTTCTTGCTCATATTGCAGGGTCGCCACATCACCTAGCAATACCGAACCTCCATTAGGTAAGCGAATCAAGGCTTGCTCAAGTTGAGACAGAGTCTGACGTTGCTCTCGCGCATATTGCAGTAGTACTTTGGTTTCCTGCCCTTTCTCAAGTAGGCGATGAACTTCTCGTTCACCGTAAGCTTGCCCCACCAGCTTAGCGAGCTTCTCCTGAGTCAGGCCTAGCTGCTCACCAAATTGGTTTACTACAATTCGAACCTGAGGCGATCCAGCTTGACCATCGTCATACACATCTGAAACACCATTTAAGTTCACCAGCGTTTGTGCAAGCTGGTTACTCACCAACTTAGCCAGAGCTCTATCATCAGCGGACACCGTAATGAAGGTTCCACCAGCAGGCTCTTCGGCTGCGCTAAATTGGGTTGAGTAAGCGCCTTCAATCACACCCGTCGTTTCTCGCCAACGGTTGATCAGCAAATTGCTCGGTAAAACGGTCAGTGATTCGTTGGTAAGCTCCGCCGTTACCTCAACCTCACCATACCCGTCCGACCATGCCAGCAAGTTAACAACAGGTGACTCACTCAATGGGTAGTCTTCGAGTAAGCTTTTCTCTACCTTATCCATCGCAGACTCAACTTGAGACAAAGCCTGTTGTTGCAGTGGAATTGGCGCGCCATCTTCCAGTTCGATTTTGGCGGTGATGTAGCGCCCTGGAATTTCCGGAAACAGTGAGCTGCGTATCGCGCCATTAGACCACATGCCATAAGCCAAGGTGATCATCGCAACGAAACCCATTAGTGAAGCCAGTTTATAGTTCAATGCATGCTCTAGAACTGGCTTGTACACTTTAAGGTTGAACGTCTGCAAACCACTCTGCGCCATACCCTGAATTCGACTTATCCAGTTCTCTTTCGGCTTGGCCGAGATATGTGCCAGATGCGATGGCAATATGAATTTACTCTCTACCAATGAGAAAAGCAGAGCAAAGATCACCACCGCAGAGAAACCCGCCAACACTTTGGCTAGTTCATTATTAATCCAAAGCATCGGTGAGAACGCTGCTATGGTCGTCAGCACACCAAAGACTGTTGCAATCGAAACAGAATGTACGCCTTGCCAAGCGGCGAGCTTAGGATCGATAGGTTTCCCCGCTGGTGTTGACGCGCGTTTTTCATGTATTGCTTCCCCCACAACCACGGCATCATCCACTAATATCCCGAGCACTAAGATAAAACCAAACAAGGTAATGTCATTGACGCTGTAGTTAGCAAGTTGCATCGCGACCAAAGTGCCGGCCAATGCAACTGGAATCCCGACTGCAACCCAGAATGCGAGCTTAAGCTCCAAAAATAAGCCAAGCAGGACGATAACAATCAGCAAGCCTTGCCAAGCATTATCACCTAAACGAAACAGCTGATCTTCAATGTAGGGTGCCATGTCCGCCATAGTGTCGAGCGTAATATCCGACGGTAGCACTGCTCGCTGCTCATCGAGTACCGATTGTACGGCTTCGCTCACCTTTAATAGGTTGTCGCTTTGACTCGTGCTGATCAGCAAGGCAATCGCGTTGGAACCGTTGTTACGCACGATCGATCCGCTCTGCTCATAGCCTCGGCTAAGCGTTGCAATATCGCCCAATCGCACCTTGCCGTTTGCATTGGCGATCACAACCAAATCATTTAGCTTCTGTAAGTCATCGGCGTAGCCGTCACCACGAATGATCACACGTCCTTTACTGCTAAGCAGCTCACCGGTGCGGGACTCAAATGAGCGCTGCTCAATCATCCCTGCGAGATCTTCTAGGGTAATCCCTAAGTTCTCTAGCTCTTGCGGCTTAGGCTCAATAATTAATTGAGGACTGCGAGATCCCCAGTTCGATACTTTTGAGATCTGTGGATGCTTTTTTAACGCCTGCTCGACTTGCCTAGCAATAGGCTGCAGTTCAGCATCCGACCGTGGGCCAGAGACAATCACAAACACTGCTAAGTTGGTAAATTCATTGCGCACGACTTGCGGTTTTTCAGCCTGAACAGGAAAGCCATTGATGGCATTCACTTGGTTACGCACATCATCCAACAGCTTATCAAGATCGGTGGAGCTGGTCTTGCGCACCACCACTTGAGACTCACCAGCGCTGGATTGACTGGTGATCTGCTTAATACCCGCAATCCCACTTATCGATTCTTCAATTCGCTGCGTAACACTCTCATCAATCTGCTTCGCGGTACCGCCAGGATACGCGACGTTGATGACCACAGAAGAAGGAGCGACCTGCGGAAAAGACTCTACTCTTAAGTGCCCAAATGAGAGCACTCCGCTCACCACAATCGCCATCATGAGTAAGTTGGCGGCGACAGGGTTATGAATAAACCACCTGGTTAACCAACTCATGGGGTTACCTCCACTTGTTGAGGTGCTTTAGAAGCAATAGCCGTGTTGCTTTCAAAGCTCTCTACCGTGCGAATCGGCGCAACTTGCTTACCTGCTAACATTGAAGACAGCGGATACTTAACCACAAAACGAGTTTTGTTTTGGTGTTGAGCAAACTTCACGTGCACTTGATCTTGAGTCTCTTCTACCAAGGTCACGCGCTCTTTTTGTAGTTGATCGTGACTGTCTAGCGTCCAGACATAGCCATCACGCGTTAAACTGCTCATAGGAAGCGAGCTCACATCGCTCTGCTCACCAAGATTCACTTTTACCTCGACTTGTTGATTCGGGAACAAACGTGGTACCTGATACGGATTTTGAACCGAGAGCACCACTTGTCTTTGGCGAGTAACGCTATCAATGTTTGGAGACACGTAACGCACTTCTGCAGGCCATTTCTGCCCAGAGCGACCAACCACAGTAATCTCTGGTTGAGAAGCTTCACGCCCAGTAATCACCGCTTGCTGCACTCTTGCCCAATGCAATTCCGACACAGGAAGAGCAACATCAATCGAATCACTAGCTGCTAAGTCAAAGGTAGCTTGCCCCGCTTCTATCCATTCACCAGGGCTCACATGACGGCTCATAATCACTGCATCAAAGGGAGCCACAATGGTCGACTCTTCCAATAGTTTTGTTGCGCTTTGGTAAGCCTGTTTTGCTTGTGTTAACTCTGCTTTGGCCGCAGCTACTTGCGGCTCTTTGCGCGCAAACGCTGAGCTTTTACTAGGGTTTAGCATTTTGAGTGCCACAGTTTGTTCATGCTCTATCTGCTTAAGATTCAGCTCAGCTTGTTTGACCTGACTCAGTGTCATCGCCACATTGGAACGCAACGCACTATTATCTAATTTGGCTAGCACATCGCCCTTTTTCACTAAAGTACCGGGTTCCATTTCCAAATTAACCCAGGCTAATTGAGCACTGCTTGACGCTTTCAACTGTATTGGCCAGCGCGATTGAGTCACAGCCAACAAGGTCAGAGACGCCTCGTAGGATTTCGGTTCAACTTCAATAATGGATACAGGCGCAAGAACAATCTCTTTGGACTCTGGGAGCACCGGTGCGGGTTCTAACTCGTCCACGAGAATTAAAGCCGCGAGTATCGCCACGCAGCCGAGGACAATGGAAAGCGGCTTTTTAAACTTCATAAGGCTTCTCCTTGATAACCTGTCGATTGTTTTTTTGATTTAGACGTTGGCTTATTTCGCCAAGTCGAGAGAGGGTTTGTAGGGTAATTGGCAACAACACAGCAGTCTCAACGAACTCCAATGAATAGGTCACGATAGAGAACACCTGCCCCGGCGTTGTTGAATCCATGTAGCTCACCAGCCATAGATTTCCGAGCACTGCTGAAAACAGCAACGCAAAAATCAATCCGTAGACGATGGCTTCGGTGTCAGAAAGCTTTACTTCACAGCGCTTTAAACGTTCGAAGTGACGTCTGATCGCTGAAAGCTTCGCAGCGCCAAGCAGCGAGACTTGTTGCTCGATTTGATCGTTAAACTCACCGTTTAAACGAGTGAAAGTGCGATGGAACAGGCCGTAGATAATGAGCATGCCGACACCTGCCCCCAACATAGAAAGCGCCAGTGTTTGATCGAACGTCGCCAAAATCACCACAGTCGCAATCAACTGCACCACGGCAGTCATCAATGACGGTAAATCTTCTTCTAGAAAGTCCACCAGCTCACGAGACATGGTTAAGCGCGCATCTTTAGCCGACAGCTCTAAACCACGCAGATTGCGCTCAACTAAATTAGCGAGTTTTACTCGAATAGCTCCATAAACACGGGTGTCGTAGAAGCGTCGAACCACACTGACGATCACTAAAGCGAACAGACATAAAGCCAACATCAAAAGCGGTTGAAGATCTTGTTCAAGCACACCGTCGATAGCGAAACCGATAAACAGTGGCAATAAGATCAACATGACGTTTTCGACAAGTACCATCAGCCAAGTCAGCAGAACCTTCCACAAATTCAATTGGATAATGGTGATTAAGGATATGGGTTGTTTGAGACTCATTATTGACCCCGCGAATAATTATGGCGCCAGTATTACCAATTCGACGTTGAAAAAAGTGTCCCAGATTGCTGTATTGACGTTTTTCTCCTTGGTTACCTTTTGATTACCTCCCCTTGGTTATCTTCTGTTTCAACACAGGAACGCACCCAAATTTGCACTGGTGCTTAACCAATTCCCATGGCCAATTTACCCATGGTTTACCATCTACAGGGAGAGAAATTATGAAATTGCTCGCTTCGTTACTCACTACAACCGCTATCACGGCTTCGATTTGGGGAGCCTTGCAAGTGCAACCTGCAATCGCAAAGATTGGACCATTAGCCTCGAAAACAGATACATCTTCAGCTGAAGATTCCTTAGCCAGAGATTCCTCCTCAGATGCAGGATTCGATATGACCCAACCGGGTACCGTGATTGGTGTTACCCAAGCCGTCATATTGCAGTCCGTCCCGCAAGTTTGGGCGAGCTTTTATGAACAAGTAGAATCAGGGAAAAACAAGAATCTCAGTTCCGAGAATGTGGTTAGCGACGAAGTGATCGTTCTCTACCAAGAGATAGCACGTGATTTCAGTGAAGCAAAAGTTACGGTTGGCTTCCGACAAAAGGCGGGCTCAGATGTTAAACCCAGCGCTCGCTTCTCAAGCCTTAATAAAGCGGTCACGTTGCTCAACAAAGGAAAACATGACGATACAGAGCTAACCAGCGCTTGGGAGATGATCGATTATCGACGTGACGTAGAGGCTGTACTCGAACGCCACTACCTCAATCAGCATGGATTGCCCGATTCCAGCGAACTTTATGTCTACTATAAATAGAACCGATAAGGATAATCGTCATGGAATTTCTGTCTCAGGTCTTCAGTGAAGGCCAAATCATATTCAGCGAAACATGGGTGGACGACAATTTCGTCCTCGTTGCTTTAGCTCTGTTTATCATTGAACTCGTCCGCTACGCATTCAAGAAGAAGTTATCTTGGAACATGTTAGGAGATAGCCTGACCAACTTTGTTACGCTGTTTTTCCTGTTGGTGACCGTGTTTTTTGTTGGTCTCGCATATGTCGGTGCGTTTGTCTTCGCCTACGAGAACTTTAGCCTGACTCAACTGCCAATCACTGGATGGACAATTATCGGCTGTCTCATATTGGCGGACCTCGCTTACTACTGGGAGCACCGCTTCCTTCACAGCAATGGGTTTGCATGGGGTACACACTCTGTTCACCACAGCTCGCCGTATTTCAACATTTCCGTTGCGTACCGGTTCGGGCCGTTAGATTGGTTTTTCCCATTTTTCTTCCACCTGCCGTTGATCCTTCTTGGGTTCAATCCGTTCGTGGTATTGATGTGTGAGACTTTTGTTCAGCTGTATCAAACGCTGCTACACACTGAAACGGTGAAAAAATTTCCGCGCCCTATCGAAGCGGTGTTCAATACACCATCACATCATAGGGTTCACCATGCGACCAATAAGCAGTATCTCGACAAGAACTACGCAGGCATTTTGATCATTTGGGATCGCATGTTTGGCACCTTCGCCAGAGAAGAAGAGACCGTGCGATATGGTGTATTCCCTAGAATCAACTCTGTGAATCCACTTAAAGTATACTTCCACGGATATGCTAAGCTCTTGAGCCAACTATGGAATGCACCCAACTGGCCGTATCGCATGCAACTCTTAGTTCAACCACCAATATGGGCTTGGAGAAGGGAAAGAGAATCAAAAAAGGAGACCCATGAGCATTCACGCACTTTTGATTGAAGATGACAGTGATCTCGCTGAAGCCATCGCCGACTATATGGAACTCGATGGCTTCGAGTTTGATTTTGCTTATAACGGTGCGGCGGGGTTAAACCTCGCCCTTGATGGCAATTACGATTTGATTCTGACCGACATTAACATGCCGAAAATGGATGGACTTGATGTATGCCAATCGCTACGAGCCCAAGGCATTACAACTCCAATCCTCATGCTTACAGCGCGTGATACGCTCGAAGACAAAATCGCAGGGTTTGATGTAGGGTCCGATGACTATCTCGTCAAACCTTTTGCGATGGAAGAGCTTAAAGTACGTTTGATGGCGCTCATACGTCGTGCGCAAGGCGGAGTTTCTACCCTTTCTGCTAACGGCATTTCCGTGGACCTCAATACACACCAAGCAACTCGCGACGGCAAACCATTAAAGCTCTCTCCTGTCTGCTGGCGCATGTTGGTGACATTGGTTAGGAATAGCCCCAACGTGGTCACGCGAGCGAAGTTAGAGGAAGCATGGGAAGACGAGTTTCCAACGCCTGATAGCTTTAAAGCTCAACTGTTCAAGCTGAGAAAAGTGGTCGACGCACCATTTGATTCCAAACTTATCCATACCGTTCACGGTGTTGGTGTGGCATTGCGAAAGGAAGAGTCATGAAGCGAGTCAGCATAAGAAGAGACATCTACCTCTATCTATTTGGGCTATTGTTGCTACTTACCGGGGCTTACGCGCTGATGGTCTCGCAAAGCTACCATGTCGGGATCAATGAGAGTGCAAAATACGGTTTCCTCTATGAACTAAAAGCCGCTGAGCAACACTTCCTGATGACAGGAGAAGCACCTCGCAGTGACAACCCTACCTTTCAGGTGTTCTTAGAGCCTTCACAAATCCCACTTAAATTCCAACAAGCCTTTGTTTGGCGAGAGTTCCAAGCGGATGAAATCTATGAGGCGTATTTACCGTCTAATTCCGAACAAGGTTACGGCAAATATCTGTATGCCGCGAAGCACCCTGTTCCCGGCAGTTCCGAGATCTTATATATCGTGTCGGAATACGATGAAGCGCTTTACCTGACTCTGTTTGAGTTGAGTCCTCCAGAGTCTGTCACCCAGTTCAACTCCGCTTTCTTGGTGATTGGCGCACTCCTTCTATTGGTGTTCTTGGTAATAAGGTTGCTGGTCTACCGATTAACCAAACCCATTATGGCACTCTCCAGTTGGTCACAGACTCTCGACCTTGAAGATGTCAGTAAACTAAAGAACTTTCGTTACAACGAGATCCATACACTATCCGAACAACTCATTCGCAGTGTTGAGGGAGAGCGAAGTGCAAACGACCGGGAAAGGTTTTTCCTTCGTGCGGCCAGCCATGAACTCCGCACCCCGATCACCACTATCTCAGCCAGTGGTGACATGTTGGAACGTTTATCTGAGCAAATTCCAGGAAGTGCGCAACGAGCCGTGGCGCGCATCCAACGCTCTGTGCAAAGTATGCAAAGCCTAGTCATCACTCTTTTATGGATGAGCCGCAACAACAATCTGGACACTCAATATGAATCAATAGAGACAGAGGCTTTACTCGATAAAATCGTCGATGGGCAACGATATTTGCTGTCCCAAAAACAAGTCGAGGTAGAAACCAACGTCAGTTGTGGCGAAATTTACCAGCCTAAAGAGCTCGTCGAAGTGGTGCTCACCAATCTGGTCCGAAATGCATTTCAACATGGTGGTCAAGGTAATGTGGCTATGTTGCTAAGTAAAGAAGGATTTGAAATCAGTAACACCACACCAGATCCTAATATGTCAGGTAAAGGATCCCGCGATACATCCTTTGGTATTGGTCTAGAACTGGTTGAACGCGTCTGTCACAGTCAAGGTTGGCAGCTTAGTCATCAACAACATCAAGATAAATTTACAGTTTGCGTCCAATTCACTGACAGCAAGGAATAACGACCACTGCATTCGTTTTCGAAACCCGGTTACCAAGTGGTTACCTTCTCGCTGATATCCTAAATCTATATCGAAATAGAGGAGTCAACAAATGGGCACTTGGATACTAGAAACCTTATTATGGGCAATCGTGACTGTCGCAGTTTGTGTTGCGATTTGGGGGTTGAATATGACCAACATACTCATTGCATTGGGCGCCTCAGTTGCTGTGTCTTTGTTGTTGGGTAATAGCTGGCGTAGTTAGCTTAATCATTTGTATTACCTTGATTGCTTTAGCAAACCCTGAACAAATAAAAGAAAACCCCGACGCTCAATGAGTATCGGGGTTTTGTGTTTTCAAGCTAGATAGGCATACGCACTAGCTGGATAATGTTTCTTCAAAGACGCCTAGCTCTCGACCAAGCCAAATAGCACGAACCGTATGATCCAGTGTTTCTTCACCGCCAGTCACAGGGTGGATAAGCACTGACATATCGCCGCGCTCTTTTTCAAGCCATTCAACAATGCCTGAATCTTTATTAGCAAAATGCATCTCGAACATAGGCATTTTGTGTGGGCCTACAAGACGTTGAACCAACGGGAAAACTTCAAGAACATCTTTTCGCTCTGTAATGATCTTCTGACGAAGCGCTTCAGCTTGTTCAGCGTTTCGCAGAGCAAAATACACATGACCGTGGTACATAAAACCATCCTTAAACAATATGATGGCGGTAGTTTACATAAGTTTGAGTGACTGAACAAAGAAGCTTACTGCTTGATAGTTCGACTTTTTGAAGAGAATCCACCAAAAGCTTTCATCCTCAATAAGCTTCTCTGCGATCACAAAGCCAGCATTACTCAGGCTTTAGTTTCAAAACTTTATCGATATCTTCCGCCGAGTGACGCTCTGGTACTTGTTCCCACTCTTCGCCCCATGAACGATTTATAATACGACCGCGTTGGAAGCCTTCACGCGCTTCAAGCTGCTTCGCCCAGCGCACAACATTAGTGTACGACTCCACTTGTAGGAAGTCAGCCGCATCGTACAGATTGCCAAGTACTAGATTGCCGTACCATGGCCAAATCGCGATGTCAGCAATGGTCAGCTCATCACCAGACACAAACTCATTGTTTGCTAGCTGTTTATCTAGCACATCCAACTGACGTTTTGCTTCCATCGCAAAGCGGTTAATTGGGTACTCTTGCTTTTCGTCAGCGTAAGCGTAGAAATGACCAAAACCGCCACCTAGGAATGGAGCTGAGCCTTGTGCCCAGAACAACCAGTTGATCGCTTGAGTACGTGCAGCACCCTCTTTTGGTAAGAAGTGACCAAATTTCTCTGCTAAATGCATCAGAATCGAAGCTGACTCAAAGACATTAACCGCTTCGTCGCCAGACTTATCAACTAATGCTGGAATCTTAGAGTTCGGGTTCACACCCACAAAACCAGAAGAGAATTGATCCGACTCACCGATGTTGATCAGATAAGCATCGTACTCGGCTTCTTTCACGCCTTGTGCCAATAGCTCTTCAAGCATAATCGTAACTTTTTGACCGTTCGGAGTGCCTAGCGAGTAAAGCTGAAATGCGTGTTCGCCAACTGGCAGCTCGCGTTCGAATCTCGCGCCAGATTCAGGGCTGTTGATGTTTGCCCATTTATTTCCGCCGTCGGTATTGTTTACCCAAACTTTCGGTGGAGTGTATTGTTCTGACATAGTATTTCCTTATTGATATAGGGTCTCACAAACTGATATTAGGTCACATACTCTCGGTTAAAACCCCCGAATACGATTTATTTTCAAACTGTTAAGCATGGCTTATTCCAGAAAGAAATAACCGAGTTCACCAAATCTAGAGAAGCCGATTGCTACACCAATGCACAGACATCTACACACCTGTGAACTTGAAACACATTGTTGAAAATTGAAAGATGATTTGCGGTGACTCAACAACGACTTGAAGATAGCTGTGATAAAATCACGCCAATACAATAACTAGGAATTTAGCAATGTCGTCTGATTACAATGGTTCAAGTGCCGCGTATGCACGAAAAGAGAGTGGCTACCGTGAAAAAGCACTGAAGCTCTACCCTTGGGTTTGTGGAAAGTGCGCACGAGAGTTTGTTTATTCAAACCTGCGTGAGTTAACCGTCCACCACGTTGATCACGACCATACCAATAACCCCGAAGACGGCAGTAATTGGGAACTGTTATGCCTGTACTGTCATGATCACGAACATTCTAAGTACACTGACCATGAACGTTATGGCGTGGATGCGAAAGCAGAACTCGATAACCACCAGCATGCGACGCATAACCCGTTTGCTGATCTTGCAAAGATGATGAAGAAATAGCCTGATCTTCAAATACCTCGGATAAACAAATACCCCCAACAGATTCTCATCTCTTGGGGGTATTTTTCATCTGCTGCAAACGTAAAAAAGCCTTCCGAAGAAGGCTTTTTAGAATCTGTTTTGAATTATGCCGCTTGCTTGCGAGCCTCTTCAACCTGCTTCTCACGTTTCTTTAGCGTTAGCTTATCGCGGTAAGAGAACCATACGTAAGACACAACCACTAGGAAGAACAAGTAAGACAACGAGAAGATAAACGGTGACTGGATAATGTCATTCGAAATACCCCAAGAAACACCGATAACCGTAACCGCAATTTTTGCGAAGAAGCCACACAGCAGTAGCACTAGAGCCAATTGTGGGAAACGCGTGCTGCGAAATGCCAGCCAGTAGCAACTACCTACAGCCAAAGCCGCAATGTAGAAGCCGAACAAGAAAGAATGAATATGATCAGCAGCTGCAACACCACCCGTAATCGACATCAATAGAATTAAAAATAGTTTCATAATACTCGCCTCATATAGACTAGAAACGCATCCTTTCAAATTTGGAATCTCAGTTTGCGTACTATTTTCCCACTTTTTTCGCACAAAACAAGCCCAAGAATTGAACAAATTGTAACCAAGACAGTCATAGAAATTCGTCGTTAACAATAACTTAACATTATGGTTTTTAAGAAACTAAGTCCCCTCTGGCCTTGTGGCGAATATTGGCCAAATTGATTTATTTTGTTACACAAAATTAACCATCGAAATAATTTAAAATTAATTGCAATGATGTGATGGTCGCACGCTTTGTAGGGGTACTACCGAGAAGGCTTAGCTCAAGACTATGAATAGTGAGGAATGAATGACCATTTTGTACAAAATAGAAAGGTGTTAACAACAACTACAACACCTATAAAAAACAGTTCTTTAACAACTCAAGTTTTATTTTGATAAAAAGGTAAAAAGAGATTCCAATCACATTTTTATTGGTTATAATCCGCGCTCTTTTGCGCTATCTGTTGATAAACGCAAACTAATTTTGAATAAACCATCACAATAACCCGTTTTCTTTTGAGTGCTTCACTCAATGGATGACAGAAACGAGAATAAAAATGAGCAAGATTGATAAAGCTACACGTATCCTGCTAGCAGGCTTCTGTATCAACCTTTGTCTTGGCATCCTGTATGCTTGGAGTGTATTTAACAAAGCCCTACAAGGTGAAGGATGGTCTGCAGCTGAAGCATCAGCACCATACGCGACTGCAACAATCACATTCTCTATCTGTCTTCTAGTTGCTGGTATCCTGCAAGACCGCATGGGTCCACGTAAGATCCTTATCCTTGGTACTGCACTAACTGGTCTTGGTATGATCGCGTCTGGCTTCGCGACATCTCCACTGATGCTAAACATCACATTTGGTGTTGTAGCAGGTGCTGGTATCGGCTTCGGTTACGCTTGTCTTTCTCCTTCTGCAATGAAGTGGTTCCACCCTTCTAAGAAAGGTATGGTTAACGGTCTAATCGCAGCAGGCTTCGGTCTAGCAGCAATTTACCTTGCTCCAGTAACAGCGGCTCTTATCGAGAGCATGGGCATCCAAACAAGCTTTAAGATTCTTGGTGCTGGTGTACTAGCGATTGCAGTACCTCTAGCAGCAACAATCAACAACCCACCAGCGGGTTACTCACCAGCTGAACCAAAAGTAAAAGCTGGCCAAGCACCAAAAGCGGTTAAGAAAAGCGAAGACCTATCTTGGAAAGTAATGCTGAAGACTCCTCAGTTCTACTCTCTATGGATCATGTACGCATTCGCAGCTTCTGTTGGTCTAATGATCATCGGTAACATCACAAGTATCGCAAGCGCGCAAGCTAACCTGCCAAACGCGGTTTACCTTGCTTCTATCCTTGCTGTATTTAACTCAGGCGGTCGTGTTGCTGCTGGTATGCTTGCTGACAAGATCGGTGGCGTTCGTACTCTTCTACTTGCATTCATCCTGCAAGGCGCAAACATGGCTCTATTCGCTACGTTTAACACTGAGTTCACGCTAATCATCGGTACAGCGGTTGCAGCGGTTGGTTACGGTACTCTACTTGCTGTATTCCCAACTCTAACTGCAGAGTTCTACGGCCTTAAGAACTACGGTACAAACTACGGCGTGCTATACACGGCATGGGGTATCGGTGGTGCAATCGGTACAGCGGTTGTTGGTTACTCAATGACTAACGGCGACAGCTACGGCCTTGCTTACACTATCTCTGCAGCAATGATGGCAGTATGTATTGTTCTTGCAATCATCACTAAGCCAATGTCTGAAGCAAAAGTTGCTGAGCTAAAAGCATCTCAAGCTTAATCTGATAAAAGATTGAATTTGAAAAGAAAGAGCTTAACCTTAGGGTTAGGCTCTTTTTGTATCTGCGTCCTATCAACTGGTTGAGTTAGAAGGAAGCCTTTTCAAGTAACGGATTGATGAGAGAAAGACTTGCTAGAAAACACACCTGTACTGCCACCAACTTATTACCTCGATAACTTTCAACGCCTTATCGAACACGCCCAACAATGGTACCTAGATCTACTTCACCCCCAAGAGCAAGAATGGCTTCAACGCTTTATGGCTCTCCCTTTCCCCGCTCGCTGCGCACTTGTCAGATTGTTCAGCCGCAAAGGGCATTGGTTTCGAAGCGATAAACTCAACTATCAAGAAATCGATGATTTTCCGCTGCAGATAGAACGCCTCTCTGAACAAGGCTTTATTCGTTCAAGCAATGGGGCTAACGAAACGCGACCTAGCATCTCCTGCTCAGAGCTAGCTCGAGATCTACTAACGAAGCCTGAGCTGTTTCAAGTATTCCCTGATCTCGTATCAAATCGTTCCGCTCGCAAGGATGTCTTACTACAGCAGTTGCCAAACGAAACGTTCAACGATTTTGAGCAGCTTCCGTTTGTCTGTATTGAACTGCTACAGCCGGAACTGATCGATCTACTGCTCGTACTTTTCTTTGGTAATACTCACCAAGATCTAAGCCAGTTTGTATTAAGTGATTTAGGGCTGAACACCTTCGAACCGGTGACAATTTCTCTCGAGACACGATTCTTTCAAAGCCGCGAACAGGTGAATGAGCTGCTGTCATTGCATAAGATCCAGCATCAATATTATGAGCTCACGACCAAAGACTCGGAATCTCTCACGACTCTGCTGAGTAACATACCCACCAATAGCGACCACACCGCGTTAGTTCGTCGCCGATCGAAACTGATCAACTTAATTGCCAGAGATCTTGAACGATTAGAAGAGTATCAACTCGCCCTGCACTATTTTGCTCAATCGCACCTACCGCCTAGTCGTGAACGACAAGCGCGTATTCATGATAAGTTAAACCAAGTTGAGATGATGAGTGACGTTGTCACCGAAATAATTCAACATCCGATTGACATTGCAGAGTTAGAAGTGGCGTACAAGCTAGATCAGAGAGTACAAAGGCTTCAAGGTCATAAAGTACCACGATCCAAAAAGCCGACCTGCGAGAATGAACATCTTGAATTAGACCTGAGCAAAGTACGTGTTGAAGAGGCCGTACGCGCACATATGGAAACACAAGGTTGGTATTGCTACTTCAGTGAGAATACTTTCCTGAATGGTTTGTTTGGATTGGCGTTTTGGAAGGTAATATTTGCGGAAGTTGACGGTGCCTTTATCAACCAATATCAATATCGCCCTCTTGACCTTTACCATGACGACTTTGTCAGCAAGAGACAAGAGTTGATCGACCAAACCTTTAATGACCTCAACGACAAAGGCATACGAATTTTATTGGATACATTTAAAGCCAAACAAGGTGTCGCCAACCCGTTTGTACAATGGGCCTACTTTTCCAAAGAGCTTTTAGAGCACGCGATAGAACATATTCCCCTGCCCGTGCTTTGTGATCTGTTTAAAGTGTTACTTAAAGATCTCAAACTTTATCGAACTGGCATGCCCGATCTTATTGCCTTCAATGAGAACGGCTTTCGTTGGATAGAAGTGAAAGGACCAGGCGATAAACTCCAGGACAACCAGTGGCGCTGGATTAAAGAGTTCGAGAAGTTAAACATACCTTTCTCTGTCTGCTGGGTGAATCATTAACACTCATCAAAGCTAAGAACACTAGCGATTTTAAAGCGATACCCAAATGAAAACTCGGAGTGCGTCCAATTTGATGCATTTGGTTACAAAGGCATCATTATGCTCGTTGCATTCACCACACCAATTATTGATAATAGTTTTCATTATCAATAATTGGTGTGTCTTATGTTGTCTTTCGATTACTCTCCTACCCCCACTAAAGCAAAAGCTCCGACGTTAGGGCGCCTACTCGTCGTTGAGGACGACATCACGCTTAATGAACACCTGACCGATCTGCTGAGTAATCGTGGTTATCAAGTGTCTAACACGGCTTGTGGCGAAAAAGCACTAGAGCTTCTAAGACTGGAAAACTTCGACTTGGTATTACTGGATGTTGATTTACCTAAGGTGGATGGTTTCAGCATTCTCAACTTTGTTCATGAAAACTCGCAAACACCGGTGATCATGCTGACCGCCTATGGTGCAGAGGAGCATCGTATTCGAGGCTTTAAATCGGGCGCCGATGACTATATCTCTAAGCCATGTAGCTTTACAGAAATCAGTTTACGGGTAGAGGCTGTCTTAAGACGTACCAAACCTGAACCCATTAGCCACACACCATCACATCGTCTTCAGCATCACGAGCTCACCCTCGATAGACTCGCTCACACCGCGAGTGTAACGATCGATAACCAACAACAAACGACTGAACTGACTCCGACTCAATTCAAGCTTCTTTGGGTATTGGTTCAAAACGCTGGTACGGTGCAAACCAAGCCATTTTTGTATCAAGCGGTTCTCGAGCGGGAGTTTAGCCAATATGACCGCAGCTTAGATATGCACCTTTCCAGAGTCAGAAAAAAGCTGCTCTCATTTGGTATGTCTAACGACCGCATTCAAACCGTCCATGGCAAGGGTTACATCGTAAAATGAGTCGATTACTGTTTTGGCGTTTGTTTATCGTGCTGTCGTGTGGCGTTGTGATCTTTTTCTCTTTGCTGCACAGTGCTGCGATACTCTCAAATGAGAAAATGAGTTACATCAAGAAGAACCATCAACAGGAGATCCTCGCTTGGGGACAGACTGCTCAAAACTTCCTAGCCAATCAGCAGTTTTCAGAACTTGATATTTGGCTTGATGAACTCTCTGAAACGGAAAACACTTGGGTAACAGTGGTTCAGTCTAGAATTGATGTTGTCGCAGGTAATGAACTCAATCAGCGCTTCTGGGAGGGCTACGGAATTGGCCGCAATGTTGAGTGGAAAATACACCTAGACTTTCCTGACAACCCAATCATGGAGGTCGCGCTCAGCCCTTCTAACTATCATTTTCTGGTTCTTCTTCCTGATAGAATGCGTCCTGGAACCTATATGTCCCACGCATTCTGGCTATTTCGCTTTATCATCCCGTTTGCCACGCTTCTCGCATTGACTATCTATTTGTATCGTTACGTAATGCGCCCGTTGCAACAGTTTCATCGTGCCACCCAAGAGTTTAGTAAGGGCAAATACTCTGCGCGCATTCCGACAAAACTCACGCGAGGTAACGATGAATTTAGCCAGATTGCACGTACGTTCAACGCGATGGCTGAGAAAACGTCGGATGTCATCACGCACAATCGGAACCTAATCTCAGACATGTCTCATGAGATCAGAACCCCCATTGCGCGTGTCGAAACCGCGATTGATTGTATGGAACAGAACATCAAGCCTGACGCCATGATGCAGCGAATCAAAGGCGAAACCAAAAACATGCGTGAGTTGGCTGAAGATACTTTGACCTTAGCTTGGTTAGAGAACGAGAACCCCGACCTTCGCCAAGAATCTTTCGATCTGATTGAACTGGTTGAAGCAATCGTGGAGGATGCTCGATTTGAATTCACGGACAAACAGATAGTACTTAACTCTCCAGAGACATTATCGCTCGACAATTCTAATCAGAGAGCTTTGGGGCATGCGATAGAGAACATCTTACGCAACGGTCTTCGTTATACGCCAGATGGTGAACCGCTTTTAATCGATGTAAAGTGTGAAAAATCGAAAGTTTTCATCATACTCACCGACAGTGGACCGGGTATTGATCCGCAACTTTACGACAAGATGTTTACTCCCTTCTTCAAAGCACATAACCAAGTTGGCACTCGAAAAGGATTTGGGGTGGGACTGGCACTCGCCAAACGTCACATTGAAGCGGTTCAAGGCTCCGTGAGCGCTCGTAACGCTCCAGGCAAAGGGTTACGCATGAGTATCGAGCTCCCGATTTAGTTGGGCCGCTACCTGTACTTGTTATCGGGGTGAAGCGGCTCTTCTGCATACCAATTGTCGATATGTAACATTTGTAAAATTGATTTACTCAATACCCAAATCACACCAAAATCCAACTCGATAATAATTCTCATTAACATCGGAGGTTTCGGTGAATTTACCAGCCACTTTTAAATTAAGCCCCATTGCTTTATCCCTGCTTCTCACTTCTCATAGCGCCTTTTCTTCAGACGATACTGAAGTCATCGAAGTAACCGGTCATCAAATTCATACTGGCGATGTGACCATCACCGCAGACGACCTGGACAAACGTCAGGCTCAAGATCTCAACGACATTTTCCGTGGTGATGCTGAAGTAAGCGTGGGTGGCTCTTCAGGCATATCTCAAAAAATCTATGTACGTGGTCTTGAAGACACTATGCTGAATATTTCTGTTGATGGTGCAGAGCAATCGGGCAGCTTGTTCCATCACCAAGGTCGACTTTCGATTGAGCCAGAGCTGCTCAAACAGGTCGATGTCAGTGCAGGTGCTGGTCGCGCGACTAATGGTCCAGGAGCACTAGGTGGTGCCATCCAATTTAAGACCAAAGACGCTCATGATCTACTGCATCCAAACGATAGCTTTGGCGCCCAAGTCAAAGGTGGCTATTACACCAACAACGATGGCTACAAAGTTTCTACAAGCTTGTATGGAGAGGTTACAGAAGGCTTAGGGTTACTTGCGTCATTTGGTTACGTTGATGGCCAAAATATCAAAGATGGAAACGGTGATAGCCAGCCTTATACAGCTTTAGAGCAAACTGTGGCGCTCCTTAAACTCTCGGGTCAAGTTACTGATAGTCAGTACTTCTCATTGAGTTACGACTTCCGCCAAGACGATGGCCGCCGTTTAAATCGACCACACTTTCAACCAAGCTTCAAAAACGACCCGCTAGACCAAGAAGCCGACCGCCATACAATCACTGCGTCTCATAAGTACACTGGCAGCGATATGCTGAATGTTGAGAGTACGCTCTACAATACGAGCAATCGCATCGCGCACAAGAATCATCCGACATGGGGCACCAGCGACGGCTCAATTGATACCTATGGTGCAAAATTCAGTAACACCTCTAACTGGTCAGAAAATACTGTTATCTATGGTATCGACTACAAAAATGATACTGCTGACTTTGACACAGGCTCTGGCGCCCAAAACAGCAAAGAGAAAGGCAAAGTTTACGGTTTATTTGTTCAAGACGACTGGCGTATTACCCAAGACTTAACACTCACTGCGGGTGCTCGTTATGACTGGTATGAACTCGAAGACAATAAAAACCAGAAATTTGATTCTAGCGGCTTTAGTCCAAACGCAGGTTTAGATTATAAGATCAGCCCTTCTATCAATGTATTTGCTAGCTACGCGGAAGCGTTTCGCGGCCAACAGATCAAAGAGCTGTTTATTATTGATTACAAAGAAAACGATCCAAACCGCAAACCAGAGAAAGCGCAAAACACCGAGTTTGGTATGGCTTATCAAGCACAAGATCTCGCCATTGGTGCCACCTTTTTCTATAGCGAAATCGAAGATGTTGTCGGTGATAACGGCACCATTACCAATGTAGGTGACTTGAAAAACAAAGGCATTAACGCGTACATCAGTTATCAGTTCGAGCAACTACACACCCGTCTAAGCTACAGTCAGTCACGACCGGAACTCAACGGTGAACCACTATCAGACGATAGCATGAACATTGGTACATCAATTGGCGATACTTGGGTTCTTGATTTAGGTTACACAGCAACAGAAAGCTTAGAGCTTGGTTGGAATGCTCGTTTTGTAGAGCGCTTAACCGACGTTGCTGATCCAAGTGTTCACCCTGAAAAACCTGGCTACGGGGTTCACGACCTCTACGCACAATGGGTTCCAATGTCGAGTGAAGAGCTAACATTAACTCTGTCAGTAAAAAACGTGTTTGATAAGTTCTACTTCGATCACGCCTCTTACATGGAGTACATTGGTAGCCCTGTCGCACAAGGTTACGCAAGTGCAGGCCGCGATTTCCGCTTCAACGCGAGCTACTCTTTTTAATCAATAGATACTTCTGGTTCTAATCGATAGATACTTCTGGTTCTAACTAATAGATACCTCTAGATATACTGTCGAGACCCAATCAAACTAAGCGAGTTGCGTTAAACTTCCCTTCACGCTACTCGCTTTTCTCGCCGACGCTATTCAGCAAATTACTAGAACATGAGCATTTTCAATCATTTTCGATATACTTAAGAAAAATGATAAAACTATAAGTCTCTATGAATCTAAAAAGAATATGGGTTGTCGCACTGGTCAGCCTCTTCTCAGGTTGTGCAATGTACGCTGGCTTAAACTTCGATGAGCTGTTTGGTGAACCCGAAGTTCGTGACCGCCAAGCACCTGTGGTTTCTGCACAAGCACAACATTTCATTAATGAAGTAAAACCGATTATCGATAACCGATGCGTGGTATGTCATGCCTGTTACGATGCGCCATGTCAGTTGAAGATGTCTTCAGTTGAAGGGATAGACCGAGGTGCAAGTAAAGCATTGGTTTATCAAGGCACACGCTTAACTGCATCAGCACCTACACGCTTGTTTGAAGATGCGTTGACCACTCAAGAGTGGCGCGATGCGGACTTCCACCCTGTTCTGAACGAGCGTATGCAAAACTCGACCGCTAACTTAGATGCTGGTTTGGTTGCTCGCATGTTGATTCAAAAAGAGAACCACCCTCTTCCCAATCAAAAACAGTTGGAAGGATTTGATTTCGCTGTTGACCGCGATCAGCAGTGCCCGACCATTGAAGAGTATGCCCAATACGAGAGAGATTACCCAACATGGGGAATGCCTTACGGGATGCCAAATCTAGATAAAGGTGAATACGCGACCTTGATGAGCTGGTTAGAGAACGGCGCAATCATGAACGCTCACATCCCTTTGACTGAAGATGAGCAAGCGCTGGTTGATACCTATGAGAGTTTCTTAAACAAAAGCGCGCGTAAGAGTCAGCTGTCTGCTCGTTACATCTACGAGCACTTATTCCTTTCTCACCTCTACTTTTCGGAGCTAGAGGGACCAACTCGCTTCTTCACCTTGATACGCTCTGCAACACCACCAGGTCAACCAGTTCAACGTATTACGACACGCCGCCCATACGATGACCCTGAGGTGCCGCGTGTCTATTACCGAATCATTCCTGAGCAAGGTACCATTGTCGACAAAACACACATGCCGTTTGCTCTTAACGAGCAACGCCTACAAGACTGGACAACTTGGTTTGTTAATACCCCATACATAGTACGAGAGCTGCCAAGCTATGAGGTCGATGTTGCAGCCAACCCTATGACCGCATTTGAAGACCTGCCTGTAAACTCGCGCTTTAAATTCATGCTCGACAATGCCCAGAACACCATCATGGCTTACATCAAAGGCCCTGTGTGTCGTGGACAATTGGCGTTAAACGTTATTAATGACCGTTTTTGGGTGGTATTTGTCGATCCGGATAAAGCCGATCTTCCTGAGATCAATGATTTCTATGCTAGCCAGAAAGACAACCTCAAACTACCGGGCGAACTTGAAAGTAACACGCTACCTGTGACCAACTGGGTTAAATATTCGAAGCAGCAAGCTCGCTATCTAGAAGGCAAATCTGAGTTCACCAACAAATGGTTCAAAAACGGTGAGAACCTCACCATGAACGTTATTTGGGATGGTGGCGGTACCAATCCAAATGCAGCGCTAACCGTGTTTAGGCACTTCGACAGTGCTTCTGTGGTGCAAGGTTTGGTCGGTACACAACCAAAGACAGCATGGGTACTTGATTACGCTCTACTAGAGCGCATCCACTACCTGCTGGTCGCTGGCTTTGATGTCTACGGTAACTTCGGCCACCAGCTGATGACTCGCATGTTTATGGACTTCTTACGTTTAGAGGGTGAAAGTAACTTCCTAACCCTGTTACCTAAAGATGTTCGCCACGAGGAGCACTCAAGCTGGTACCAAAACCAAAACACTCAGTTAAGTGATTTCTTACAGCGCAATATCGCACCGTTCGATCAGCCGTCTAGTGTTGTCTACAAAACCGACAACCCTAAGGCGGAGTTGTTCGATATGTTGGAAGAGAAACTAAAACCTATTCTTAACGACCGTTACAAGATCGTTGATACGGGGTTTGAACCGAAACATGAAGCTCTGCTGCAACAAGTCGACACGATCAAAGGCGCAGGTCTACAGCATGTGCCTCAACTCGTAATGATGATGATCAAGGCACAGAACGGTGAAGAACAGTTGTTTACGATGATTCACAACAACTCTCATACCAACATCTCAAGCCTATTCAACGAAGAGAGCAACCGAGACTACCAGAACGATGATCTGACTTTGGTAAGAGGCGTTGTGGGTAGTTACCCGGCCGCTTTCCTAGAACTTGATGAAGCTGAAATCCCTCAGCTTGTTTCTATGCTTCAAACCATTGAAACTGAAGACGATTATGTCGCCTTACTCGATAAGTTTGCGGTACGCAGAAGCTCGAGCGACTTTTGGCCGTTCAGCGACCGTGTTCACCAGTGGTATCAGCAGAACCAACCTATTGAGTTTGGCCTACTGGATTACAATCGCTTTGAAAACCGTTAAAGCTCATGACGCAGTTTGAGTCATTGTTGCTTGATTGAGTAAAAACTAAAAATCCTCTGCCAATGCAGAGGATTTTTGTTATTGGTCATTTGAACATCATTTCTAAAAGTAAGATTTCAGAGCCTGATTCGACGCATCGACTATTTCAATTAACGAGTCTGCGGTATTCCCATATTCAGTCAAAGGTTCAGCTGCCGCTTCAATCGCTAAGCAAGCTTGATGCAGCTTACCTAGACCCAAGCTACCTGCTGAGCCTTTCAGCTTATGTGCAAGCGACTTCATTTCTCGCGAGTTCTCCGCTTCGCTCGCCGCCTTTAGCTCATCAAGAATAACTTTCGAGCTCTCTTCGAACAGCCCCACAATCGACTGCATTTTCTCTTTACCTAGAATCGCTAAGTCACCCTCGATGACCTTAGGGTCAATGATCAACACATCCACCTCCTGCTGTTCTTTGATTGTGTCATCCACTTCGTTTACTGAATCAATTTCGCCTTTTTGAGCACTACACATACGATCGGATGGGTCAGGCTGCGGGAGTAACAGTCGACGACCTGTCAGCTGCGCGCTAATCAGCCTTGCCAACGCCTCTTTCTCCAACGGTTTTGGCAAGAACCCATCAAAACCAGAAGCTAAATACTCTTCCACTTCTTCATTGAACACGTGAGCAGAGACGGCAATCATTGGCGGCTCTATTCGTTGCTGGTCAGAATGACTGTTGAGTACCTTAAGATCGCTTTTCAGGTCTCGAATAAGCTCCGTGCCATCACAGTCAGGCAGATTAATGTCCACCAACGCAATATCGTAGTCTTGCTCTTTAAACAGCTCTCGAGCCTGTGCACCTGTCGTCGCGATGGCGACTTGGTGTCCAAGATTATTCAAGAAACCTTCTGCGACAATACAGTTAACCGGATTATCTTCAATCAAGAGTACTTTGGCTTTAACACATGCCTCTACCGTCTGAGTTTGGATTTCTACTTTTTCACCCAACTCGAGCGGAACCGAGAACCAGAACTGACTACCCTCTCCCTCTTCTGAGTGTACGCCAATATCACCATTCATCGCGGTTAAAATACTTTTGCTGATCGCGAGGCCCAGTCCAGTGCCCCCTTTTTTATTGCGACCACTCTCTGTTTGACTAAAGGCATCAAACAAGCATTGCTGCTCGTCGGCTTTAATGCCTGCGCCAGTGTCCGCGACTTCAAACATCACGCGATTTGGATCTTCAATATCCAAGCTGATGTAGATATCAACAGAGCCGCTATCGGTAAACTTAATCGCATTACCAACCAAGTTATTCAAGATCTGACTGAGACGTGTCACATCGCCGCGCCAATAAGTTTGCACATCACTTTCGATGTGGAAACTGAAATCAATGTTCTTTTCGGAAGCTCTTCCTTCCATCAGCTGATAGGTATCTTCAACCATTTGATGAAGGTTAAAAGAGGCAACGCGGATCTCTAAGTGGCCAGCTTCGATTTTTGAGTAATCCAAGACATCATTGAGTATCGCAAGTAAGTTCTTACCACTGCGGTTAATGATGTCAGCGTAGCCAGATTGCAACGAGTTGAGACCCGTATCCTTCAATAGCCTTGCCGTACCTAGTACCCCATTCATTGGCGTACGAATCTCGTGACTCATAGTAGCAAGAAACGCCGATTTAGCGCGGCTGGCTTGCTCTGCTGCACGTCGTGCTTTAGTGTGGTTCACCACCTCAATGTTGAGCTTTTCATTGGTTTGTTGCAGCTGATAAGTGCGTTCCGTAATCAGCTCTTCAAGGTGCTCTTTGTGCTCTTCTAGCTCGCGCTTGGCTTTGGCCTCACCAACAGCCACCACTTGCAGCGCTTGAGCGGTATTTCGCGCGGTGATGATCGCTTGCCCCATGTGGGCTAGCTCATCATTACCTTTAACTGATATATCGATATTCAAACGACCTTGAGCTATCGACATCAGGGCGACGGAATACTCTGCAAGCCTTTTTACTACCGAGACATACACCACACGCCACACAATAAAGGCAGCGATGAATAGACCGATCAACGAGATAACCGATAGTGTCCATTGAGCGTAATTCAAGGTGGTGGTCAGTTCGTCAACCGCCTCTTTGGTACTGCGGTTCGAGTCATCCACCAGTACGTTGACTGTGGTATTTAACTGAGAAAACAACTCCAGTGTTTTCTGCATTAAGAATTCTGACTTCTTGGCGTTTTCTGACTTCTCCAGTGCAATCTCAAACACCACCTGACGGCGACGAAGCTCATCCAGAAGCTGCGACATCTGTTCTGAACGAGTTGGGTCTTCTACCGCTTTGACACGACGAGCCATGATTTTTAGATTCGATTCAAACTCAGTCTGAATTTGGTGAATACGATCGACATCAGTAACCGTCGGCGTCTCTTCGATCTGATTGAGCATCTTAAACGCTAAAAGATGCAGCTCGTGTAGGCGTTCAGAAAGGTCCAGATCGACTTCGACTAGGGCATCCAGCGCTTTGTATGCTCGGTCAGTCTGCTGCTTTTCTAGTAAGTCATAGATGTGGGTTACGTTAGCAACGGCGATGGTTGCGGTATTCAATACTTGAGTGCGGGTAAGTTGTTCAAGCTCTTCTGCTAACAAGCGCATCTCTTCTACGCGAGAGCTAAGCTCCTTGGTCAACCAAAGTTTGCGCTCTACAGAAACTCCAAGTTCCGCTAAGGTATTGATAACGCTCTGAACGTTATTTTCTAGGCTGCTAAGTAGTTCTGAATCAAAGCTATCAGAACCCAGCTCTTTGATATGACGCAGCAAGGACTCAAGTAGCTCAAACAGTTCTGAGCCTGCTTCTTTTCGCTGTTCTTCATTACGCGCATTACTCAGGGTTTGCACCGATGCAATAATACGATTACTCAATTCCGAGACCTGACGCGCTTCAATCATTGCTGGCAGTGCGGAATCCACAACGTTTCGTTCTGTTTTTGCCACAAAGCTAAAGCCCGACACTCCAATTAGAGCCGACACGACAACCAATAAGGCCATCACCAAAAATGAGGCGAGCAGCTTTCTACCTATACTTGCTGTGGCTAACAACATAAACCCATAACCTTAAAACGTTCTTCTTTACCCATGCAGAATACGCTATATTTTGCAGTGTTTCTTATCCAAAGCCAATAAACTGACAATTCATGCTATCTAAACGTTTAGTTTCAACTCTAGTTTCATGCTCACTGAGTGCGGCCAGTTACTCTGCTATCGCAAACGACCTCACAGCGGACAATAAAGCAGTAGTCAAAGACCAGATTTCTTCTGTCACGCAACAGAAAGAGAAGGTGTGCGCAATCTACCCACACTTGAAAGACTCTTATTGGTTGTCGGTCAATTACGGCATGATTTCAGAAGCAAAAGAGCAGAAGATTGAACTACGCGTACTTGAAGCTGGCGGTTACCCAAATATCGGTAAACAGGCTTCGCAACTTGAGTTATGTAATCAATGGGGAGCAGATGCCATTATCTTAGGAACCGTCTCTCCTGACGCCTTCTATGACAGCCTCACCAAATGGGTAGCCTCCACTCCTGTATTTGCCACCGTGAACGAGCTAAACCTTAGCGACACTCAAAAAGAGAAAGTGCTTAAAGGCACAGTGGGTGTTGATTGGTGGCAAATGGGTTATGAAGTTGGTGAGTTTCTCAAAGCAAGGCACCCGAAAGGCTCAGGAAAAACAGACATAGCTTTGCTACTTGGCCCACAAGCAAGTGGTGGTACCAAGCCTGTTGCTATCGGCTTTTATGACGCGATTAAATCCAGTGATATTAATATTGCTGTAAGTTATTGGGCAGATAATGACAAAGAGCTACAGAGAAACCTCGTTCAACAGGTGATTGATTTACCGAATATCAAATACATCGTTGGTAGCGCGGTCGCAATTGAAGCGGCCATCAGTGAGGTAAGAGCGGCCAACAAAGAGAAAGAGATTGGATTGGTCTCAAGCTACTTGAGTCACGGCGTTTACCGTGGGTTACTTCGTGACAAGGTGCTATTCGCACCGACAGATAAGATGGTCGAGCAAGGCCGCTTATCCGTGAACCAAGCGACACACTACCTGCGAAAACAACCTTATGAGTTTCATCAAGTGCCTAAAATTGAAGCATTAACGCCTTCATCTCTCAAAAAAGAGGTGATTGCCGATTCGTTGTCACCTTCTGAGTTTCGTCCGGTATTCAGTGTCACACCTTAGTGATATATTGCTAATTAGAAATTGAAAAAATCAAAAAATATAAGCCAATAATTTAGGAAACATTCATGCAAAAAACAACACGTACGATGCCTGCTCATAAGCACATCGCTTTAGTGGCTCATGATAACTTCAAGCCAGAATTACTGCGTTGGGTAAAAGAGCACAAAGAAAAACTACAAGGGCACTTTCTGTACGCGACAGGTACAACAGGACATCTACTGAGCAAAGAGACTGGCTTAGCGATTAAGAGCATGATCAGTGGCCCTATGGGTGGCGACCAACAACTTGGCGCGCTGATTTCTGAAGGTAAGATCGACATGATGATCTTCTTCTGGGACCCACTTAATGCTGTACCTCACGACCCAGATGTGAAAGCACTACTGCGTATTGCGAGTGTATGGAACATCCCAGTGGCAACGAACCGTGCAACGGCAAACTTCCTATTTAACTCTTCAATGCTTGAAGAAGAAGTGTCGATTGAGATCCCAGATTACGAAGCATACTTAGCAGACCGCACTTAATTAAGCTTCACAACAAAAATACAAAAACAGCCTGCGTACTTGCAGGCTGTTTTATTTGGTAGAGACTCACGCTTTGTAATGACTAGATAGCGTGTTCAAACAGATAAAGCTTATTTATCGCTCCACACCGCCATTTCATTCCCACTTGGTTCGCAGAAATGAAAACGTCGGCCGCCCGGAAAAGCAAAGATGTCTCGCTTAATCATGCCACCCGCTTCCACTATTTCTTGCTCAGTCTGTTCTAAACCTTGGCTGTAAAACACCATCAGAGCACCACCAGCGCTCGCGTCACAAGCTAACTCAGATTGATAAAAACCACCCATCAACCCTTTAGCGGTAAAAGCCGTGTACTCTGGTCCATAATCTTCAAACTGCCACTGAAATACGGATTCAAAGAACGCTTTGGTCTTGTCTAAATCTTTTGCTGCAAACTCAATGTAATTGATCGAACCATGTTCCATTTCGGCCTCCTTACCAAAAATGTTGGCTTGGCTACGGTTTATTTTTTACGGACAACCGGATAATCCGATTGATGCAATTCTTGTACAAAGCCAGAACCATCACCGCTGTGAGTGATCCAGACTTTTTCCTTTGCTCGTGTCATTGCGACGTAAAACAGTCTTCTCTCTTCAGCATAAGGGAAATTATCTGAAGACTCTGTTAATGCGCCATCAATATGAAGCTGTTTCTTCTTCGTTGGGAATTGCCCTTCATCTACACAAAGAATGATCACGAAGTCAGCTTCTTTACCTTTACTTGCGTGGCATGTCATAAAACTCATGTCTAGTGACGTGTAAATCTTCTGCCAATCCGCTAACAACTCAGGTTTATGATAATGGTTGCGCCCTAGCAGCAATACTGACTTGGTCGCATTTCCTTTTACTTGGCGGTTGAGCTGATCGAGGATCTTCTCAACATCTTTACTCGGTGCTGTATAAACCGCCTTCTGCTTCTGCTGCTTAAAGCTATTGAGCTCTTTCGGCAGTTGAATCGGATTCTCTTGCACAAATCGATTCGCAACCGCACCTAATTGGTTATTAAAACGATAAGTTGTGTCTAAATGATGAATCGTCGAACTTTCAAATCGATCTTTGAAACCCGTAGTCAGATCGACATCCGCACCAGCAAACTGATAGATAGATTGCCAGTCATCCCCCACAGCAAAAATAGACGCTTGATGTTCCGCTTTGGTTTGATTACACAGTGCTTCTACTAGAGCCAAGCGGTCTGGAGAGATATCTTGGTACTCGTCGATCATGATGAACTTCCAAGGCGAGATAAATCGTCCTTTTTCCACATATTGAGTGGCGCGGCTAATCATCATCGAGAAATCGATTTGATTCTGCTCTTTCAGATTCTTCTGCCAAGCGGTCACACACGGCCAGCAAAGCGCGAGCTCGCTATTCAATCGGGTATAATCTGGGTGATCGATAAGCTGTTGCTGTACCTCTTTTTTGGTTAAGCCCGAGCTATTTAACTGCTCTAATTGCTTCTCTAACCATCCGATTAACTTGAGGTTGGAGACATGGCTACCTAGCTCTTCATCGCCTTTCAGGTAAGCAATAGGCCATTTAGCGAGGTGTTTTTGCCAACGCTTAAAGTTAGTCGGTGTCATCCAGTGCTTTTTCAACCAGTCGATACACCAAGCTTGACGCTGGTTACTGTCCAATGCCAATGGAGAAATAGTCACGGGTTCATTCTCAACGTGGTTAAGGATCTTGAGTCCTAACTGGTGGAATGTCTTCACCTGCACTTTTTCGGCTGAGAGGCCAATCTTGCTATCTAGGCGCTGTTTCATTTCATCAGCGGCCTCACGACCAAACGCCAGCAATAGCATTTCTTCTGCCTGAGCTTGATGGCTCTGTAGAAGGTAAGCAACACGAGCGGTAAGAACACTGGTTTTACCCGAACCGGCACCCGCCAAGATCAAGTTATGATCGTCGTTCATTAACACCGCATATTGCTGAGAAAGGTTAAGTGGCGAAGACTCACACTGCGCAAATAACACTTCCCAGTTTTGACGTTCGCGATCAAGCCATAGTCGGTTGCGCTCAGCTTGCTGCTCCTCCGTATCGAGTAACCATGGAGAAAGACGGGCGATTCGTTTTGGCATGCGCAGAGCAGCTTCATCAAGGGTCATCACCATCGACTCTAAGCCTTGATTGACTTTATTCACCCATTGATCGACTTGAGAGTGCGGTAAGAAAGCAGGTAACTGCTCAAGGCGTGTTAGCTCGGCTTCCCATTCAGGTACATGCTCTGCCAGTTGTTCACATTGAGTATCATGCCACTGTTGATACGCATTCACCGCGCTGCGAGCAAACTGGCGGCACTCATCCCATGGCAAACCTTGAACTAACCAGCTGCGTTGTTTTCCTTCATGCGTATTGGCAAAGAACTGCAATGATCCCCAAAACAAACCGCGTTTTATCGCGACTTTACCACTCCATATCGTGAACGGGATACGCTCCTCGCTACCAACAGATGAGAGAAGTAAACGTGAGCCATCTAGCTCAACTTGATGATATTCATTTTGGATAAAAAACTGTGCAGTCTTATTTGCGCTTAGCTGCATTGGGCTTGCTCTTAATTGGGAGATAGTGAATTTATATCATGTTGCAATAAGAATTAATAATATCCCATTTCTTATCGCCGTTTTCATGACCACCTGGGGTTAATTATGAATTAGTATCAAATTCTTGTGCTTGATTTCTGTTAGGATTATGTTTTTAGCTTGAATAGCGAGCGACTGTGAACTTCTCCGATAATTTACGCCTCTACTGGGCGAACAAAACCATAAATTACAGCGTCCTCATTCTTATCACCTTATTGGGTGTTGTGGTGCCCGCTTGGTACTACGAGCAAAATACGTTAATCACCCCTCTCATTCTTGGCGTTATTGCCGCCGCATTGGCTGAAAGTGACGATAGCTTTACCGGAAGGCTCAAAGCACTCACATTAACCTTTATCTGTTTTGCCATTGCTGCTTTTTCCATAGAACTGCTTTTCGAAACGCCATGGCTATTCGCGATTGGCTTGTTCACGTCGACATTCGCATTCATCATGCTTGGTGCCATTGGTCCTAAATACGCCAGCATCGCTTTTGGCTCCCTGCTTGTGGCCATCTACACTATGCTAGGTGCACACGAAAGCACCAATTTGTGGTTCCAACCATTGCTACTGTTAACCGGTGCGGCTTGGTACTACTTTATGTCTATGATTTGGCAAATCGTTTGGCCAATGCAACCTGTACAACAGAACCTTGCGACCGTTTTTGACCAGATTGGCAACTACATGGAGTCCAAGGCAGAGCTATTCTATCCAGTGACTGACCTAGTCCCTCAACCACACCGCATTATTGAAGCGAAACTCAACGCAAGCACAGTTAATGCCCTCAATATGTGTAAAGCCACGCTGCTGAATCGCTCTAAGCGAGGCCACATTGATGGACCAAGCGACCGCTTTCTTAATACCTATTTTATCGCCCAAGATATTCATGAGCGTGTCAGCTCCACCCATTATCGCTATCAAGAGCTGGCGAAACACTTTGAACGCTCGGATGTATTGTTCCGCTTCAAATACCTACTAGAGGCACAAGCAAAAGCCTGTCATGAGATCGCGAGTTCTTTAAAAGTTGGTGCGGAATATCAACACAGTGACAAGTCAGTACTGGCTTTAGATGAGTTGATGTCTTCTTTAAACCACCTTCATCAACAAAACCGTCCGGAATGGAAACCACTACTTAGTCAGCTCGATTTCCTATTTAACAACTTAGCGACGGTAGAAAAGCAGCTATCAAACATCAATAACCCAGATGCCGAGAAGCTTGAAGAAGATGTGTTGGATGACACCAACCCTCACACTCTAAAGGCTATGTGGCATAGAATTCGCGCCAACCTAAACAAGGATTCGATGCTATTTCGTCACGCTATACGTATGGCGGTGACGCTAACGTTGGGTTATGGAATCATTCAGGGCTTCGAGATTGAGCGAGGTTACTGGATCTTGCTAACGACTCTTTTTGTGTGTCAGCCAAACTACAGTGCGACTCGTCAAAAGCTCACTGCGCGTGTGATTGGTACCGTGGCCGGCCTGTTGATTGGTGTCCCACTGCTGACTTTCTTCCCTTCTCAAGAGAGCCAACTGGTGTTTATCGTGGTCAGCGGTGTAATGTTCTTTGCTTTCCGTATTAACAACTACGGGTTTGCCACCGGATTCATCACGCTATTGGTACTGTTCTGTTTCAATCAACTCGGTGAAGGCTATGCCGTGGTTCTGCCTCGACTTGCGGATACCTTTATTGGCTGTGCATTGGCCGTACTTGCGGTTGTTTACCTGTTCCCGGATTGGCAGTCTAAGCGTTTGCATAAAGTGATGGCCGATGCGCTAGACGCCAACAAGTCCTATCTGGCGCAGATCATTGGGCAATATCGTATCGGCAAGAAAGACAGTCTCAGCTATCGTATCGCTCGTCGTAGCGCCCACAACAACGATGCCAACTTAACAGTGGCAATCAGTAGCATGTTGGTAGAGCCCGGCAAATATCGAACCTCAGTCGATGAGAGTTTTCGTTTCCTGACTCTCAACCATGCTCTACTTAGCTACATCTCCGCATTAGGCGCGCACAGAACGCGTATTGATGATGAAGCGACTCACAAGCTAGTGTTAGACGCACATCGTGTAATTCACGAGCACTTAGATGCGCTGTACTCTCAGCTTCATAGTCATAGTGAACAGTGTGAAATCAAAAATAGCTACGACCCTGAATTGGATAATCGTTTGAGTGAATGGCGCGAAGAAGACGAAAGTTCTGTCAGGATGGTGTTGCAACAACTCCACCTTATCTATCGAATGCTGCCTGAATTGCATACCTTGGCAACTAAGTTTGCGGTTAAAGTAACGTTCAATAAATAGTTCAATAGAACGCTAAAAAACCATACAAAAACAAAGCCTATAACAAACAAAAAGACAGCTCAAAATTCATCCATCTTGAGCTATCTTTTTACTCTCAATGCCATACCATATAAATCAACAACTTACGAAACCAACCCTACCAAGCCCCGTCATTGCTGGCACCATCGAAATTTACATTACTAAAATCCTCTGACTTTGATTGACCGAGCACTAACTTTGCCTGACATTTCTCGGACAAAAATTGGTCACATAAACTTATAGTTGTCTTATAAATTGGAATCACAAAATATTTAGTGATTTTCCTATCATTTTACTGGATCTATGCTACTAGAGTACTATGCTTACAGTAGCGTAACAGATGTCGTAAGGCCGTATCATGAACGCACTACAATTTGAAGCTCTAAAACAGCAGATTCATCTACTGAGCAATCAACAGCTTATCGCTCTTCAAGGTGAAATAGACGAGACAATCGACAGTAAAGTCGACAACAAGCAACAACCTTTGCTTACGGACGAAGAAATGAAAGCACTAAGCGAGCTGTTTAGTTAATATAAAATCGACTAAACAGCTCCCTTATCTTCACTACTGATCTACTTTCAAGCGTTCGTCTTCTTACCACGCCTGACAACTTATCAATATAGCAGTTCACTCACACGTCTCCACAAATCAGCCCTTTTATTATCTCTTCAATAGTTTAATGGATGGATTTCTTAGTACATACCAACCAGCACAGAATTTCCTATATCTTTCCCCTAACGACCACTTAGTTACAATTAACCTACTCATAGATCACACATTTCCCTTGCGTTCAATATTTAGCCAACCTAAACTCAAGTTAGGAATTTAATGAGGTCAATGAATGTCCATTTCAGGTATACATTCTGGTTACGCAATCATGCAGCAGTCTGCCAACATGGCGGAAGAAGCGGCTGTGGAGCTGAATCGGCTTGCTCAGAATGAACCTCAGTTAGAGCAAGAAATGGCACCTAAAAGCGACCTCAGCTTTAATCAACTCCCTACTGCAGACCCACTTCAAAAAGAATCCGTGAGTGAACCAATGCCTTCTCACAGCGATGCGCTAGTGAAACTCACACAAAGCGCCAGTTACAATCGCGTGGGCGCTTCTGTCATCGAGCGCCAGAACGAAGCCATTGGAAGCCTGTTAGACATTCACATCTAATATGGCGATTAACAGCTTGCTCATAATCTCTGAACAAAGCCTCGCGTTTCTTTGTCGATTGCTGCACAAACTGTAACTCATTATATCTGACGCTTGTTTCTCCCTCATTACTCGGTAGAATCAGCGCAAAATATCTCTTGCTGTTCCAACTGTACCAATAATAATTATGCCAAAACTCAACCTGCACCGTCGCGACTATGTTTCAATCTTAGGTGGCGATATCACCGCAGAAGAATTAGAACAAAAGCTTCAACCCCATTTCGACAAGCCAAGTAAAAAGCTGACTCCAAGCCCTTACTTGACTGAGAAAAACCTTACCCGCCGTTGGACAGCCCTTGATAATGCAGAAAGCCAAGCTGAGCTGCTTGACGCTCATACCCTTTCGCAATTTTCTGCCTACGAAAAAAACATCGAACACTTCATTGGCACCGTTAAAGTACCTGTCGGTATTTCTGGTCCACTGCGTGTAAACGGTCTGTTTGCTGAAGGCGATTATTTGGTGCCATTGGCGACCACAGAAGCCGCGCTCGTTGCTTCGTATAACCGTGGTTCTAAGCTCATTTCTGCTTGTGGTGGTGCAAGTGCGATGCTGCTCAACGAAGGTGTAACTCGCACTCCTGGTTTTGCCTTCGAGAACTTGGCGCAAGCTGGTCAATTCGTTGCATGGGTAGTGACGCAATACGATCACTTTAAAGCGCTTGCAGAATCTACGACATCGCACGGCAAACTCACTGACATCAGTTGCAACATCGAAGGCAATCACGTTTACCTTGTGTTTGAGTTTTTGACGGGCGACGCCTCTGGTCAAAACATGGTGACGATTGCCACTAATGCCGTGTTCGAGTACATCATTGAACATACACCCGTGAAACCTGACCATGCGTTTCTTGACGGTAATCTATCTGGCGACAAAAAAGCCAATACACAGACGCTGCGCAGTGTGCGTGGTAAAAAGGTGACAGCAGAAGTGAATATTCCTGCGGAGTTGGTCGAGAAGTATCTCCATACAACCCCAGAGAAAATGGTTCAGTTTGGACAGATGACCACTGTTGGCGGCGCACTGAGCGGTACCATTGGTATCAATGCCCATTATGCGAATGCCCTGGCTGCGCTCTATATCGCTTGCGGCCAAGATGCGGCATGTGTGGCTGAGTCGGCTATTGGTATGACTCGTATGGAACTCAACAAAGAAGGCGGCTTGTACGCTAGTGTCACCCTTCCGAACTTGATGCTCGGCACTGTAGGTGGTGGTACGGGTTTGCCAAGCCAAAAAGCGTGTCTGGACTTGTTAGGGCTACACGGCAACGGCAAATCGCAAGCGTTGGCGGAAGTATGTGCAGCGCTCTGTTTGGCGGGCGAACTTTCTATTGTCGGTGCTTTCTGTGCAGGTCACTTTTCGCGTGCTCATCACAAGCTAGCACGTTAGAATCCAGACTCGTTCTTTGATTCTGGAGTAGAGATGGATTATCTCCACCTATCGCGCGTTAGCCTTAAACACCTTACTGTTCTTCACGTTATGCTCAATACTCATAGCGTGACCCAAACTGCGGAACAGTTGTATGTAACGCCATCCAGCGTCAGTAAGACACTATCTCAGCTTAGAGAGATTGTTGATGATGAGCTTTTCTACCGCGATGGTACCAAGCTCATCCCTACTCCGTTTGCGCACCAAATCGCACCAACCGTACATGCCATTTTATCGAGTATGAACGGCCTTCTGCATCAAAAGAGCTTCGTTCCAGAGACTTACCAAGGCAGCTTCACCTTATCGATGCGTGAGAGCACCTTTGAGGTGTTTTCTCCAACCATCAGTCAGATAACCACTCAGTTAGCCCCTAATGCAGCGCTAAAGGTGTACTCGAAGCAGCAATTCGGTTTTGACTCGCTTTTGAGCGGCAAAGTGAATGCGATTTTACTGCCTCACGATATTTCACAGCCTCCGACAGAAAACAAAGAGTTGGTATGGAAGACCATCCTATCTGATGAGATGGTATGTTTGATGGGGGCTGATCATCCTCTCGCCAATACAACGCTGACTATCGAAGACTACCTCAGCTACAAACACATCGGGATCTTTGATAACGAGCTTTCACAGCCCTTCTTTGAGCAGAATTTGGTTCAATGCCACAAACCTCGTGACGTCGCTATTTCAGTAGCTGACTTTGGCTCAGCCGCCGTGCTTTGCCATCAAACGCCATACTTGTTTACCTGTTCAAAGCTATGGTCGCAGAAAGCCCTACAAGCCAAAGGGCTCATCGCGAAGCCATTGCCTTTCGATTATGGAAAAGTCGCGTACAGCTTGGTATGGAATCGACCAAACATGAATGATCAAGCAATGAAATGGCTATGTGATCAGTTCATCACGCCAGAGAAACCGTTTTGAACTTCGGTGAACAACTAAGATCGAAACTCTGACAATAAAGTTCGCAACGTTTGCATTAATGATTGAACGTTTGTTGGGGAAAGTACCACGCCTGATGAAACAAATTCTTGGGCAGAAACGCTTTAGAGTATTAGGGCTAACGCGCTCGATATGGATTAGAAAAAGTATCTTGAAGCCTTAAATGGTTGTTATAGCGCATTAGTCCCAGTCTACTCTGATACCTATCTTTGGATGCTCTCGACTCAAATCATCAAAACAATTTTTTAAAGATTCGAAACTCTCAGGGAGAGCAGACTTCAGATGATTAGAGCCTACAAACTCTATGACTTTAGGCAAATCCGAATCACAAAGGCAATCCCAAAAAGCATCCCAGTTTTTTCCATAGTAATCTGGAAAACCAAAGCAATTAGCCATCAATTCATGAAGTTGACTTTCGTTCTCGATCATTATCAAATCAATTCGCATAATCCCTCTTCTGATAAATACCGCTGCGCTATAGCGCCGCCAGCAGGGGCCGAAAAAACAGAGCGAAGCGGCGATTTTTGGACCTTCTGGCTGGCCTTGTTAACTCTTACTTCCAGAGTTGCCACCATTTTTTAGTTTCCTGACTTTCTGGAAGCTCATTGTTACCTATATAAGCTTTATTTGCTTGAGGATCAAAAACGATAAGTTCATGTTGTTCGAGCAAACTCCAGACGAAATTACCTACCTCAGATGCACGGTTAAAAACCATGCTCACGATTATGTAACCTTCACCTTTATCGAAGTCGCATGACCAAGGACTACCATCCACTTCATCATCGGAGAGAGTGTCAATGCATGGATATTCATATTCTAAGGCCGATATGAATGACTTAAGCGTCTCTGACTGCGGCCATGAGGGAGCCGAACCTTCGCAGCTACTTAGATAAACTGCTCTAACTTCCGCCGTTGTAGCACCTTCTTTTATGGAAAAGAAGCCTAAATCATAGCTCATACTAGAATTCCTTTATGGGATATAGCGCCAGCCATAAGGTGTGCCCCACTAAACTCACCAAGCCAACTGAACTTCCAACCAAAACTACCGAGTGTAAAGCGTCACACTTGATGGCCTTGTTAGGTCACTCTTTCAGATTTAGCATCCATTCTTGAAACTGGTCATAATCGGTTTCCCATTCTTGTAAAGCTTCAAAACAATATTTAAATCCCAAGGCATTAGCAAAAATACAAATATCGCTATCATTTTCTTGAAACTCTGCCCAACTGCTCCAAAGCACAGCCATTATCCCTTGTTCTGAAGTCGCGACAAGGGACCATTCAGGATCATCATGAAATAGCAGTACATATTCTTCTTTACCATTACGAAGCCACCGAACATAACAGTCCGCATTTTGCCCCCATAAAGGAACTACATCTGTTACATTATCAGGAATAAAATAATCCCAGCTTATCTCGCTAACGTGAATAGTAAGGTCTTCATGAAACTCTTTCGGGTTTGAGAGTATTTCCGCAAATTTCCGATTTATCCCTTTTGATACCAACACATCATAGTTTAACGACTCTAACTGCATCGTTTTACTCCATTGTGACCTAACGCCCGCTTAAGTGGTGAGCAACGCAGTACGATGCTTCCGCATACCACCTTAATCGCTAAAATCAACGCATGGTAAAAATGCCACGCGTTACGAATCACTCTCAAACAGCTTGTTGTGTGATTTGCGTCACATTTTTGAGTTATTCTTAGTCATTGATAAATATAGAAACCCTATCAAAAGCATGCAAAAAATGCTTGCAAAACAGATAGTTAGAAAGAACCCGCTATTGAAACACCCCAAATCATCCGATATGATAAGTCCCAGATATAAAAAAACCACTAATGTGAACTAGTTACGTCAGCATTAGTGGCTTCTTCACCTACAATAATAGGAGGTCATATTGCTAAACGATTTAATCGAAGTCGCAATTTGCTTACTAACGCTAGTTAGTATCACTTTAAAATATCTAGGCTGATCGTCGCCAAACAAATAGACTAGATTTTTAGACCTAAGCCATCTTAATTGATGGCTTATCAAAAATACAGAAATGATTTTCAGCCCCATGCACATAACGAATGACATGGATTCCCCCTACCGAGGATCTGCCACTCTTATGTGGTGCTTAAATGCGTTGGAGGCACCACGTCTGATTATTCTTTTTTTTTCGGTATCGATCTAGCTAAAAACCACTTTAACCTTCATGCCGAAGACCAAAATGGTAAAGTCATACTTCATAAGTCAGTAGCACGCTCTAAACTATTGACTACAATAGCAAATATGCCACTCATGCGTTGAAGCATGTGGTGGTGCACATTATTGGGCTAGAACACTCAATAAACTGGGTCATGACGCCCACATTATGGCTGTTAGATACGTAATTCCTTATCGAACTAAGGGAAAGAACGACCTTAATGATGCTGTTGCTATTTGCGAAGCTGTTCAACGATCCTCAACTCGCTTTGTGCCCATAAAATCCCTCGAACAACAAGCCATCCAATCTCTTATTCGAATGAGACGTCTACTCGTCACTGAAAGAACTCGTATCGTTAATCAAGTGCGTGGCCTTATCTCTGAATACGCCATCATCATGCCCAAAGGAGCCACAGCCTTCAGAAAAGCCATACCCGAAATACTCGAGAACGATGAAAACCAACTGTCTTATATATTGAGAGAGCTGTTGTCGCATCAATACGAACGATATTTATACATCGACGAACAGGTCAAATGGTTCGACGATAAACTTAACCAAACCGCCAAGCAGTTCGAAAACACAAAGCGACTCATGTCTATTCCTGGCTTTGGCCCCCTTACCAGTCAAGCCGTTGCAGTATGGCTTGGTTCTGGACAACAGTTCAGAACAGGCAGAGATGCATCCGCTGCGATGGGGCTAGTACCCAAACAAGAAACAAGCGGCGACAAAATCATTCTTCTTGGGATAACAAAACAAGGCAACACCTACATCCGCTCATTACTCGTACATGGGGAGAGAGCCGCGTTGAGGCGCGCTAAATTTAAATCCGACAAACTCAGTAAATGG